>DAOUEG010000019.1:0-40627 GCA_034430495.1 Dehalococcoidales bacterium
CCGGCTGTCCATCCGCTGCAATATCGGCCCCATGATGAAGGGCGGCCCCTGCCAGCGGTAGTTCTTGAGGAAATACTTGTCGTACTTTCCGGCCATGGCGGCTGCCTCCCGGACAAGCGTTGCGCCCATTGTACTCCCGCCGCCGGGAGCAGGGCAAACCGGGACGGGCCTTCCCCCCGATGTCATTCTGAGGGAGCGAAGCGACCGAAGGATCCCGGGGCGGCTGGGTTCTCTCCCGCGCCGCCCCGGGACCCCTCGCTGCGCGCAGGATGACGGAAAAGTCACTTCCGGGGCAAACCCGTTCGGGACGGAAGGGGGAGTGAGTGTTGACAACCCTTTCCCGGACATGATATTGTTTAGTAAGTTGACCTTTAGGGTCAACAATAATCCCGGTCACGGAGCTTTCGGATGAAGCTGTCCACGAGAACACGCTACGGCACCAGGGCGCTGCTCGAGCTCGCCCTCCATAAGGACGAAGGGCCCATTTTCCTCAGGGAAATCGCCAGGCAGCAGCAGCTCTCCCTGTCGTACCTGGAGCAGCTCATCTCGCCGCTCGTGGCCGCCGGCATCGTCCGCAGCGTCAAGGGCCCCAGGGGCGGCGTCTCGCTGGCCAGGGAGCCGGAGGAGATTAACCTTGGCGACGTCATGCACCTCCTGGAAGGCACGACGGCGCCGGTCGAGTGTGTGGCCGACCCTGCAGTCTGTTCACGCTCCAGCTCCTGCGTGACGCGGGATGTCTGGAGCGAGCTCAATGACGTGGTCGACGCCTTCCTGCGCTCCAAGACCCTCCAGGACCTGGTGGAAGACCAGAAGAAGAAAAACCAGTCGCAATCCCAGATGTATTTCATTTAAGGAAAAAGAGAATGGCACAAACCGGTAGAGATAAACTCCGCTTCAGGACCATAGATATTCCCAAACTGACCCGCGGCATCGCCGGGGACAGCACCGAGCTCATCGGCAACACGCCGCTGGTGCGGCTCAACCGCCTCGCCGCCGGGCTCGGCGCGACCGTCGTCGCCAAGCTGGAGTCCTTCAACCCCATCTCCAGCGTCAAGGACCGCATCGGCGTGGCCATGATTACGGACGCCGAATCCAAAGGCCTCATCAACAAGGACACCGTCATCATCGAGCCGACGAGCGGCAACACCGGCATCGCCCTCGCCTTCGTCTGCGCCGCCCGCGGCTACAAGCTCGTGCTCACCATGCCGGACACCATGTCCATGGAGCGGCGGCAGTTGCTCGCCATCTTCGGGGCGGAGCTCGTGCTCACGCCCGGCGCCGAGGGCATGCCCGGCGCCATCCGCAAGGCGGAGGAGCTGGCCCGGGATACGCCCGATTCCTTCATGCCCCAGCAGTTCAACAACCCGGCCAACCCGGAGATTCACCGCCTCACCACCGCCGAGGAAATCTGGCGGGACACGGACGGCAGGGCCGATATCCTGGTGGCCGGCGTCGGCACCGGCGGCACGCTCACCGGCGTCGGCGAGGTGCTGAAAAAGAAGAAGTCCGGCTTCAAGGTGGTGGCCGTGGAGCCCACCTCCTCGCCGCTCCTCTCGGAAGGCAAGACCGGCCCCCACAAGATACAGGGCATCGGCGCCGGCTTCGTGCCGACCGTATTGAACCGTGACCTCATCGACGACGTCGTCACCGTCTCCAACGAGGACGCCGGCGAGACCGCCCGCCGCCTCGCCCGCGAAGAGGGCATCCTCGCCGGCATCTCCTCCGGCGCGGCCGTCAAGGCGGCACTGGAAGTCGCCGCCCGGCCGGAGAACAAGGGCAGGCTGGTCGTCGTCATCCTGCCGGACACCGGGGAGCGCTACCTCTCCACCTGGCTCTTCCAGGACGTCCTGGCCAACAACAAGACCTAGAATATCTGCTACAATAAACGGTAGGGGCGCCGCCGGGAAACCCGCCGCCCTTAACGGAGAACCGCGGTGAAAAACCTGGCCGGTTGTCAACTGAAAGTATGGCCCGGAACCCTTTCCGGCGTCCCGAAGGTGGTGATGCATCCTTTATGGATCATGCGCCGCCCGCAAGGGCTTTCTTGACTCACGAACCAGCAACGGAAAGGTTAGGATAGATGAAAACAATCGCCGAGATTAACGAGAAGATCAAGAAGGGCCAGGCCGTCGTGGCGACGGCCGAAGAGATACTGGACATCGTCAAGGAGAAGGGCCTCGCCCGGGCCGCCCGCGAGGTGGACGTCGTCACCACCGGCACCTTCGGCCCGATGTGCTCCTCCGGCGCCTACCTCAACGTGGGCCACTCCAAGCCGCGCATCAAGCTCGGCGGCGGGCACGTTACCCTCAACGACGTCCCGGCCTACACCGGCTTCGCCGCGGTGGACATCATCATCGGCTGCACGGCCGTCCCGGACGACGACCCGCGCAACCGCCACCACCCCGGCGAGTTCAGCTACGGCGGCGGGCACGTCATCGAGGAGCTCGTCGCCGGCAGGGACGTCCGCCTCCAGGCCAGCGCCTACGGCACGGACTGCTACCCGCGCAGGAAAGTCTCCACGCTCATCAACCTGAGCGCCGTCAACGAGGCCGTCCTCTTCGACCCCCGCAACGCCTACCAGAACTACAACGTGGCCGTCAACCTCTCCGCCAAGACCATCTACACCTACATGGGCGTGCTCAAGCCGGAGCTGGCCAACGCCAACTACTGCTCCGCCGGACAGCTTTCCCCCCTCCTCAACGACCCGGAGTACAAGACGGTCGGCATCGGCACGCGCATCTTCCTCGGCGGCGGCATCGGCTACGTGGCCTGGCAGGGCACCCAGCACAACCCCGGCGTGCCCCGCACCGACGGCGGCGTGCCGAGGAAACCCTCCGGCACCCTGGCCGTCATCGGCGACCTCAAGCAGATGACCGCCCAGTGGCTCCGCGGCGTCAGCATGCAGGGCTACGGGGCGACGCTCATGGTGGGCATCGGCCTGCCGATTCCCGTCCTCTCCGAGGACATCCTCCGGTACACCACCGTGACGGACGCGGACATCCTGGCACCCGTCGTGGACTACTCCGATGCCTACCCCAACCGCAAACCGGACACCCTGGGCGAGGTCAACTACGCCCAGCTCAAGAGCGGCGAGATAACCGTCAACGGCAGGAAGGTCCCCACGGCCTCCCTCTCCAGCTACTCGCGGGCCCGGGAAATCGCCGGCGAGCTCAAGTCCTGGATCCGGAAGGGCGAGTTCACCCTCACCGAGCCGGTGGCCTCGCTGCCGGGCAAAGAGGCCGGCATAGCCTTCAAAAACCTGGAAGAGCGGGCGTTCGAATAGTCAAGCACCACGGTACTGGCGTACAATAGACCGGGGCGGGATGCGACCGCCCGCCATCCCGCCCCCACTCCCCGGCCAGGCGCGAGGTAACGAGATGAAAAGGATATATCTGGACTACGCGGCCACGACGCCGGTCCACCCCGACGTCCTCGCGGCCATGCTCCCGTACTTTACGGAGAAGTTCGGCAACCCCTCCGCCATCCACTCCTACGGACAGGAGGTGAAAGGCGCCGTCGAGGACGCCCGCGCCCGGATCTGCGACCTCATCGGCTGCCGGCCGGACGAGCTCGTCTTCACCAGCGGCGGCACCGAGTCCGATAACACCGCGTTGACCGGCGTCATCCGGGCGGTGGCCGCCCAGCGCAGGAACCACATCATCACCAGCGCCATCGAGCACCACGCCGTGCTGGAAACCGCCGAGGCGCTCGAAGAGCAGGGCTGCGTCGTCACCGTCCTCCCGGTCGCGCAGGACGGCATCCTCGACCCGGCCGACGTCAGGGCCGCCCTCACGCCCCAGACCGCCATTATCTCCGTCATGCACGCCAACAACGAGATCGGCACCATCCAGCCCCTCGCGGAGATTTCCAGGATCGCCAGGGAGGCCGGCGTCGTCTTCCATACGGACGCCGTGCAGACCACCGGCCGCATCCCCGTCAACGTGGACGAGCTCGGCGTTGATTTGCTCTCCATCTCCTCCCACAAGCTCTACGGCCCCAAGGGCATCGGCGCCCTCTATATCCGCCCCGGCACCCCCATCCTCCCGATGATACGCGGCGGCGCCCAGGAGCGGAGCTGGCGCGCCGGGACGGAGAACGTTCCCGGCATCATCGGCTTCGGCAAGGCCGCCGAGCTGGCCGGGAAGATGATGCCGACCGAGCTGCCCCGCCTCACCGCCCTGCGGGACAGGCTCGCCAGCGGCCTCGTCGCGGCCATCCCGGAGACCTATATCAACGGCCACCCGACGCAGCGCCTGCCGAACAACGTGAACATCGGCGTCGCCTACGTGGAGGGCGAGGCCATCCTGCTCAACCTTGACCTCATGGGCATCGCCGCTTCCAGCGGCTCCGCCTGCTCCTCCGGCAGCCTCGACCCGTCCCACGTCATGCTGGCGCTCGCCTGCCCGCCGGAGCTCGCCCGCGGCTCGCTCCGCTTCACCATGGGCAAGGACACCACCGAAGAAGACGTGGACAGGGTGCTGGAGGTCTTGCCCGGTATCGTCAAGAAGCTCCGGGCCATGTCTCCCATCTACAAACCGGCCAGGGAAGGCAAATCATGACGCAGGAAATCCCGGAGTCCCGCGGCAGGCTCTCGCCGGACGGCAATACCGTCGCGTACCCCATCCTCAGGATTACCGCCGAGGGGACGGAAAGCGTTGACGGCAGCGTCGTCAGGGAGTACCCGCTGACCATCATCCTCAACAACCGGGAGATGGTCACCCTCCTCTGCTATCCCAAGGACCTCAAGGACCTCGTGGTGGGGTTCCTCGCCTCCGAGGGGTTCATCGAAGGCCGGGAAGACCTGCGGGACGTCCTCGTGGACGAGGTCCGCGGCGTCGTCCGCGTGACGACGGTGAAAGATACTGACGATGACCCGGACGTCATCTTCAAACGGGTCATCTCCACCGGCTGCGGCCGCGGCATCTCCTTCTACAGCCCCGCCCACGAGGGCAGCCTCAAGGTGGAATCCGGCATCAGGATTGCCTCGGACCGCATCGCCGCGCTCGTCAAGGAGTTCCAGCAGACCTCGTCCATCTACCGGCACACCCACGGCGTCCACAGCGCCGCCCTCTGCGATGAGAACGGCCTGCTCGTCTTCGCCGAGGACATCGGCCGCCACAACGCCATTGATAAAATCTTCGGCCGGTGCCTGCTGCAAGATATCCCCACGCGGGACAAGATGGTCCTCACCAGCGGGCGGGTGACCTCGGAAATCCTCCACAAGGTGGCCCGCCGGGAGGTGCCGGTGCTCGTCTCCATCTCCGCGCCGACCAATCTCGGCGTGGACATCTCGGAGGCCCTCGGCATCACCCTCGTCGCCCTCGTCCGCGGCGGCAAGATGAACGTCTACAGCCACCGGGAGCGCGTCCTGCCGCCTGCCGGCGCGTGAGATAAAAGTCATTTGACCTGCCCCCGGCCGGTTGTATAGTGAGCGTAGGAAGGCCCTCCGGGGCGGGCGCTCGCCCGGGGAAAGGGGATGTGAAATGAAAAAGGTCTACATGGATAACGCCGCGGCCACGCCGCTGCTCCCGGAAGCCCGGGAGGCGATGCTGCCGTTCCTCGGCGATGACTTCGGTAACCCCTCCTCCCTCCACGAGTGGGGCGACGCCGCCCGCGAGGCCCTCGAAGCCGCCCGCGAGCAGGTGGCCGGCCTCATCAACGCGGACCCGGAAGAGATTATTTTCACCAGCGGCGGCACCGAGAGCAACAACTTCGCCGTCAAGGGCATGGCCCTCATGCAGCGCAAGAAGGGCAACCACGTCGTCGTCTCCGCCATCGAGCACTTCTCCGTCCTCCAGGCGGCGGCCACCCTGGAAAAGCTCGACTTCGAGGTCACCGAGGTCCCCGTGGACAAGGACGGCGTGGTGGACCCGGCGGACGTGCGGAAGGCCATCCGGCCGGATACCGTCCTCGTCTCCATCATGCACGCCAACGGGGAGATCGGCACCATCGAGCCCGTCAAGGAGATAGCCGCCATCACCCGGGAGATGAAGGTGCCCTTCCATACGGACGCCGTGGCCACCGCCGGTACCATCCCGGTGGACGTCAAGGACCTGGACGTGGACGCCCTCAGCCTGGCCGGGATGAATTTCTACGCCCCCAAGGGCACCGGCGCGCTCTATATCAAGAAGGGCACCCGCATCATGACCCTCCTCGACGGCGGCATCCAGGAAGGCGGCCGCCGCGGCGGCACCGAGAACGTGGCCGGCATCGCCGGGATGGGCGTGGCGGCGGAAATCGCCAGGCGGGACATGGACACCCGCATCAGGCAGGTTACCCCGCTGCGGGACCGGCTCCTCGCCGAGCTGCCGCCGGCCGTCAAGCACATGGTGGTCACCGGCCCGCTCCGGGACCGCCTGCCGGGCCACGCCAGCTTCTGCACCGAGTTCATCGAGGGCGAAGCCCAGCTGATGCTGCTGAGCAGCAAGGGACTGGCCGTCAGCAGCGGCTCCGCCTGCACCTCGAAGGCCCTCAAGGCCTCCCACGTGCTGCTCGCCATCGGCCTCTCCCACGAGATTGCCCAGGGCTCCATCCTCTTTACCATGGGCCTCGACAACACCGGCGAGGATATTGATTACATCGTGGAGACCATGCCGCCCATCGTGGACCGGCTCCGGCAGATGTCTCCGCTCTATGCCAAGTTCCAGAAAAGTGGCAAAGGAGGCGCGTAATGCCGGTATATAATGACCTGGTGATGGACCACTTCATGAACCCCCGCAACGTCGGCGAGATAGAGAACCCGGACGGCGTCGGCGAGGAAGGCAACCCCGTCTGCGGCGACATGATGACCTTCTACATCAAGGTGAAGGACAACAAGCTCGAGGACGTGAAGTACAAGACCTTCGGCTGCGGGGCGGCCATCGCCGTGTCCAGCATCGTCAGCGAGATGGCCAAGGGCAAGACCCTCGACGAGGTCAAGAAAATCAACCCCAACTCCGTCGTCGAAGAGCTCGGCGGCCTGCCCAAGAACAAGCACCACTGCTCCAACCTCGGCGCCCAGGCGCTCATGAAGGCCATCGAAGACTACGAATCCAAGCAGGGCAAAGGCACGGCCAAGCCCAAGACGGCCGGCAAGGCCAAGGGAGGTAAGTAACCATGGCGGAGAAGAAGGTACGGGAACACCGGCACTGCCCGTTCTGCGACGAGGAGATTTCCGAGGCGTCCTTCCCCTACTGCGAAGCCTGCGGCCTCTCCGTCCTGACCTGCCCTTCCTGCGGCATTTCCGTGGCCCGGGACAGCGTGGAATGTCCCAACTGCCACGCTAACCTCAAGGAAGCCAGCAACAAGGGAGACTAGTCATGGCGGATAGTGATGCCCCGGCCGCGCAAAAGGAGAAAATGACCCTCGTCGTCTTCAGCGGCGAGCTCGACCGCGCCCTGGCGGCCTTCATCATCGCCACCACCGGCGCCAGCATGGGCATGGATGTCACCATGTTCTTCACCTTCTGGGGTCTCAACATCCTCAAGAAGAACGAGGGCCCCGGCGGCGGCAAGGGCTTCCTGCGCAGGATGATGAACCGGATGAACCGCGGCGGCGCCAGGCGCCTCAAGCTCTCCAAGTTTCATATGTTCGGCCTCGGCACCGGCATGATGAAGCAGTTCATGAAAGAGAACAGGGTGCCGAGCCTCGACGAGTTCATCGTCATGGCGCAGGAGATGGGCGTCAAGATGATGCCGTGCACCACCTCGTGCGGCGTCATGGGCCTCACCGAGGACCTCTTCCGGGAGGGGACCGGCCCGCTGGCCGGCGCCGCCTACTTCATCAACGAAGCCCGGGAGTCCAAGGTCACCTTGTTCATTTAGGCGGGCTCGCTCCGCCGGGAGGACGTCGAAACATGCAAGCTGACGATACGCTGGACTGCGTGGGCCTCTACTGCCCCATGCCGATCGTGAAAACCGCCCAGAAGATGAAGCAGCTCGAAAAGGGCCAGGTACTGGAAATCGTCGCCGACGACAAGGGCATCAAGCAGGATATGCCGGCCTGGGCCAAGACCACCGGGAACGAGTACCTCGGCGAGGAAGAAGACGGCGGGGAGATCAAGGTCTACGTCAGGAAGACCGCGGACTAGCTACACGTCCCGGTAGCTGACGAGCGCCTCGAAGTCGATCATGCCGCTCTCGGCGGCGTTCTCCACCGCGATGCCGGCCTCGACGGCCGCCGCCACCGGGTTCAGCCCCCCCAGCTGGATGACGCCCACCCGGTTCAGCGCCACCGGCACCTGTGCCAGCGGCTCGCTCGTGCTGCCGAGGGCGTAGACCCCGCTGATGCCGGCCTCCTTCAGCTGGTCCAGTATCGCCGCCACCGGCTCGCGGGCCGGGGCCGGGATGGTGCGGAACGCCCCCAGTATCTTGCCGCTGCCGGTCCGGGCGGCCTCCGCCACGCTGGTCATGCGGGCCTGGATGAACTGCTCGGACGGGTCCGATGACGTCCCGCCGTACTCAGTGATGGCCACGAACCGCCGCGGCCGCTGCTTCCGCACCTCCAGCACCCCGCCGAAGCGGAACTCCGTCGGCACGCCGTGCTTGAGCAGGACGCCGTTGATGGTGGCGCCGCAGACCGTCGCCAGGCCGATTTTCCCCGCCGGCACCGCCGCCGGCCCGAGCTTCCGGCCCGCCTCCGCCACCGCCACCAGCCCGCTCACGCTCAAGCCAACCTCGAACGCCGGCCGCATGGCCGCGAGGGCCCTCTTGAAGTCCCTCTTGGCGAAGTAGGACGTGTTGATGGCCACCTGCCCGGTGCGGCGGGCGGGGTTGAAGGTCGTCAAATAGGCGAGCAACTCCAGCCGGTCCCGCACCACCCCGAGCTGCTGCGGCACGAGCGCGTCCTTGACCTCCTGCCGCCCCTCCGGGGTTATCATGCGGCCGTCCCGGCCGCCCGGCGTCGTGAAGCCCCGCGCGTCGGCGATTTTCAGGTGGTAGCGCACCGCCCGCTCGCTCAGGAAGACGCCCTCGTCCTCCAGCAGCCGCGCCAAGGTGATGGAGCCGAGCGGCTCCGATGACTCGGCCAGTATCTTCAGGATGGCGATGAGCTTGTTCTCGGCCTCCGCGCCGACGGGCTGGTCCATGGGACTTCCTTCACGGGTACGCGTTCACAGGTAGTATACCACGCAGGGTAAACAAAACGGAAAATGGTTGCCGGTTGCCTGTGTCATTGCCAGTGGAGCGAAACGATCCGTTTCCTTTACGATTCACCCTCTCCCTTGATGGGAGAGGGTCGGGGCGAGGGTGAAAGAGCCCGCCGCCCAGGACACCGTCATCCCGGGCTTGACCCGGGATCCATCAGCGGCTTGGCGTGCCTCCGGTTTGCGCCGGATTTCCGGTGTGCGGTGAACCTATCCCCCTGACCCCCTTCCCTTTGATGAGGGAAGGGGGCAATAGTCTTAGAAAAGGTCACCTCCCCCACGGTCCCCCTCCTTAGAGGAGGGGGAAGAAAACACCCTCTCCCTTGATGGGAGAGGGTCGGGGTGAGGGTGAAAAACCGGTTCCTCTTGCTGTCATTCTGAGCGCAGCGAAGAACCTCGGGGATGGTTTTTCCGTTATAATCCGCTCCTGTCATGCACGTCTGCCAAAGGCGGCCGGCTAAAGAGTCAAAATTATCTCATATTGACTGATTGTTTTTTCAAATCCTGAATTAAGTAAAAACAATTTCATACTTTCGTAAGCATCATTTACATTAGATATATTTAGGTGATTCACTGCCACCTTTTCAAACAAAGCTGAAACGATACCTCCTGCTATTCCATTGCGCCTGTAATCTTTGCGTACTGCCAACTGAGGTATATTCCCAGTATTCTTATCAACCACTCCGTAGCCGATGATACTATCATCCAAACATACTAAAGCATAATTCATGATTCCTTTAACCGCAGTAATTGAAGAAATGGAATTTTCCCAGGATGGTTGAAATTCCCAAAATGATTTAATCTGTTCCCACTCGTTTTGTTTGATCTCTGTGAAATACTCGATCGTATGAGCCGATGTCGTTTTATTGTGCTTTTCTTTTTCGAGTTTGAAACTCGACAACCCTCTTTGAATTTTAAAACCTTGTTTTTTGTAAAGTTCTATGGCGGCGGTGTTGTCTTTCTTTACTTCTGTTAAATACTGCTCCGCATTTTTTTGCTTCAATAATATCTGGAGCTTTTCGAACAAGGTGTTTGCTATGCCTTGCCTCCTGTATGAAGGCACAGTACCGGAAACAATATCATATACTGTACTCTTTCCGTTCCAGGTCCTGAACCCATTTAGAATGAAACCGGCAAGAACATGATTAGGTTTGTCAAACGCACCCAAGGAAATTTCTGGAATATATCCCCTTATTTGAAGCATATTTTGAAATATTTCATTGGATAGAGTTTTTGTTGATGGGAAATCTTCAAACGCATGTAAATAGGCAAGAAACAATGTTTGAACTGATGTGTCTTCCAGTGTCGAATAAGTGTACATCTCTTATTCACCTTGTATATATTCGTGAATAATAATTTGAATACATCCGATTTTACCACAGAGAAGATGCTCCAAAAACGCGACAAAATCCCCTTTACTTATTCCGTACATCTGTTCTATAATGCTGCTCCGGCACCTCATTTCCTCTCCCCTTGCGGGAGAGGATGAAGGTGAGGGGATTCCGGCACGGCCGGAACTGGCCCTTTGCGGCCAACAGCACGATGGATCGCCTCCCTTTCGTAAAGGGAGGCGGGAGGGATCTTGCCCCAGGGGGGACACACGATGACGGATGAAAACCGGCCCAGGCGCCGCCGCGGCGGCCAGCCCGGTAACCGCAACGCCCTCAAGCGCGGCTACTACGCCCGCGGCTTCACCCGGCAGGAAAACGCGGACCTCCGCTCCGCCGCTGGCGTCCGCGGCCTCGATGAGGAAATTGCCCTCGTCCGCCACGTCATCAAGAAGACCGCCGCCTCCCCGGATGACCGCCACATGCTCATCATGATTCGCGCCGCCAACGTCCTCAACCGCCTCGTCCGTACCCGCCACAAGATCGAAGGCAACCCGGACCGCTTGAAAGAAGCTGCGGAAAATATCCGCGACTACTTCTCGAAATTCTGGTCCCCCGATGGTTCGACACCGCCGGACGATTCTCAACAGTGAAGCTGATTTACCATAAAACGAAAAACGAATGTCGTAGCTGGCCGGGCTCGGAAATGCCCCGGAAAAAAGGATTCTTTAAAAACGAATACTTATGTCAAAGGAGGAGCCGTTACGTCCCCTCTCCCTTGATGGGAGAGGGTCGGGGTGAGGGTGAAATGAATACGCTCAGTCCTTGCGGAAGCGGTTGGTGATGGGGAGCCGCCGGTCCCGCCCGAAGGCCCGCGCCGTTATCTTGATGCCCGGCGGGGCCTGCCGCCGCTTGTACTCGCTGAGGTCCACCAGCCGCGCGATGCGCCGCACCGTGGCCTCGTCGTTGCCCGCCGCCACGATCTGCTCGATGCTCTTGTCGTCCTCCACGTAGGCGGTCAAGATGGGGTCGAGCACCTCGTACGGCGGCAGGGAGTCGGTGTCCTTCTGGTCCGGCCGGAGCTCGGCGGAGGGCGGCTTTTCGATGACGGCCTTCGGTATCGCCGCGCCGAGGGTGTTGCGGTAGGCGGCCAGCTCGTAGGCGAGCGTCTTGGGCACGTCCTTGATGACGGCGAAGCCGCCGGCCATGTCCCCGTACATGGTGGCGTAGCCGGTGGCCATCTCGCTCTTGTTGCCGGTGGTCAGCACCAGCCAGCCGAACTTGTTGGAGAGCGCCATGACGAGGATGCCCCGGATGCGGGCCTGGAGGTTCTCCTCGGCCACGCCCGGCTCGGTCCCCTTGAACTCCCCGGCGAGCGTCTCCAGGTAGACCTTGAAGACGGGCTCGATGGGCAGCTGCATGAGGCGGATGCCGAGGTTCCGCGCCAGCGCCTCGGCGTCGGTGACGCTGCCGGTCGAGGAATAGCGGGACGGCATCGTCAGGCCGACCACGTTGCCCGTGCCGAGGGCGTCCACGGCGATGGCGGCGACGAGGCTCGAATCGAGCCCGCCGGACAGCCCGATGATGACCTTCTCGAAGCCGTTTTTCTTTACATAATCCTGCGTGCCGAGCACGAGGGCCTCGTAGATCTCGGCGGTGGGGTCGTGGGCCTGCAAGGTCCGCTCGGGCAGCGGCGGACACGCCGTCGGCTGGTAGTCCGTGGACACGGTGATGGTCTCCACCGGGCGCCAGCCCTCGGACTGGCGGCGGGCCACGCCCTGGCGCCAGCGCGGGTCGTGGAGGCGGGTGCGGAAGACGTTCTCGATGTCCACGTCGGCGATGACGAGGTCCTCCCTGAAGCGGGTGCCGCGGGCCAGCAGCGTGCCCCGCTCGTCGAAGACGGCGCTGTTGCCGTCGAACACGAGCTCGTCCTGCCCGCCGATGAGATTGGTGAAGGTGAGCACGGCGGCGTTGTCCGCGGCGCGGGTGGCCAGCATCCGCTCCCGCTGGAGCACCTTGCCGGCGTGGTAGGGAGAGGCGCTGATGTTGGCGATGAGCTCGGCGCCGGAGTAGGCCTGGCTGACGTCCGGGCCGGACTCGTACCAGATGTCCTCGCAGATGTTGATGCCGATGGTCACCCCGTTGATGACGTAGACCTGCGGCGTGTCCCCGGCCTTGAAGTAGCGGAACTCGTCGAAGACGCCGTAGTTGGGCAGGAACATCTTGTGGTAGGTGCCCACCTGCTGCCCGTCGTGGATGACGGCGGCCGCGTTGTAGATGTCCCGGTCCGCGTCCACGAAGCCGATGACGACGGTCAGGCCCCGTGCCGCGGCCACGACCTTCTCCAGCACGCGGAGGTTCTCCGCGATGAACTGGGGCTTGAACAGGAGGTCTTCGGGCGGGTAGCCGCAGATGGCCAGTTCCGGGAAGGTGAGCACGTCCACGCCCGAAGCCGCCGCCTGTTCCATGGTCCGCAGGATTTTCCGCTGGTTACCGGCGAAATCGCCGACCGTCGTGTTGATTTGCGCCAGCCCGACGCGGATGCGGCGCGTATCTGCCATGTGCTTCATGCCGCTCCACCTGCGTTCGTTCGGTCTAGAGATTGGGCAGGTACTTTTTCAGCTCGTACTCGGTCACCTGCATGCGGTACTCGTTCCACTCCAGCTTCTTGTTGGCGATGAAGGCCTCGAAGGTGTGGTCGCCGAGCGCCTCCTTGACCACGCTGCTGTTCTCCGCCAGCGCGATGGCCTCGTCGAGGCTGCCGGGCAGCATGCCGATGCCGCGCTCCTCGCGCTCCGCGGGGCTCATCTCGTAGACGTTCTCCTCGACCGGAGCGGGCACCTCGTACTTGTTCTTGATGCCCTCCAGCCCGGCGGCCAGCATCACGCTGAAGGCCAGGTAGGGGTTGCAGGCCGGGTCCGGCGAGCGGAACTCGATGCGGGTCGCTTTCTCGCGGCCGGGCCGGTACTCCGGCACGCGGACGAGATCGGACCGGTTGCGGCGCGCCCAGGACAGGTAGACCGGGGCCTCGTAGCCGGGTACGAGCCGCTTGTAGGAGTTGACGTACTGGTTGCAGACGAGGGTAATCTCCGGGGCGTGCTTGAGCAGCCCGGCGATGTAGTAACGGGCGGTCTCGGAGAGGTGGTACGGGTCGTTGGCGTCGAAGAAGGCGTTCTTGTCGCCCTTGAAGAGGGACTGGTGGACGTGCATGCCGCTGCCGTTGATGCCGGCGATGGGCTTGGGCATGAAGGTGGCGTAGAAGCCGGCCTTGAGCGCCACTTCCTTGACGACGAGACGGTAGGTCATCACGTTGTCCGCCATGGTCAGCGCGTCCGTGTAGCGCATGTCAATCTCGTGCTGGCTGCCGGCGACCTCGTGGTGGGAGTACTCCACGCCGACGCCCATCTCCTCGAGCATGAGCACCGTCTCCCGCCGCAGGTTGGTGGCCTCGTCGAGCGGCGTCAGGTCGAAGTAGCCGCCCTGGTCGAGCTGCTCGGTGCCGGAGGAGTTCTTGAAGTAGAAATACTCCAGCTCCGGCCCCACGTAGAAGGTGTAGCCCAGGTCGGCGGCCTTCTGGAGGTTCCGCTTCAGGACGTAGCGCGGGTCGCCATCGAACGGCTGCCCGCCGGGTTTCAACACGTCGGCGAACATGCTGGCCACGGCGCGGTGCTCCCGCGGGCGCCAGGGCAGCAGCCGGAAGGTCTCCGGGTCCGGGAAAGCGACCATGTCGCTCTCGTCAATGCGGGCGAACCCCTGGATGGACGAGCCGTCGAAGCCCATGCCTTCTTCCAGGGCCCCTTCCAGCTCCTCCACGGTAATGGCGAAGCTCTTGAGGATCCCCAGAATGTCCGTGAACCACAGGCGGATGAACTTGACGTCGTGTTCCTTGGCGTATTTCAGGACGTACTCGGTGGCTTCGGCTCGGCTGCGTTTCGTGGTCATGTTTACCTCCTTAGTTCGAGAGGCAGTGTGTGTTAATTGAAGCACACATTACCCTCAATGGTCAACTGGGCGCTCCATGCTGCCCGAGTGGCCTTCCTCTATTCAGCCGGCCGGTTGGCGGCGCCGGCATACCTGGGATTTGGACGCCGGAGGAGGTCAGACGGCGGCGTTGTCCCGTTCGCCGGTGCGCACCCGGATGACGTTTTCCACCGGCAGGATGAATATCTTGCCGTCGCCGGTCTCGCCTGTCCGGGCGTTCTGCACGATGGCATCTATCACGTCGTTGACGTCCTCGTCGAAGACGACGAGCTCTATCTTGATCTTGGGCAGCAGGTCCACCCGGTACTCCCCGGCCCGGCCCTGGAGCGAGATGCCCCGCTGGTGGCCGCGGCCGCTCACCTCGCTGACGGTCATGCCCCAGTAGCTCTTCTCTTCCAGGGCGCGCTTCACGGGGTTCAGCCGCTCCTCCCGGATAATGGCTTCTACCTTTTTCATCGCAGCAGACCTCCGTAGGCGCGTTCACCGTGTTGTGACAGGTCCAGGCCGACCGTTTCCTCGCCCTGCTGGACCCGGAGGCCGATGGTTACCTGGATGAGCTTGCCGATGAGCCAGGTCATCGAGAAGGCGAAGGCCGCCACGGTGAGGACGCCGAGCGCCTGGATGCCGAGCTGGCCGATATGGCCTTCGATGACGCCGGGCGTGCCGTTGACGGCCGCGCTGGCGAAGATACCGGTGGCCAGCGCCCCCCAGATGCCGCCCATGCCGTGGACGGCGAAGACGTCGAGGGAATCGTCAAAGTGGAGCTTCTCCTTGAACAGGACGATGCTGTAGTAGCCGATGAAGGACACCGCGATGCCGATGGGAATGGCGGCGATCGGCTTCACGAAGCCGGCCGCGGGCGTGATGGCCACCAGGCCGGCCACCGCCCCGGTCACCGTGCCGAGCAGGCTCGGGCGGTGGTGCATCCAGCTGATTATCATCCAGGTGGCGCCGGCCGCCGCCGCGGCCAGGTTGGTGGCGACGAAGGCATTGGCCGCCAGCCCGCCGGAGGTGAGGGCGCTGCCGGCGTTGAAGCCGAACCAGCCGAACCAGAGCAGCCCGGCGCCGAGGGCGACCATCGGGATGTTGTTGGGCTCCATGGTGCCCGGGAAGCCACGCCGCCGTCCCAGCAGCAGCACGAGCGCCAGCGCCGAGACGCCGGCGTTGATGTGGACCACCGCGCCGCCGGCGAAGTCAAGCGCGCCCATCTTCGCCAGCCAGCCGCCGCTGCCCCACACCCAGTGGGCCACCGGCCCGTAGACCACCGTTACCCAGAGGACGGAGAAGAGCATCAGGGAGCTGAACTTGATGCGCTCCACGACGGCCCCGGTGATGAGCGCCACCGTGATGATGGCGAACATCCCCTGGTAGGCCATGAACACGAGGTGGGGGACCGTCGTGGCGTAGTCGGCGGAGGGGGCCATCCCCACCCCGCTGAGGCCGAAGAAATTGAGGCTCCCGATGAAGCCGCCGTTATCGGTGCCGAAGGCGAGGGAGTAGCCCCACACGGCCCATACCACCCCGATGACGCACATCATGCTGAAGCTCATCATGATGGTGGAGAGCAGGTTCTTGCGGCGGGCCATGCCCCCGTAGAAGAGGGCCAGACCCGGCGTCATCAGCAGCACCAGCGCGGACGATATGAGCATCCAGGCGGTATCACCCGTATTGACCATCCCAGTTACCTCCGGCGAGACTTCGTATTCTTCAAGTCTAGCCGGTCCATGTTTCCGGCGTGTTACGGGTATATTACAATCGTGTTACGCCGAAGCTGAAACGGGGCCGTCCGGATTACGGGCGCGTTTCCTAGCGCACGAAACCGCCGTAGGCGCGCTCGCCGTGCTGGGAGAGGTCGAGCCCCACCGCTTCTTCCTGCTGCCCCACGCGGAGGCCCATGGTCACCTGGATGAGCTTGCCGATGACCCAGGTCACCACGAAGGCATAGCCGGCGACGACCCCGACGGCCAGGAGCTGCCGCAGGAGCTGCGTGACCTGCCCGGCCACGAGGCCGTCCGCCCCGGCGGCGTTGACGCTGAGCGTGGCGAAGATGCCCACCGAGAGCATCCCCAGCATGCCGCCGACGCCGTGGACGGCGAAAACGTCCAGGGAGTCATCGAAGCCGAGTTTCGTTTTGAAGAAGAGTAGGGAATAGTAGCAGACCGCGCCCGCCAGGATGCCGATGGCGACCGCCGCCATCGGCGAGACGTAGCCGGCCGCCGGGGTCACCGTGGCCAGGCCGGCCACCGCCCCGGTGGCGGTGCCGAGCAGGGTAGGCCGGGCGGAGCGCCAGCTGATCAGCATCCAGGTCAGCCCGGCCGCCGCGCCGGCGGAGTTGGTATTGACGAAGGCCGTGGCCGCCAGCCCGCCGGAGGTGAGGGCGCTGCCGGCGTTGAAGCCGAACCAGCCGAACCAGAGCAGCCCGGCCCCGATGACGACGAGCGGGATGTTGTTCGGCTCCATGGCCTCGTGGGGGAAGCCGCGCCGCCGCCCCAGCAGCAAAACGAGCGCCAGCGCCGAGACGCCGGCGTTGATGTGGACCACCGCCCCGCCGGCGAAATCAAGCACGCCGAGCTTGGCCAGCCAGCCGCCGCTGCCCCAAACCCAGTGGCAGACCGGCGCGTAGACGAGCGTCAGCCACAGGATGGAGAAGACGAAGATGGCGGAGAACTTCACCCGCTCCACGATGGCCCCGGTGATGAGGGCCACCGTGATGATGGCGAACATCCCCTGGAAGACCATGAAGGCCAGCTGCGGTACCGTGGTGGCGTAGACGGCGGAGGGGGCCGCCGTCACGTTCCGCAGGCCGATGAAATCAAGATTGCCGATGATGCCGTGGGCCCCCGGCGCGAAGGCCAGGCTGTACCCGTAGAAAATCCAGAGCAGCCCCACCAGCGCCAGGCAGGCGAAGCTCATCATCATCGTGGAGAGGATGTTCTTGCGGCGTACCATGCCCCCGTAGAAGAACGCCACGCCGGGCGTCATCAGTAGAACGAGGGCGGCGGATACGAGGAGCCAGGCGGTATCGGCGGGATTGATCATAATCTCGGTCTCCGTCCGGGAAGATAGTCCCTCCCACTATAGCGGCCTTATGTTACAACCATATTACAAAAACAGAGTTTTATTACGGAAGGATTACCAATGTTACGGCCGTATTACGAAATACGTGATTCCGGGGCAAAGCCCTCGGGAAGGAGGGTCGTCGGCCGGAGGAAGGAACCGGTCCCGGGAAGGTATCATCCGGCGGTCAGGCGGAGGGGATGAAGCGGTAGCCGATGTTGCGCACCGTGCCGATGTAGGCGTGCCCGGCCACCTCTATCTTGCTGCGGAGCCGCCGGATGTGGACGTCCACGGTGCGGTCCCCGCCGAAGTAGTCGTAGCCCCATATCTTGTCGAGCAGGGCCTCCCGCGTGTAGACCCGGCCGGGGTTGGCCGCCAGCAGCTTGAGCAGCTCGTACTCCTTGAAGGTCAGCTCGATGACGGCGCTGTCCACCCGGACCTCGCAGGTGGTCAGGTTGATGAGCAGCCCGTCCCGCTTGATGACGTCGTCGCCGCTGGCTTCCTCTGCGGTCTGGGTCAGCAGCCGGCGGACGCGGGCCAGCACCTCCTCGGCATCGTAGGGGCTGAGGACGAAATCGTCCACGTCGGTCAGCTGGTCGAGCGTCGGCAGCAGGTCCCGCAGGATGAGCACGATGACCGGCTGGTTGCGGTCCTGCCGCAGGCGGCGGACGAGCGCGTTCAGCTCCTCCGCGTTCACCGTGCCGTCAATATCGAGCAGGTAGATGTCCGGCCGCCCCGCCGCCACCGCGTCGAGCACGCCGTCGTCATACCGCGCGAACGAGCTGACCACGTCCGCTTCCGCCAGGTCCTTGAGGAGCCCGGTATGCGGTTCGCGCGACTGGCTGATGAACAGCGTACGTACCATGCCCACCCGATAAGGAAATGCGGCAATCGTTTACCGCTATATATAGTATGGTAATAGGTCGGCCTGTTCGGTGTCAAGCACATTGTCCTACGGTTCGGCGGCCCTGTCAACTCCCGGCCCCGCCCTGAATTAACGAAATGTTTAGACCCCCGGAAGGGTTGTTTATGGTTTGTTTACCTACCTGAAGGTACTATGACGGGAATAGGAGATTCCTCATGAAGAGAGTTATCGTTCACCGGCGGCGGTCCAGCCGGCCCGTCGCCCCGAAGACCGCCCGTGCCGCCGTTCCCGCCGTGCCGGCCCTCCGGATAATGAATACGGCGGACTTCAAGAGCTTCAACCCGGGCATGCTCAACCTCGGCGATCTGGCCCTGCCGAGCCAGGAGCGCGAGGCGGTCACCGCCGTCTTCGACCTCACCGGCTTCACCACCTTCTGCAACCAGGTGGACGCCTACCTGGCCATCCCCCGCTTCCTCAAGAGCTTCCTGGAGTGGTTCTTCGTGTCCATCCGCCAGCGCCTCACCACCGAGACGCGGGGCGAACGGACCGCCGTCTGGGCGGAGCTGCCCATGAAGGTCAAGTTCATGGGTGACGGCCTGCTCATCCTCTGGAACGCCCAGCGCATGACGGAGGCCCAGATCTGCCGCCTCACCCTCATGCTCTACGATATCTGCCGCGCCTACCGCACGGAGTTCTTCCCCCGCATCCAGGAGACGATTGACCGTCCGCCCCGCGTCCTCCGCTGCGGCGTGGCCCGCGGCAAGGTGTTCACCGTCGGCAACGGCAATGATTTCGTCGGCCACTGCATCAACAACGCCTCCCGGCTCTCCCACCTCTACGGCCTCTCCTTCGCCTTCCCCAACCGCGGCTTCCCGGTGCGGAACTACGTGGCGGAAGACTACGTCAAGCTGTTCGTCCCCAAGTACGTCGCCGTCCGCGGCGTCGGCGATAACGAGCTCGTCTGGGTGGTGCAGCGCGAGTTCGACGCCCTGCCGCCCGCGGACAAGGCCAATTTCAGGAACCTGGAGAATGCCATTCCCGGTAATCCCGCGCGTCCGGTCGTGGTATAGCGAAGATGTCATATTCGCTCCATAACAACCCGATGGTGGTCGCCCTCTCCGGTCGGGTGCAGCGGGACAACTTCGCCCAGCTCGGTAATGTATACGAGGCGGGACGGAAGGTGACATCCTTCCCCGGCCTGTCCTCGGTGCTGGAGCAGGTCATCAAGATGACCCAGTCCACCCTGGACGCCGCGGCCGCCTCCATCTTGCTGTTCCGGGACAACAACCAGGAGCTCTACTTCGAGGCCGCCACCGGCCCCGTCTCCACGTCTCTCCGCCAGGTGCGGCTCAATACCCAGTACGGCATCGCCGGGCAGGTGGCCCGCACCGGCAAGCCCCTCATCGTCAATGACGTCGTCCGCAGCGAGAAATTCCACAAGATTATTGATGATACCACCGGCTTCGCCACCCGGTCGCTCATCTGCGCGCCGCTCATGGTCAACCGCAAGATACTCGGCGTCATCGAGGTGCTCAACAAGCGGGACGGCAGCAACTTCGAGGACCCGGACCTGGAGACCGCCGTGGCCGTCGCCAACACCGCCGCCCTCGCCATCGAGAACACCCGCCTCCACCAGACCGTCCTCGACGCCTTCAAGGAGACCGTCCTCGCCCTCTCCATGGCCGTGGATGAAAAGGACGTCTACACCCGTGGCCACTCCCGCCGCGTCATGGAGTACTCCATGCTGGCCGGCTCGTTCCTCACCCTCACCTCGGAGGAGACCGAGTCGCTCGAGTTCGCCAGCGCCCTCCATGATGTCGGCAAGCTCTCCATCAGCGCCGAAATCCTCAACAAGCCCGGCTCGCTGAGCCCGGAGGAATGGCGGGTCGTCCACGAGCATCCCCAGCGCGGCGCCGTCATCATCCAGACGATCCCGTTTCTGGAAGAGGCCGCCGAGTACGTCCGGGCCCACCACGAGCGGTTCGACGGCGAAGGCTACCCCAACCGCCTCCACGGTGAGGACATCCCCCTGGGGGCGCGGGTCATCGCCGTGGCGGACGCCTTCGATACCATGACGACGGACCGGTCCTACCGCACCGCCCTCTCGGTAGACTACGCCATCCGCGAGCTCAATCGCTGCTCCGGTAGCCAGTTCTGCCCCGTCGCCGTCAAGGCCTTCATCTCCGGGCTGCGCCTCCGCATGACGGGCTAGCCCGCCCAAAAAGAAACCGGCGCCAAAATGGCGCCGGCGGGGTTCGCTTCTTTCCTTGGTTTACACGCGGATGCAGGCCACGTAGTGGTCGTCCCCCACGTCGCGCAGCGGCGGCACGGCCTCGGAGCACTCCGGGATGGCCATGAAACAGCGTGGGTGGAAGGAGCAGCCGGCCGGCGGGTTGAGCGGGCTCGGTACCTCGCCCTTCAGGATGATGCGTTCGCGGGTCTCTTCCACCACCGGGTCCGCGATGGGCACCGCCGAGAGGAGCGCCCGCGTGTACGGATGGAGCGGGTTTTCGTAGAGGACGCGCGAGCGGCAGATTTCCATGATGCGCCCCAGGTACATCACCGCCACGCGGTTGGAAATGTGCCGCACCACGGACAGGTCGTGGGCGATGAACAGGTAGCTCAGGTCCCGGCTCTGGTCCTGGAGGTCTTCCAGCAGGTTGATAATCTGGGCCTGGATGGACACGTCGAGGGCGGAAATCGGCTCGTCGCAGACGATGAGCCGCGGGTTGCAGGCGAGCGCCCGGGCCACGCCGATGCGCTGCCGCTGGCCGCCGGAAAACTCGTGGGGGAAGCGGTCTGACATGGACGGGTCCAGCCCCACGACGCGGAACAGCTGGTCAATGCGCTCCTGGTACTCCCGCCTGTTGGCCACCATGTTGTGGATTTTCAGCGGCTCTCCCACGATGGACCCGGCGCTCTGCCGGGGGTCCAGCGAGGAGTAGGGGTCCTGGAAGATGAGCGCCATCTTGGAGCGGAACTCGCGGAGCTGCTTCTCCTTGTACTTGGCGATGTCGTCACCCTCGAAGCGGATGGTGCCGGACGTCGGCTTGTAGAGGCCGAGCACGCAGCGGCCGATGGTCGTCTTGCCGCAGCCGCTCTCACCCACTAGCCCGAGCGTCTCGCCGCGCCGCAGGTTGAAGGAAACGCCGTCAACGGCCTTGACGTCGGCGACCTTGCGCCGCAGCAGGCCGCGGGTGACCGGGAAATACATTTTCAGGTCTTGGATTTCCAGGACGTTGTCGTGCTTCGTCTCGTTCACTGCCTGGCCTCCTTGGTCTTCGTGTCCACGTAGCAGCGTATCTGGTGGTTTTCGTCACCTTTGACCGGTGTCAGGTCCGGCCAGACTTCCTTGGCGCACTTGTCTATCTTGTAGGGGCAGCGCGGCAGGAAGGCGCAGGTGGGGGGCATGTTGATGAGGTTCGGGGGCAGGCCTTCGATGGGAATCAGCTTGGTGCCCTCTTCCTCGTCGAGCCGCGGGATGGAGTTGAGGAGGCCGATGGTGTAGGGGTGGGACGGCTGGCCGAAGATGGTCTTGGTGGTCCCGTACTCCACGATGCGCCCGGCGTACATGATGTAGATGCGCTGTGCGTAGCGGGCCACCACGCCGAGGTTGTGCGTCACGATGACGAGCGAGGCCCGGAACCGCTCCACCATGTCCTTCATCAGCTCGAGGAGCTGGGCCTGGGTGGTCACGTCGAGCGCCGTCGTCGGCTCGTCGGCGATGAGTATCTTGGGGTTGCAGGACAGCCCCATGGCAATCATCACGCGCTGGCGCATGCCGCCGGAGAAGTGGTGCGGGTAATCGTCAATGCGGTTCTCCGCGCCGGGGATGCCCACCATGCTCATCAGCTCGATGGCCCGCTTCCGGGCGGCATCGTCGCTCATCTTCATGTGCAGGTGGAGCATTTCCGTCAGCTGCTGGCCGATGGTCAGCACCGGGTTGAGCGAGGTCATCGGCTCCTGGAAAATCATGGCGATGCGCGCGCCCCGGACGGCCCGCATCTCCGGGCCGTTGGCCTCGAATTTCAGCAGGTTCTGGCCCTCGAAGATGATCTCGCCGTCGGCGATTTCTCCGGGCGCGTTGATGAGCTGCATCACCGAAAGCTGGCTCACGGACTTGCCGCAGCCGCTCTCTCCCACCAGCCCCACGATTTCCTGCTCCGCGATGTGGTAGGAGACACCGTTGACGGCCCGTACCAGGCCGCTCTCGGTATGGAATTGGGTCACCAGGTTTTTGACTTCTAATAGGTTGGCCATGTTCCGCCTCTCGTCATGATGTCCCTATCGGTTCCTGGTCGAGAGCGTCGTGCCGCTGCTCACGGCGAAGCGGCTCCTGACGGTGGAGTCATGTGGCATTCTGCCATGAACCGGGCTCACTTGTCAAACCGGTTCATTAAATGAAAGAGCGGTCAGGCGGCCAGCTGCCGCGTCCTGCCCAGCACGGCGGCCAGAATGCCGAGTAAAACCGCGTCCAGCACCGCCAGCACGATGACGTTCACCGCGATTTCCGGCCAGCCCCCGCCCGCCTGGCTGATGTCCACCAGCGGCTGGACGAAGTAGTAGGTGGGGAAGATGTTGCCCACCCAGTGCGGAATGCCCGGGAACAGGTAGACGATGACCGGCGCGATGAGGATGATGCCGCCGGACTTCCAGATGGCGAAGAGCGTGGCGAAATCCTTCACGTAGACGCCCAGCAGCAGCCCCGCCGTCACCGCCATCAGGCCGCCCATCGCCAGCACGAGCACGAGCAGTCCGGGGTGCAGGCCGAACGCCCGGTTGATGGCCAGCGTCAGCATCCCCATGAACAGCGCCACCGTGAAGCCGACGCACCCCTTGGCGAGGAACACCTCCCCGGCGGAGAGCGGCGTCACCAGCAAAGCGTTGAGGGTCCGCCCCGCCTTTTCCACGATGACCGCCGTGGCCGGCAGCATCAGCCCGCCCAGGAAGACGGCCATCAGCACCACGAACGGCAGCAGCCGGTCGTTCCAGGGCAGGCCCGCCTCCCCGCCGAGCGTCACCGTGTTGAAGCTGACCGGCGCCGTGACACCGGCCACCTCGTGGAAGGCGTCCGTCAGCGCCGCGCCGATGGTCACGCGGTTCCGCGCCAGCCCCTCCCCCCAGACGTAGCCGGTGAGGTCCGTCGGCGTGCCGTTAATGATAGCGGCGTCGAGCCCGGCCGGGAACACCACGCCCAGGTCCGCCCGCCCGTCCGCCACGGCGGCCCGGAGGGAGGCCTCGTCGTGGTAGATCTGGACGGTGAGGGAGGCGTTCGCCTCCAGGAGGCCGACCGCCTCGGAGTTCCCCTCGTCGTAGAGGCCGAGCTTGGCCTTCGGCGAGAACAGCGTCCCGAAGATGAGGTTGAGCAGCAGCGAGAGCACCAGCGGCAGCACGATGGCGATGATGAGGATGTAGCCGCGCGAGCCGTAGCGGAACTCCTTGCTGACCAGTACGCCCGTCCGTCGCAGGTTCATGAGAGCCGCCTCCGCAGCGCGAAAATACCGAGCCAGGCCGCCGCGGCGCAGCACGCCGCTAAAATGACCAGGTCCGCCCACAGGTCGCCCCAGCCGGCGTTGAAGTTGGCCGCCCGGTGGACCGCGTCCACCAGGTAGTAGGTGGGGATGACCTTGACCCAGCCGGTGACCGCGCCGGGGAAGAGCACCCCGAAGGAGGGTATCGTGGCGATGATGAAGGCCAGCATCCCCCAGCCGAGCACCGACATGAAGTCCCGGCTTACCGAGGCCACGATGAAGGCGACGGCGGTAACCAACACGGCCCCCAGCACGAGCGCCAGCAAAATCAGCCCCGCCTCGTGCCCCAGCCCGCCGGCGATGGCGATGAAGAACACCGCCTGCACGAAGGCCAGCCCGGTGCCGGTGATGCCCTTGGCCGCGAAGAGGTCCGTGGCGGTGACCGGCGTCACCATCAAGGCGCGGGCCGTGCCCCGCTCGGCCTCCTCGGCGAGCAGGTTGGCCAGCGCCAGCATCTCCATCATTAAAATCAGCACGGCCAGCATGGGGCGCATCCGGTTGCGCGGCGCCACCGGCTGGCTCAGCGTGTCCACCCCGAGCACCTCGCCGGTCAGGTTGACGGCCAGCGTCTGGCCGGTCTGCTGGTAGGCCAGCTCCCGGACCGCCAGCTCGACGGCCTGCCGCGCCTCCGGCGGCACGTCCGGCGCGAAGTAGAGCGTCACGTCCGCCGGCTGCCCGGCGGCGAACTTCTCCATGACGTCCGGCGGCAGCGCCACCCCGGCGATGTAGTCGCCGTCGAGCACGCCCTGCCGCAGCGCCGCGTCCGTCCCCACCCGTGCCAGCTGCAGGCCGCCCTCCGGCGGGGTCTGGGTGAAGGCCGGAGGCACCGTTTCCCCGTAGACGCCTATTTTATAGGTATCCTCGACGACGTTCGGCATCACGAAGTACACGGCGATGAAGAGCGCCAGCCCGGCCAGCGTCAGGTACATGAAGAGCCGGTTGCGGGCGTACATGGTCAGGTCCTTGCCGACGAGCGCCCGGACGATGTGGAGGTTCATCAGGCGAGCCCCCGCCCCGTCAGCCGTATGAAGATGTCCTCCAGCGTGGCCTCCTCGCTGTGGACGGTGACGACGTTCTCGCTGGCGAACAGGTCGCGGACGGCGTCGGCCGTCTCCGGTTCGTCGAGCGTGATTTCCCTGTCCGCCAGCCCGTCGCCGGCGGCCACCGTCACTTTGAGGGCCCGCCGCCCGTACTTTCGCTTCAGGTTGAGCGGCGTGTCGAGGGCGGCTATCTCGCCGCTGTTCATGAAGGCCACCGTATCGGCCAGCTTGTCCGCCTCCACCATGTCGTGGGTCGTCAGAAAGACGCTCGCCCCCCGCTCCCGCTCCTCCAGGATGACCTCGCGGATGCGCTCGGAGGACGCCGGGTCGAGCCCGGCCGTCGGCTCGTCGAGGAAGAGGATGTCCGGCCGGTTGATGATGGACCGCGCTATCATGAGGCGCTGCTTCATGCCCTTGGAGTAGGTCGCCACCCGGTCGCGTCCCCGCCCGCTGAGGCCCACCCGGTCGAGCAGGGCCTCGGCGCTGAAATCCGGCATCCGGAAGATTTTGGCGAACAGGTTGAGGTTTTCGATGGCGCTCATCTGCTCGTAGAGGTTGGTCGTCTCGAAGCAGACCCCGATGCGCGCCTGCGCCTTCTCCAGGTCCCGGCTGATGTCCATCCCCAGCAGGGTGGCGGTGCCGCTCCGGGGCCGGAGCTGGCCGGTCAGCATCTTGAAGGTCGTCGTCTTGCCGGCCCCGTTCGGCCCGAGGAACCCCAGGATTTTCCGCTCTCCCACCGTGAAGCTGATGCCCTTCACGGCGACGAGGTTGCCGTAGCGGTACTCCAGCTTCTCGGCCACGATGGCGTCGTTCGGCATGACGCCTCCTTCCCCGGAGATTTGAACTCTCTGAACGAAATTATTTCATATTATAAGCCGGGGGCTTGACTTTGTCAATAGTTTTTTTTATACTGTGAACGATTTGAGTTTAAAACCTTCAAATCAACGGGCGGCTATGGACGGTTTCGAGAAACGGCGGGAGCAGAAGCGAGAGAGCATCCGGCGCGCCGCGCTGGACCTGTTCCGCACCCACGGCTTCCGCAAGGTCAGCGTGGGGGAAATCGCCCGGCAGGCGGGCGTCTCCCAGGTCACCATCTACAACTACTTCGGCAGCAAGGAAGCCCTCGTCGAGGACGTCATCCGGTGGTTCATCGGCGGGCTCGTCGAGCACTACCTTTCCGTCATGACGAGCGACCGCCCCTTCGCCGAGAAGCTGGAAGAAATCGTCTTCGATAAATCGCAAATCGCCGCCCAGTTCCACGGCGAGCTTTTGACTACCTTCATCCGCGCCAACCCGGGCATGCAGACGTGGGTGGAGCACCTCATGGGGGAGAAGATAACGCCGGCCGTCGAGGACTTCTTCCGGGCCGGCATCCGCGAGGGCTACATTGACGCCAGCCTGTCCCCGCAGACCATCATGACCTACTTCGAGATTATCCGCCGCGGCTTCTACGGCTCGCCGGAGATGGTGGAGCGGGTAGGGGCGGACCCGGCCCTCATGAAGGAGCTCATCCGGCTCATGACCTACGGCCTCAACGGCTGACGCCCCCCTTTTCTCCCGGCGCGGTTGCCCCTGACGACGCTCCCATAGTATCATGGGAGGGTACTTCCTATGCCGGACCGCGGATATCGAATGCAGGACGATTTAGTACCTCCCGGCCTCACCTACCTCGCCGATAACATCCGGTCCCACCAGAACATCCTTGGCGTGTCCAAGGAGCAGAGCGCCCGCTGGGCGCACGGTCTGGGACTGCCGGAGCGGGCGGAGACGGTGTTTTTCGCCGGGTGCGGCTACCAGTACTCGGCGCAGCTCGAGAAGCTGATGTCGCTCAGCCGGAGCGTGGACCGGAGCGTCATCGGCTCCGAGCTGCCCATGCGCTTCGCCCGTTTCCAGAAGAAGCTCGGCCTCAACCTGCCGGGTATCTACGGCAACATCACCGCCCGCAAGGCCACCGCCGAGGTCCGGCCGCTCGCCGCCGCCATCGCCGTGCTGCGTAAGCTCGGCATTGAGCCCGGCTACCTCGGCGAGCACGAGCCCTGCTGCGGCGCGCCGCTCAACCACGCCGGCTTCCAGAAGAAGTTCGCCGAGAACGCGGTGAAGGCCCACGCCACGCTCAAGTCCTACGGGGTCAAGGAGGTCATCAGCATCGTCCCGTACTGCACCAACGCGCTGGCCGCCCTTTTTCCCCAGCACGTGCCGGGGTATGATTTGAAGGTCAGCCACTTCCTGACCGTCCTTTCCGAAAACTTGGGCAGCCTGAAAATGCGCTTGCCCCAGCCGGTCAAGATAGCGTACCATGACCCCTGTCAGCTCGTCCGCTTCCTCGATATCGTGGACGAGCCGCGCCGCGTCCTCCGCGCCATCGGGAACGTGGAGCTCGTCGAGCCGGAGTGGACCAAAGGGGCTTTCGCCACCTGCTGCGGCGGCGGGGGCGGCTTCGAGGCCGTCTTCCCGGAGCTGAGCTCGATGCTCGGCGTCAACCGGGCGCGGGAGCTGCTCGAGACCGGAGCGGACCTTATCGTTACCCACTGTCCCGGCTGCGTCATGCAGCTCCAGGAAGGCGTCAAGGAGCTGAACGGTGGCGCCGTGCCCGTCATGGACCTCGTCGAGCTTATCGCCGCGGCCATGGTCTGAGGAGCCAGATGAAGAAACCGCGTAAATCGAGCGATGAAAAAAAACCCCGGCCTTCAGCGCCGCGGGCCCCGGGCCTCCGCATGCCCGAGTTCAAGATGCCGGACATCAAAATGCCGGACCTGAAAATGCCTGATTTCAAGATGCCGGAATTCAAGATGCCGGACATCCAGCTGACCAGGCCGTCCCGCTTCAAGACCTACAAGAAGGACATCATGGGCGCCGCCCACGACGACCGCCTACGGCTCGCCCTCTCCCGCGCCATCACCAGCTTCCGCGCCAACGTCAAGCACGCCCTGGAGAAGTTCCCCCACACCGTGGACCTCGCCGAGGAGGTCAAGGGCATCAAGGAGCGGTCCATCCCGCAGATGCGGAAGCTGGCCGAGCAGGCCAGGGAGGCCATCGAGGAGAACCACGGCCACGCCTACATCGCCGAGACGGTGGACCAGGCGCTCGATATCATCGCCGGCATCTGCGGCACCGGCAAGACCATCGTCAAGGGCAAGACCATGACCGGCGAGGAGATCGGCCTGCGCGAGCACCTCGAGGAAAAGGGCAACGACGTCTACGAGACGGACCTCGGCGAGTTCATCATCCAGAAGCTCGGCTCCCGCCCCATGCACATCCTCTCGCCCTCCATCCACGTCCCGCGGGAGGACGTCGCCCGGCTCTTCTCCAAGATCATGGGCGAAGAGCTCGCCGACGACACCGAGATCGCCGAGCTCGTCGGCCTGGCCCGCGGCTACCTGCGGGACAAGTTCTTCAAGGCGGATATCGGCATCAGCGGCGCCAACGTCGTGGCGGCGGAGACCGGCACCCTCTTCATCATCGAGAACGAGGGCAACATCCGCCTCGCCACCGGCGCGCCGGAGGTCCACGTCGCCCTCGTCGGCATGGAGAAGCTGGTGCCCACCTTGTCCGACGCCTACAAGGTCTCCGAGGTCACCTGGCGCTACGCCAACTACACCATTCCTTCCTACGTCTCGCTCGTCTCCGGCCCCAGCAAGACCGGGGACATCGAGAAGGTCACCACCTACGGCGCCCACGGCCCGCGGGAGTTCCACGTCGTCTTCCTCGATGGCGGCCGCACCCGCCTGGCCAAATCGCCCAAGCTGGCCCAGGCGCTGTCCTGCCTGCGCTGCGGCGGCTGCCTCTACGAGTGTCCGGTGTTTTCCGTGACGGCCGGTCACTTCGGGGACAAGTATTTCACCGGCATCGGCGCCGTCTGGGCGGCCATCGTCAACAACGACCCGGAAACGGCCTCCGCCATCGCCTACACCTGCCTCACCTGCGGGCGCTGCAAGCAGCGCTGCCCGGTGAAGATTGACGTCCCGGAGATGATAATCGAGCTGCGCAAACTCCTTGCCGAGCAGGGTGACGCCGATGCGGGAGATTAGCGCCGCCGCCATCACCGAAACGGTCGCCCGTCTCTTCCGCCAGGCCAGCTACGAGCTCGGCCCGGACGTCATCGCCGCCCTGGAAAAGGCCCGCGACGCCGAGGAATCGGCCCCCGGCCGGGAGGTGCTCGCCACCATTCTGGAGAACGCCCGCGTCGCCGGGACGGACGGCGTCCCCCTCTGCCAGGACTGCGGCGCCGCCGTCGTCTTCCTGGAGGTAGGGCAGGACGTCCACGTCACCGGCGGGGACCTGACGGAAGCCGTCAACGAGGGCGTCCGCCGCGCTTACGACGAGGGTTTCCTCCGCAAGAGCATGGTGGCCCGGCCGTTTTCCGCCCGGAAAAATACCGGCGATAACACCCCCGCCGTCATCCACACGGCCATCGTTCCCGGGAAGCAGGTGAAAATAACCGTGCTGCCCAAGGGCGGCGGCGCCGAGAACATGGCCAGGCTCGGCATGCTGCTCCCGGCGGCGGGACGGCAGGGGATTATTGATTTCGTGACGCAGGCGGTGGAGGAGGCCTCCTCCAAGCCCTGCCCGCCGGTCATCGTCGGCGTGGGGATAGGGGGCACGGCGGACAAAGTCATGGCCCTCGCCAAGCACGCCCTTATCCGTCCGGTCGGCGAACCCAGCCCGGACCCCGAGGTCGCGGAGCTGGAGCGGGATATTTTACATAAAATTAACGGCCTCGGCATTGGCCCGATGGGCTACGGCGGCCGCTTCACCGCCCTCGCCGTCCACGTGGAGGTCTTTCCCACCCATATCACCTCGCTGCCCGTGGCGGTGAATCTCCAGTGTCATTCGGCAAGACACCGGAGCGCGGTGCTGTAGGTCAAAGGTCAAAGGTAAGAAGTCAAAACGGTAATTCAAGGGTCGAAACTTTTCTCTCGCGCGTCCTCTCCTTCGCCCTTTGCCCCTTGACTTTTCACTTTCCTCCATAGCAGCAACAACCCGCCGATTGCGAGCAGCCCCACGAGGCTCGTGCCGTGCCACGCCTCCACGTCCTTCGCGAAGCAAAAGAACACGAAGAACCCGAGCAGCCCCGCTACCAGCGCCAGCCGGTGGCGGTCGTCCCAGCGGTGGCCGTTGCCGGACCAGCGCGCCAGCAGCCACAGCGTCACCCCGTCGACCGCCAGCAGCCCCGTCGCCGTGACCGGCAGCGGCACGGACGTGTCTGGGGTCAGGAACACCGCCAGGAACCAGGCGGTCATGTTCACCAGGCCGAGCAGCAGAAAGAACAATGGATGAGGCACGTTTCGCGGCAGGTTCGGGAGCGGCAGGGCCGGCAGCAACGCCGCTCCCGCGACGAGCCCCGCCACGGCGGCCCAGGAAGCCAGGTACCACCCCGCCGGCGGGAAGTAGTCCGTCAGCAGCAGGCCGGCCGGGGCCCAGGCCGCCAGACCAATGCCGCAGACCGCCAGCCCGCGCGTGCCGAGCCACGGTTCACGCCGGCGCTCCGGGTAGATGAGCTCGGCCAGGATGACGCTGGCGCCGATGCTGATGAACGTGTGGAAGTGCGCCATGAGCTCGGACCACGTCCAGTTCACGCCGCCGGCGTAGCCGTACCGCGCCAGGTCGCCCAGCTCGCCCCAGTCCGGGTTGAAGAATGAGTGCACCACGACGCCTTCCTCGTAGATGCCGTAGGCTATCCCCAGCAGGAGCAGGGCGAGCAGCCCCTTCCACCGCCGCACGACGAGCTCCCGGCACAGGAGCGCCCCGAACCCGTACGGCAGCGACAGCGCCAGGAAGTTGAGCGGGTTGAGGAACTCGAGCGGGGCCTGGTGCGCCGAGACGAGCTCCCCCAGCACCGGGGCCAGCAGCAGCAGCGCCAGCCACGGGGGCGTTCGTCGTATCGTTGACAGCGGTCTCATCGCAGAATGGTCAGCGGTCTTCCGTTCGTCCCAAGTGTAGTGTATCGGCGGGTATGGTGCCAAGCGCCCGTGAGGGCGACTGTGTTAGAATGGGAAGTCAAAGGTGAAAAGTCGAAACGGGCGGGACGGAGCGGGGTACCTTTGACCTAAACTCTTGGCTTGTGAGATTTGAGCTATGGCCGCCAAACACATAACGTTACCGTTGACCGAAGATACGGTCGCCTCGCTCCGCGCCGGGGATGAGGTCCTCCTCTCCGGCCCCCTCTACGTCGCCCGCGATGCTGCCCACCAGCGGCTGGTGGAAGCGCTGGACCGCAGCGAGGATTTACCCTTCGATATCACTGGCCAGACCGTCTACTACATGGGCCCCTCCCCGGCGCCCCCCGGCAAGGTCATCGGCGCCGCCGGGCCCACCACCGCCACCCGCATGGACCCCTACACGCCCCGGCTCCTCGCCGCCGGCCTGCGCGGCATGGTCGGCAAGGGCCCCCGCTCGGCGGAAGTGAGAGAGGCTATCGTCAGGCACAAGGCCGTTTACCTCGCCCCGGTCGGCGGGGCGGGCGCCCTGCTCGCCCGCACCATCGTTTCGTCCGAGGTCGTCGCCTACGAGGACCTGGGCCCGGAAGCGGTGAGGAAAATCGAGGTCAGGGACTTCCCCGCCACCGTCATCAACGACGTCCGCGGCGCCGACCTCTACGAAGAGGGCAAGAAGCGGTACCGCCGCGCCTAGCTTCGTCCGGACGCCCGTCTCTCCTTCCCGGCCGTCTTGACGGCACCCCGCCGCGGGACTATGATTAGTCTGCCAATCCGCCGGCATGTAACAAATGTATAACGCGGGCCGCCGGTCAGTCTCGTGACTGGACGAGCGTGTGACAAAGGTCATATGAAGAGGCGTTCCGGCGCGATTAAATGGGAGAAGCACGCTAAGGAGGATTACCATGCCTTTCGGAGAGAATTATCAGACCAGTGACTGGAAAAAGGAAAAACACGTCCCGGTGATTGATTGCGCCGATGCCGTCAAGGCCGGCGAGCTCTTCATCGCCACCGTGTCCGTCGGGAAGGAAATCGCCCACCCCAACACCACCGAGCACCACATCCGGTGGATTGCCGTTTACTTCAAGCCGGAAGGCGGCAAGGTCTACGAGGTCGGGCGCTTCGAGTTCTCCGCCCACGGCGAAGGCGCCGAAGGCCCCAACACCGGCCCCGTCTACACCAACCACGAGGTCGCCGTGACCCTCAAGGTCAGCAAGCCGGGCACCCTCTACGCCACGTCCTTCTGCAACATCCACGGGCTCTGGCAGTCGGAGAAGGCCCTCAAGCTCGCCTGAGCGGCGTCCGTGCCGCTTTTTCCGGCCGCCGCGCCGGCCGCGTGAAGCAGTACCAACGTAAGGAGGATTGACATGTCTGACAAGGGAAGCGGGTTCGCCATCGGTCTCGTGCTCGGTACCGCCGTCGGGGTGACGCTCGGCATCCTCTACGCGCCGCATTCCGGCGCGGAGACGCGCGCCATGATTCGCGGCCGCGTCGAGGACGCCCGGGAAAAGGCCGACGAGATTATCGCCGAGGCCAAGGACCGCGCCAAGAAGATCATCAAAGACGCCGAGGGCAAGTAAGCCCCTTTGTCCGGGAAGCACCGCACCGGCGGGGCGCCACAGGCGCCCCGCCTTTTTCTTTGCCGCGGCGCCGTGGTATAGTAGGCCATCTCCGTACCCGTTGCCGCGGAAGGGGGACCGCCATGCCGCAGGAATTCTGGTCGCGCCTCGACGAGCTCCTCGCCGCCCACGAGCTCGTCCTCGATAGGCCCCGGGGCACCGCCCACCCCCGCTACCCGGACCTCGTCTTCCCGCTCGACTACGGCTACCTCGCCGGCACCGCCGGCGGCGACGGCGACGGCATTGACGTCTGGCACGGCTCGGCCGGCCATTCAGACCTCGTCGCCATCGTCTGCACCGTGGACATGAACAAGCACGACGCGGAGTACAAGCTCGTCATCGGCGCCACGGAGGCCGACCTCCGCACCATCGAGGCCTTCCACAACGGCCGCTACCAGTCCGCCATCCTCGTCAGGCGGCCGCCGGCCTGACCGGTGCCATGACGCTCCTTTTTGTGCTAGTCTGTAAGTGGAATCATGCACCAGCACGCGCATAGCAATACTACCGGGCGGCCGCTCTGGATAACCCTCGTCGTCGTGCTCGTCGTCATGGTGGCGGAGGTCGTCGGCGGGCTGCTCAGCAACAGTCTCGCCTTGCTCGGCGACGCCGGCCACATGCTGACGGACGCCCTGGCGCTCGGCCTCAGCCTCTTCGCCATCGCCATGGCCCGCCGCCCGGCCACCGCCCGGCATACCTTCGGCTACCACCGCACGGAGATCATGGCCGCCCTCGCCAACGGCGTCATTCTGGTCCTCGTCTCCATCTCCATCTTCTACGAGGCCTACCACCGCTTCTTCGACCGCCCCACCATCAACAGCCCCGTTATGCTGACCGTCGCCGCCATCGGCCTCGTCGCCAACGTGGTGGGGCTGCTCGTCCTCCAGCGCTCGTCGAAAGGCAGCCTCAACATCCGGGCCGCCTTCTGGCATATCATCGGGGACACGCTCTCCTCGGTCGGCGTCGTCATCGCCGGCATCATCATCATGTCCACCGGGGCGACCATCGTTGACCCCATCCTCGCCTGCGTCATCGGCGTCGTCATCCTGTGGGGCGCCTTCCGCATCGTCAAGGAGGCGGGCGACGTCCTCCTCGAAGCCGTCCCCGCCGGTATCCGGCTCGGTGAGGTCGAGGCCGCCGTCAGGGAGATAGCGGGCGTGGAGGACCTGCACGACGTCCACATCTGGACGATAACCTCCGGCATCTACGCCCTGAGCGCCCACGTCCGCGTGGACGACCTCATGGTCAGCGCCAGCAACGAGATCGTCGTCAGCGTCAACGAGCTGCTCGAACACCGCTTCAACATCACCCACGCCACCCTTCAGCTGGAGTGCGACGCCTGCGCCAACGGCGCCGTCTGCACCCTGCCGAACGCCCCCCGGGCCAATGCCGCTGGAGAAGTCCACCGACCATGAACAAAAACGATATCGAAGCCCTCCGCCGCATCGTCGGGCAGGGGAACGTCCTCACCTCGCCGGAAGAGCTCTACACCTATTCCTATGATGGCACGGCCACCTGGCAGCACGCGCCGGAAGCCGTCGTCTTCCCGGAGAACGCGGAACAAGTCTCGAAGCTGCTTGCCTACGCCAACGAGCACCGCATCCCGGTCACACCGCGCGGCGGCGGCACCAACGTCAGCGGCGGCTCCATCCCCATCGAGGGCGGCATCGTCCTCGTCACCACCAGGATGGACCGCATCCTCGAAATCAGGAAGGAAAACCTCCACGCCATCGTCGAGCCGGGCGTCATTCTCGGTGATTTCAACGACGAGCTGGCCAAACAGGGCCTCTTCTTCCCGCCGGACCCGCAGAGCTTCGCCGGCTGCACCCTGGGCGGTGTCGTCGCCGAGAACTCCGGCGGCCCCTCCTGCCTCAAGTACGGTGTCGCCAAGCAGTACGTCCTCGGCCTGGAGGTGGTGCTGGCGGACGGCCGCATCATGAAGCTCGGCGGGCTGACGCCCAAGAACCGCACCGGCTACGAGCTCGCCATGCTCTTCACCGGCTCGGAGGGTACCCTCGGCGTCATCACCAGAATCACCCTCCGCCTCATCCCGGCCCCGAAGGCCAACGCCACCATCGTGACCGCCTTCGAAGATATCGCCGTGGCCGGCCAGACCGTCTCGGACATCATCGCCGGGACGGTGCTGCCCTCCAAGTGCGAGTTCATTGACAGGTGGACCTTCGATAAGTTCCGCGGCATCCTCCCGGATGACGTGTTGGCTGCCTCCCAGGTCATTCTGCTCATCCAGCTGGACGGCCTGCCGGAGACCGTTGCGGCCGAGACCCGCACCGTCGAGGAGACCGCCCGAAAGAGCGCTACCTTCGTCCGCGTGACGGAAAACCAGGCGGAGGCCGACGGCTACTGGGCGGCCCGCCGCGCCCACTTCTCGGACATCTCCAACCGCACCCACACCCTCGTCAACGAGGACGTCTCCGTGCCGCGGGATAAAATCGCCGAGTTCATCCGCCGCGCCCGGGAGAGCGCCGACCGGCACGATGTGCCCCTCAGCCTCGCCGGCCACGTCGGCGACGGTAATTTCCATCCGGCCATCCTGAGCGATGTGAGGGACAGGGAGCACTACGGTCGCGCCATGAAGTGCGTCGAGGAAATCATAACTATCGCGCTGGAGCTCGGCGGCGTCCTCTCCGGCGAGCACGGCATCGGCCTGGAGAAAAAGCGCTTCCTCAAGCAGGCCATGGACCCGCAGGCCATTGAAATCATGCGCCGGATCAAGGACGTCCTCGACCCCCGCCACATCCTCAACCCCGGCAAAATCTGGGAGCCGCCCGATGCCGAAGGCTAGCCTGGACTACCCCGTCCTCCGCCGCTGCGAGGACCAGCTCGATACCTGCACCAAGTGCGGCTTCTGCATGTCCGCCTGCCCCGTCTACGCCGAGGAGAAGACGGAATCCTCGGTCGCCCGCGGCAAGCTCATGCTCGTCCGGGCGCTGCTGGCCGGGGAGATAGACCTCACCGACGAGCTGGCGGAAAAGCTCAACCGCTGCACCCTCTGCGGTACCTGCGCCGCCGAGTGCCCCGCCGGCACGAACGTCCCGGAGCTCATCACCGCCGCCCGCGCCGAGCTTGCCGCCCGGAAGGGCGTCTCCTTCCCCTTCAACCTCGTCTACCGCTACCTGCTGCCGCGCCGCCGCCTCTTCGGCTGGACGCTGCGGCTCGCCTCCTGGTTCCAGGGTATCTTCCTGCCGAGGACGCAGGGCACCATCCGCCACCTGTCCTTCTTCCTCTCCGCCCTGGGGAAGGGCCGTCACATCCCGCAGATAGCCCCCAGGTTCCTCCGCCGCTCCGTCCCGGAGGTGAACCGCCCCCCGCAGGGTACGCCGACCGTCGCCCGGGTGGGGTACTTCACCGGCTGCATGACGGACTACGTCTTCCCGGAGGCGGGGCGGAAGCTCATACGGTTTCTCAATCGGAACGGCATCGAGGTTCTCGTGCCCCGGGCCCAGGGCTGCTGCGGCGCGCCGGTCTTCCTCGGGGCGGGGGATTTCCAAACGGGCCGCCGCTTCGCGGATACCAACGTCAAGGCCTTCGCGGACGTGGATGTTATCATCACCGATTGCGCCACCTGCGCCTCCGCCATGAAGGAGTATCCGGGTTATCTGGCCGATACCGACGAGCGCCGGCACGACTACGCCGCCTTCGCGGACAAGGTCCACGACGTCACTGAATACCTGGTGGACGTGGTCAAGCTTCCGCCGGAGGCGTATAAAGTACGGCCGGAGTTCCGGGGCAAGACGGTGACCTGGCACGAGCCCTGCCACCTGGGGAGGTATCTGGGGGTCAAGGAGCAGCCCCGCAAGATACTGAAAGCCTCACCCGACCTTACCTTCGTGGAAATGGACGAGGCGGACCGCTGCTGCGGCATGGCCGGGGCGTTCTCCGTCTACTACTACGACCTGTCCCGGAAAATCGCCGACCGCAAGGTCGGCAATATCGTCGCCACGGGGGCGGACATCGTGGTGACGGACTGCCCCGGCTGCGAGGTCCAGCTCATTGACGCCACCACCCGCAACGAGGCCCCCCAGCGGGTGCTCCACATCATGGAGCTTTTCGAGTAAACGGACCGCTCGTCCCGGGCCCGTCGAAGGATGAGCGACCACGCCCTCTCCCTTGACGGGAGAGGGTTAGGGTGAGGGTGACGTCCATTCGTCATTGCGAGGGAGTCCGCCTCGGGCGGACGACCGTGGCAATCTCAACCTCCGTACTCCCTGAACGCGTGACCGCCATCGGAACGGACCGTTGCCTCCCTTTCATAAAGGAAATTATCCCTTCATAGCATGTAGTTATTTTATTTTTTGCTTTATCTCTTTCAATACATCGGTCAACTCTTTGTTTTGTGCTCTTGTGGCATCGTCAGCAACTTTGGCTTCACGATTTGCTTGTTGTATACCTTTCATGGAAACAAGGAATAATGCGCCTGCTCCGAGCCACATTATTACCTTCAAGGCTATTTCTTCTACGCTAAATGCCCCAACAAGCAACCCGAATGATAACGGTAAACATGTCAACGCAATAGCCAATAAATTGCGTCCTACCATTCCCCTAATCCTCCTAACCAAAATATTAAGAGGATTATACACCCGCTTTAAAATACATGTCGTCATGGGATACTTACCTTTCATAAAGGGAGGTCAGGAGGGATTTCCCCCATCGCGTTCCCTCTCCCTTGACGGGAGGCGAATAGATAACCCGACCCATGGGATCTTGGTTCTTCCTTTCTCAGCGGTCGGCCGGGTAAGGGCGGTTTCTTCCCCCGGCGGCGTGACCGGGCTGGCGTTCCGGCAAATCATGTGAAATAATGAAGATTAAATACCGGGAAACAACACGGTACTTTCGAAACGATGACGTTTCGTGGAGGCCATCATGGCTGGACCATTGACCGGGATACGACGGGGAGCTTTCCCGCTGTGCATTGAAAAAGCACGCCTCATCACCGAATCCTACCGGCGGACGGAGGGCGAACCCGCCGTCATACGGAACGCCAGGGCCTACTCTCACATGCTGGAACACATGCCGGTGCTGATCGATAGCGAAGAACTGTTCGTCGGCGAAGGCGCCAGCAAACCCTGGGGGGTCGAGATAGACCCGTTCTTGGGAGTGTGGAAGGAAGAGGAGGTCCGGGCCGCCGCGGAAGACGGTATAATCTCTCTTGAAGGCGTTGACTGGGCGCTCTTCAGGGAGCTCGGCGATTACTGGAAGGTCCGGTGCTCCGAATATGCTCAGGGGCAGCTCTTCGACGAGCGGATGTTCAACTACCTGCAGCTGGGCGTTACCCTGCCCCCGATGCGCAGCCGGGACGAGTTCCGGGGGGCCTATGCCGGCAGCGGGCTCTGCCTTTCGTTCAACTTCACGGACTGCTATACGGACTTCGGCACGTGGCTCACCGGTCTCAACCCGATTATCGATAAAATAGAGGCAGAACTGCGGAACATCCGGTTGCTTTCGCTGGACGCCGTGGACAAGAAACTGTATCTGGAAGCGTCACTGATGATACTCAGGTCCGTCACCCGACTGGCCGAGCGGTATGCTGAAGCCGCCGCGGCACGCGCCGAAGTCGAAACGGATACCCTTCGGAAGAGGGAGCTTGAGCGCATCGCAGAAGCCTGCCGTCGGGTCCCCGCGAATGCTCCCGGAGACTTTTTCCAGGCCATGCAGTCCCTCTGGTTCAACCAGATTCTGTCCACTCCCAGTTCGACCCACAACCTGGGGCGGTTCGACCAGTACATGTATCCGTACTACAAGACCGACCTGGAAAAAGGCCGGACCAGCCGCGATGAAGTCCTGCGGTTACTCTGCGAGCTGCGGGTCAAATGCATGCGCCCGGAAAACATCAAGCTTTCGGGCGCCAAGCGGAAACAGCATGCCGGGTTCGCCAAGTGGCGCAACATGACCATCGGGGGCGTGACCCCTGACGGCAGAGACGCCAGCAACGAGTTGAGCCACCTGGTCCTGGAAGCGGCCGCGCGGGTCCGGACCCCTCACCATACCATTACCCTCAGGGTCCACGAGGGAACCCCGGAGGACCTGATGGTCAGGGCCCTGGAAGTGGTGAAGACCGGCATGGGTATGCCGGCCATCGCCCTGGACCAGTCCTTCCTGGACTATATGACCTCCGGCGGCGTGCCGCTTGAGGAGGCCCGCGACTATCACCTCGCCGGCTGCGTCGACCCGGCCATACCGGGCAGAGCCAGTTTCCTGGCCGGTTCGTTTTTCGTGGTACCCAAGGTCTTTGAAATATTCCTGAACAACGGCGTGGACCCTCGGACCGGCCTGGACGCGGTATCTCTTCCGCGCAAGGTCGAAGACTATCGGACCTTCGGAGAGTTCTATGCCGCCTTCAAAGACGTCCTGCGTCATTTCATCCGGCTGTGGCATGAACACGCCTTCCTTACCAAGTGGAATACGGGGGACGTTCACAGCTACTATGACGCCGTCGAGGCTATCGACACGGTTCTGCTGCATGACGGCATCGAGGTCGGCAGGCCCCTGTCCAGGCGAGCCGCCGTGGCCCCCTATGACTTCAGGGCGGTCATGATCCCCGTCGGCGCCATCAATGTCGCCGATTCCCTGGCGGCCGTCGAGAAGCTGGTGTTCGACCAACGCGGAGTGACACTGGAACAACTGAAGAAGGCGTTGGCCGCCGACTGGGAAGGTTTTGAACCTGTCAGGAAAATGTGCCTGCGGGCGCCCAAATACGGTAATGATATTGACTATGTCGATTCGATCGTCACCGACCTCTACCGGTTCCTGCTCGATGAAGAGGCCGGGTACACGACCCCCGGCCGTCCCGTCGGGGGCAGGATACGGGGACTGGGTGGCGCTTCGATATCCTCCATGTTCGCCGGCGGTACGATCATCGGCGCCACGCCCGATGGCCGGTTCGCCGGCACCACGCTTTCGGACGGAACGGTCTCTCCCTCACAGGGCAAGGACACGTCGGGACCGACGGCCATGCTGCGGAGCGCCGCCAAGATGGACCAGGCGGCGTGTTCCTCGACCCTGCTCAACGTGAAACTCCACCCTTCGTCGTTGACCGCTCGGGAAGACCTCAAAAAGCTGGGCAGCCTCATCAAGACCTACGGTGCGATGGGCGGCAAGTGGATCCAGTTCAATGTCGTCGGCAACGAGCAGCTGCTCGATGCGCAGAAATCTCCCGAGAAGTACCAGGACCTGATAGTGAGAGTGGCCGGCTACAGCGCCTATTTCGTTGACCTGGGCAGAGGGGTCCAGGACGATATTATACGGAGGATGGAGGTTGGCGTGTCGTGAACGCGGGCGTCCGGTCGCACGAGAGCTCACTGGCCGGTTATTTTTTCTCGAGGCGGCTCGCCCCGGGTCCCGGCTGTTCATGAAAGGCTGGCATGGCGGAAACGAGCGGCAACGTCTTCAATATCCAGTCCTATGCCATTCACGATGGTCCCGGCATCAGGACCACCGTGTTCATGAAGGGTTGTCCGCTGCGGTGCCGCTGGTGTCAGAACCCGGAATCTCAGGCCTTCGCGCCGGAGTTGTTTTTCAACCGTGACCGGTGCACCGGCTGCGGTGCGTGCGTCCCGGCCTGCCCCCGGCAGGCCGTCTCTCTGGTTGACGGTGTCTCCCGGACGGACCGCTCGCGCTGCAATGGCGCGGGGCACTGCGTCGAAGTCTGTCCCAACGAGGCCAGGACGCTCATGGGAAGCTCGATGTCGGTGGACGACGTGTTCGCCAAGGTCCGGGCTGACCGCGCTTTCTACGAACGTTCCGGCGGCGGCGTTACCGTGAGCGGCGGCGAGCCGACCGGCCAGCCCGGGTTCGTGAAGGAACTCCTCTCCAGATGCAAAGAGGCGGGTATCCACACCGCGCTGGATACCTGTGGCTTCGCCGGCCGGGACGTCCTCGACGAAATCCTTGATGGTACCGACCTGGTGCTTTTCGACCTCAAGCACATGGGACCGGCGGAGCACAAGAAGCACACCGGCGTGTCCAACGAGCTGATACTCGACAACGCCTGGCATATTTATCACGCCCGCCGGATTCCCATGCTGGTCCGCGTGCCCGTCGTGCCGGGCATCAATGATTCCGACGAGAATATGACCGCCACCGCTCGTTTTGTCGCTGAGCAGCTCGGGGCCGATGTCCCCGTCCACCTGCTGCCCTA
>DAOUEG010000020.1:0-2794 GCA_034430495.1 Dehalococcoidales bacterium
GCTCGGGGAAGCGGAGGGATTCGAAGCGGTCCTCGAACCAGTAGAGCGATCGCTGGAACCCCTGGGCCACGAGGCCGGCCAGGACGCCGAGGACGACGTAGAACGCGAACTCCCAGCCGCTCCGGATGCCGAACTCCGGTAAAATGAAGGCGCGGGCGTTGCCGAGGAAGGCCTGGGCGAGGAAGTCCGCCACCACGGCGCTGATGACCACGTAGCCGAAGCGCCGCGTCACCACGCGCCCCAGGATAATTTCCAGGGAGAAGAGCACCCCGGCGATGGGCGCGTTGAAGGTAGCGGCGATGCCGCCGGCCGCGCCGCAGGCCACCATCACCCGCACCGTTTCCTCCGGCAGATGGAGCCACTGGCCGATGGTCGAGCCGAAGGTGGAACCTATCTGGACGATGGGGCCTTCCCGGCCGACCGAGCCGCCGCTGCCGATGCAGATGGACGAGGCGAGCACCTTGACGATGGCCACCCGGGGGCGGATACGGCCGCCGCGCAGGGCGACCGCCTCCATGACCTCCGGGACGCCGTGCCCCTTGGCCTCGCGGGCGAAGTAGTAGACGAGCGGGCCGACGAGCAGCCCGCCGGCGGCCGGGATGAGGATGATGTAGTAGTGCCCCATGAAGCCCAGGACGCTGGCGCCGCCGTCAATGAAGAAGGACTGGAAGGCGCTGATGAGCCAGCGGAAGGCGACCGCCCCGAGACCGGCGACCACGCCGATGGCGACCGACAGGACGAGCCCGGCCAGCATCTCGGAAGAGCGGAACCAGGCGCTGATCGGGGCGAGGCGGTCCAGGAAGGTCTTGTTGGGCACCGTTACACTTTTTCCGGGTAAGTATCAGGAGAAGTATGTCCCATGTTAACATTTATGTAACATCACGTTCAAGGGGGGCACCCCTCACATAGCCGGCGCCGAACTGTATGGCCGGCCGCGGTTGTGCTATAGTGGAAAGAGGAGACCCCCATGAACATCAGACGCGGCCTGCTGCCGCTCTTTCTCTTCCTGGCGGCGCTGCTCATCGTAACGGGGTGCACCGGTACCGCCACGACGACCACGACCGGCAGCACCAGCCCCACGCCGACCCCCGGCCGGACGGTGCCCGCCGGTCACGGCACGCTGACCCTGGCCGGGACGGACCCGTACACGCTCGACCCCGCCCTGGCGGCGGAGGCGAACTCCAACCAGTTCGTCACGCAGATATTCGGGGGGCTGGTACGCTTCGACGAGAACCTGGACGTCGTCCCGGACATCGCCGGGAGCTGGGACGTCAGCCCGGACCGCCTCACCTACACCTTCCACCTCCGGCACGACGTCGTCTTCCAGGACGGCACGGCGGTGACGGCGGCGGACGTCGTCTACTCCTGGGAGCGGGCCTGCGACCCGGCCACCGGCTCCACCGTGGCCGCCACCTACCTCGGCGATATCGCCGGCGCGCTCGACAAGCTGAGCGGGAAGGCCGCCTCCATCAGCGGGCTGAGCGCCCCGGACGACTACACCGTGCAGGTGACCATCACCCAGCCCATCTCCTACTTCCTCGCCAAGCTGACCTACCCGACGGCGTTCGTCGTCGAGCAGAAGAACGTCGCCCAGGGCGCGGACTGGTACCGGCATCCGGTCGGGACCGGCCCCTTCAAGCTCACCGACTGGACACAGGGCCAGTCCCTGACGCTGGCGCGGAACACGAGCTACCACGGGCAGATCGCCACGCTGGAGGAGGTGAAGTACCTCTTCCTGAGCGGCATCCCCATGGACCAGTACGAGTCCGGGGAAATTGACGTGACCGGCGTGTCCTCCATCTACATCGACCGGGTGCAGGACCCGGCCGGGCCGTTCTACGGGCAGCTCCAGGTGACGCCGGAGCTGAGCTTCAGCTTCATCGGTTTCAACACGACGACGGCGCCGTTCGACGACGTCCACGTGCGGCGGGCCTTCAGCTACGCGCTCGACAAGGACAAGATTATCTCCGTGATGTTCCGGGACATGGTGAAGAAGGCGGACGGGATACTGCCGCCGGGGATACCCGGCTACAACCCGGACCTCAAGGGGCTCGATTTCGACGTGGCCAAGGCCAGGCAGGAGCTGGCGCTCTCCAGCTACGGGAGCGCCGCCAACCTGCCGCCCATCACCATCACGACGGCGGGCTACGGGGGCGGCGTCAGCCCCATGATAGAGGCGGCCGTGGTGCAGTGGCGGGAGAACCTCGGGGTGGAGGTGACCATCCGCCAGATGGAGCCGGAGCGGTACTACTACAACCTGACGGCGGAAAAGAACGAGCTGTTCGACATGGGCTGGATAGCGGACTACCCGAACCCGCAGGACTTCCTCGATTTGCTCTTCCACACCGGGGCGCAGAACAACTTCGGGCAGTACTCCAACCCGGCCGTGGACGGGCTGCTCGACCAGGCCGCGGTGGCCGAAGGCGACGCGGCGCTCGCCCTCTACCGGCAGGTGGAGCAGATGCTCGTGGACGATGCCGCCTGCCTGCCGTTCTCCTTCGGGGAGGAGTACACGCTCGTCAAGCCCTACGTGCACGGCTACCAGGCGGACCCGATGGGCCTGGTGGCGCTCAACCGGGTGACGACGGACCAGTAACGGAGAGGCCGTTCCGCGACGAAGGCCCGGGGGTTGCCCGGGCTTTTTCTTTTCAGGGGAAAAGGCTGGCGGAGGGGGCGGGATTCGAACCCGCGGTCCGCCAGAGGCGGACAACGGTTTTCAAGACCGTCACCATAAACCGCTCGGACACCCCTCCGCGGCTGGCTCTATTATACCCTAGAATGACCAAACTGGCGA
>DAOUEG010000021.1:0-23657 GCA_034430495.1 Dehalococcoidales bacterium
ACTTCTTGACCCACTCCTTGTTGTTGATGAAGCCGCCGCTCGCCACCACCACCGCCCTGGCCCGCACCATCACGTCTTCGTCGTCCTCCTCGATGACCACCCCGGCGATACTGTCCCCCTGCTTGAGGATACGCTTGACCGGCGTGGCGGTCTTCAAGACGCAGCCCTTTCCCCGGGCCTTGCCGGAGAGCACCTTGACCACCGCCTCGCCCTTGCCCTTGACGATGTGGTAGGTCTGCGGCGAGTCGGGCATGTTGATGGTGGTATCGCTGAACTCCACGCCCTGCGCCATGAGCCAGTCAATGGTCCCGGCGGACTCGTTGACCACCGCCCGCACCAGCCGCGGGTTCGCCTTCCAGTGGCTGTAGTCCATGATGTAGTGGAAAGCCTCGTCCCGGCTGAAGGTGATGTAGCGTTGCCGCTGGAGCGAGCTCTCCACGGCGAAGGTACCCTCGAAGAAGTTGGTCGTCCCCCCGAGGGAGCGCTCCTTCTCGTAGACGATGACGCTGGCGCCGCCCTCGGCGGCGGTGAGGGCCGCCGTCAGTCCGGCTGCCCCGGAACCGATGACAATGACATCTGCCTGTTGCTGTTCCATACCTTCCTCCCCTTTTTCCCGCTAGGAATAGTCGCTCCAGAATTTCACCGGCCGGATGGCCGTCCGCAGGTCGCACTGCAGGCACCGCTGGGATTCGGCAAGGGCCTCGTCGTCCGTGAAGCACGGCGTGACGACGTCGAAGGTGCCGACCCGTTCCGCCGCGGCCGCCTTGATGACCGGCGCCCGCTTCAGACCCGCGAAGCCTTCCTGCTGACCGAGGTTCGGCTCGATGGCCGCGGCTTTCTTTTTCGGCTCGATGATGCCCGTCCCGCCGAGGTAGCGGTCCATGGCGGCGGCGATTTTCCGCCCGGCGGCGATGGCCTTGATCACCGAGGACGTCCCGGTGACGGCGTCCCCCGCCGCGAAGACGCCGGCCCGGCTCGTTTCCAGCGTGAACTCGTCAACGGTCACGTAGCCGCGCCCGGTCAAATCCAACCCGAAATCCGGCGGCAGGTCCGGCTGCTGCCCGACGGCGAAGATGACGGAATCCGCCGCCAGCAGTCGCTCGGTGCCTTCCTCGATATCGAAATGCGCGGCGCCGTCTTCATCTATCTCGAAGCTGGCCACGTTCGTACAGACGACGCCCTTGATTTTCCCGTTCTCGGTCTCGATGGTGGTGAAGGCCGTCGCCGGATGGACGACGATGCCCTCTTCCTCCGCCTCGATGATCTCGTCCGGGGCAGCCAGCATGGCGTCGCACGGCTCGAGACAGGCCACCTGGACCTGCGCCGCGCCGAGCCGCCGCGCCGTGCGGGCGCAGTCGAAGGCCACGCTTCCCCCGCCGAGGACGACCACCCTTTCGCCGAGGGTCGGCGGGTTCCCCTCGTTCACGGCCTGCAAAAAATCAATGGCCGTCGTCACGCCCGGGCCGTCCGCGCCGGGGATGGGGAGCTTCGCCCCCCTGTGCGTCCCCACCGCCACGAGGACGGCGTCGAAACCTTCTTCGAGCAGCCCGGCGGCCTTTTCCACGCGCGTGCCGGTTTCTATGGTGACACCGGCTCTGGCAATCCCCGCTATTTCCCCGTCGAGCACGTCGTTCGGCAGCCGGTAGGACGGAATCCCGTCCCGCAGCATACCGCCGGGCTGCGGCCGCGCCTCGTAGACGGTCACCCCGTGCCCCAGCCGCGCCAGGTAGTAGGCCGCCGTGAGGCCCGCCGGCCCGGAGCCGATGACGGCCGCCTTCTTGCCGGTCGGCACGGGTTCCGGCGCCGGCACCTCCGGTAGTGCCTCGCGCCCCGCCGCGAACCGCTTGAGCTCGCGGATGGCGATGGCCTCGCTGACGTAACCCCGCTTGCAAGCCGTCTCGCAGGGGTGATCGCACACGTGGCCGAGCAACGCCGGGAACGGCACTTTCTCCCGGATGACGGCCGCCGCCCGCGCCGCGTCCCCTTCCCGGATGGCCCGGACGTAGGCCGGCACGTCAATCTCCGCCGGGCAGGTATACCGGCACGGCACGAGGGCCGCCTTGCGGCTCCTGCCCCTGGTCAGCTCTTCTTTGTCGAGGATGGCCCCGGTGGGACACACCTCGGCGCAGGCGCCGCAGAACCGGCAGCCCGCCTCGGCCAGCGGTACGCCGCCGTTCGTCCCTGCGTAGCGCTCCCCGTTGGTCTCCTGGAAATCGAGGATGCCCACACCGCGCAGGTCCCGGCAGGCCCGCACGCACCGCCCGCAGACGACGCACTTGTTCGGGTCCAGGTTGAAGAGCGGGTTGTCCTGGTTGACCGGCAGCAGCTTGCCGCGGTGATGGATCTCCAGGTCGTCGGTGGAGAAGTACTGCTTGAGCGATTGCAGCTCGCAGTTGAGGTACTTGACGCAGCTGCCGCAATCGGCCGGGTGGGCGGTGAGGATGTCGATGATGGCCTTTTGCCGCGCTTCCCTGACCGCCTCGGTCGTGGTGACAACCGTCATGCCGTCCTCGGCCCCGGTCATGCAGGCCAGCGCCGTCGTTTCCCCGCCCTCGATGCCCACTACGCACAGCTTGCAGTTGTCCGCCGGCGGCAGGTCCGGATGCCAGCAGAGGTGGGGGATGAAGATACCGGCCTCGAGGGCCGCTTCCAGCACGCTCGCACCCGCCGCGGCGGTTATCTCCCGCCCGTCAATGGTAAGGCTGATGGTCGGCGCGTCCTGCGAGGTTCCCATGAGTCCGGATTTCCTACCATGATATACTCCACGGCCCTCGACCGGCAAGTTTGCCGCCGTTCCCACGAGTCGCGCCCCTGTGGTATCATGGGGGACGACCACCGGAGGACGCCCGTGCCGGAACACGTACTGACGAGTCCCGAATTCCAGATGAGCGTGTTGATGTTCGTGGCCCTGGCCGGCTACCTGCTGGCCTGGAGCATCAACCAGTCGGCCGTCGTCGGTATCATCATCGCCGGGGTCATCGTCGGGCCCAGCCTGCTCGGCCTGGTGACCTACACCAGCTTCGTGGAGAGCCTGGCCCACCTCGGCGCCGTGGTGCTGCTCTTCACCATCGGCCTCGAGTTCGAGCTCAAGGAAATCACCCAGCCCCGTTACTTCGCCATCGCGCTGGCCGGCATCATCGTCCCCTGGGTGGTGGGCTACTACCTGGCCATCGCCTTTGGGTTCGATTTCCAGGCCTCCGTCTTCATCGGCACCGCCATGACGGCGACGAGCATCGCCATCACCGCCAACGTCCTCGAGGAGATGGGCAAGCTCCAGACGAAGGCCGCCAAGGCCGTCATGGGGGCCGCCATCATTGACGACGTCCTCGCTTTGCTGGCCCTCACCATCTCGGAGCAGCTCGTCACCGGCTCGGTCCAGCCGCTCGCCGTGCTCGGCAGCCTCGGTAAGGCCGCCCTCTTCCTCTTCCTCGGCGCCGTGCCGGTACGGATGCTACTGCGCCGCTTCATGATGTGGTTCGATGACACCCGCCTCGCCCGCAAGTTCCCCCAGTCCATCTTCATCTTCGCCATGATGGTGGCCTTCCTCTATAGCATCGGCGCCGAGGCCGCCGGCCTGTCCGCCGTTATAGGCTCCTTCCTGGCCGGTGTCGCCTTCGCCAGCATGGAGCTGAAAACGGGCACCATCTTCCACCACGGCTCGGAGCACCTGAAAATCATCTTCGCGTCCATCTTTTTCATCTCGCTCGGGGTGCTGCTGGACGTCCACGCCATTGATATCCGCATCCTCTGGTTCATCCTCGCCCTGACCGGCGTGAGCGCCCTCACCAAGGTCATCGGCTGCGGCGCGCCGGCGCTGCTGTTCAAGTACGGGATGAAGGACGCGGCTACCATCGGCGTCGGCATGATGCCCCGCGGTGAGGTCGCCATGATCGTGGCCCTCATCGGGCTCACCAACAGGTGGATAGGCCAGGACGTCTACGGCGCGCTGGTGACGGTTAGCCTGCTGACCACCGTTATCCCGCCGATACTGCTGCGGAACTGGCTCTTCAGGAAGAAGCGGGAGGCGGACGCGGAAAAAACGGCCTAGTCCGCCGGCGGCGGGTGGTGCATGGACCGTATCGAGCGCCCGGTCAGCCGCCGGTAGGCCACCTCGATGAGGAACGACGCCCCCACCATGACCGCCAGCACGATGATCGAGGTGGGCGTCGTGATGGCCTGCTGGACGACGAGGACGACGAGCGCCGCCACGCAGGCCACGCCCCCGAGCACCGAAATCCAGCGCCGCGAGCCGTTGCGGTCGGCGAGCTTGGCGTTGGCGGTGTTGACCGCCGCGAAGATAAGCAGGAACCCGGCGCTCCCCATGAGGGAAATCCGCGAGAGGTCGAACAGGTTGGCCACCAGCAGCGTCAGCGCCGCCGAGATGAGCAGCCCCTCCACCGGCTCTTTCCACACCTCCCGGTCGAGGCTGGCCGGCAGCTCCCCTTCCTTGGCGATGACATAGCTGACCCGCGTCGTGCCGTAGAGGGTGGCGTTGATGGCCGAGGCCGTCGAGAGGAGCGCCGCCACGGCGATGAGGGCGAACCCCGCCGCGCCGAGGAACGGCCGGGCGGCCTCCGCCAGCGCGTAGTCCTTGGCGGCGATGATTTTATCGAGCGGCAGGTTCCCCACCGTGACGAGCGAGACGAGCACGTAGAGCCCGATGACGAAGATGACCGCCGTGTAGTAGGCGCGCGGCAGCGTCTTGCGCGGGCTGCGGACGTTCTCCGCCGTGTTGGCGATGAGCTCGAAGCCCTCGTAGGCGAGGAAGATTATCATCCCGCCGGCCACGAGCTGCATCGGCGCGGCCCAGGCCACCGGCGCGATGTTGGTCCCCTGGACGCTGAACGCCCCGACACCGAGGAAGAGGAGCAGGATAAGCACCTTGATGACGACGATGCCGTTCTCGGCCCGGCCCACTGCCCGCGCCCCGAGCAGGTTAAGCCCGGTGAAGAGCACAATGACGGCGCTGAGAAAGATGTGCCGCCACAGCGGCTGGGCCGCCGCCGGGAAGAAGCTGGCGCCGTAGCTCCCGAAGGCGAAGGCGTAGAGCGACAGCATCACGATGTAGCTCAGCCAGAGCAGGATGTTCAGGCCGCCGGTGAAAATCCCCGGCCCGAACGCCTGGTTGAGGAACTCCACCGTGCCGCCCCGCGTCGGGTACGTAACGGAGAGCTTGGCGTAGGAGTAGGCCGTCAGCAGCGCCACGACGCCGGAGATGAGGAAGGCGAGCGGCGTGCCCCCGTGGGCCATCTGGACGGCCAGGCCGAGCACGGCAAAGATGCCGCCGCCCACCATCCCGCCGATGCCGATGGCCACCGTGGACCAGAGACCGAGTGAGTTTCCCTTGAGAGGACTGACGCTCATTCCCGTCGCGGCGGATGGGCGTAGCGGTTCGGCACGTCCGGGTCGCCGCCGAGCCAGGTCGTGTCGTGCGAATTATTGAGGCAGATGGCGGTGAAGTTCCAGGGGCGGTCCACCCGGCGCACCACGAGCGGACAGTGCACCAGCCCCGCCGGCGCGATGACGACCGTCGGCGTATCGAACACGTGGCTCTCCATCTCTTCGCCCATGAAGATTTCGACCTCCGCCCCCAGATAGTCCGGCCGGTCCGCGTCCGTCCCCACGAAGACGAGGATTTCGTCGTTGGGGTGGACGTGCGGGTCGTGCGTGTGAAACGGGCCCACGCCGGTGTGGAAGGCCCAGGTGAAATTCAGCTTGAACCCCTCGCTCCGCTCGCCGCTCCAGCCGGTCATCCAGTCGGCATTGCCGCTGTTCTCCCGCTTGAGCCAGCGGAACTCGAACGCCTGCACGAGGTCGTCGTACCGGTGGCCGTCCGTCTCGCCGTGGAGCGCCACGTCCTCGGACTGGCGCACGGCGTTGCAGACCACCGCCATGAAGATGTACGGTTTTTCGACGCTTTCCGTCGCAATCGGCCCGTGGGGCGTGCCGGCCGGGCATACCACGACCGTGGGCCGGTCGAGGGTATGCACCTCTCCCTCTGCGCCCATGCCGACGGTCAGCTTCGCCGGCAGCTCGTTCGGGTGGTCGTAGTCTATCCCGGCGAACAGCATGGTCTCGTTGTAGGGATGGACGTGGGAGACGGCCAGATGACCGCCCCACGGCCCGGCGGTGCGGCGGAATCCGTGGACGAAGCCGGCGTTGAACCCCTCGAGGGCCGGTCCCCGCATGGCGGCGGTGTACTCGGGCGGGCCATCGCCCTCGACCCGATTATAGGTGATGGGCTTGACGAGGTGTCCGTACTTCTTTTCGGCCATGGGTCCGTCTCCTTGGTTCGGAATACCTTGAGTATAGTCCGCGACGGCGCCGGCCTGCAAACGGAGATTACGACTTGACGAGCGCGCCCCCGTCAATGACGAGCTCGCTCCCGGTCACGTAGCTCGACTCGTCGGAGGCCAGGTAGAGGATTCCCGCCGCGATGTCCTCCGGCGTGCCCATCCGCCCGGCGGGTACCCGCTCCCCGGCCCGTTTGGCGGCCGCCTCGACCTCGGCCGGGTTCCTCCCGGCCAGCCGCCGGAAGAGCGGCGTGTTGATGTAGCCGGGGTGGACGGAGTTGGCCCTGATGCCGTCGGCGGCGTAGATAACGGCGACGTTCTTGGTCATGCTGCGGATGGCGCCCTTGGAGGTGTTGTAGATGTGGGCCGGCCCGCCGAGCATGGCCATGATGGAAGACACGTTGACGATGCTGCCGCCCTGCCCGGTCCGTTTGATGTACCGCACGGCGTGCTTGGTGCAGAGGAACGTCCCCCGCACGTTGACGTTCATCACCGCGTCCCAGTCCTCGGCGCTGGTGGCGTCCGGCGGCGTGTCCCGGCCGAGCGCCAGGGCGTTATTGACGAGGATATGGAGCGCCCCGTATTCCTCGTAGGCTTCGTTAAAGACAGATGTTATGTCATCTTCCCGGCTGATGTCCAGGTGCCGGAACCGGGCCGTGCCGCCGGCGGCTATGATTTCATCGGCCACCCGTGCCCCGTTGGCGTCGTCAATGTCCACGATGGTCACCTTCGCCCCCTCGGCGGCCAGCAGCTTGGCCGTCGCCTCGCCGATGCCGGAGCCGCCCCCGGTCACGATGGCTGCCTTGCCCTTCACCCTGTCCATGGCCGCCTCCGTTATTTCGTGCCGATTTCGTCCTTGATGACGTGCTCCTCCACCACCCAGAACGTCCCGCCGCCCTTCATCTCGGCGAACTTCATGCCGTCCTCGCGGATGGCCGCCCCCTCCGGCGACATGATGTAGGCCAGCGACGCCTGCCAGGACGCCACGTCGTCGTACCACATCTCCACGATGCCGTCGCCCTGGTACTCCTGTCCCGGCACCTCGATGAAGTGGTTTTGCACGTACCGCCGCACCCCCGGAATGAGCTTGGCCGCCAGCGGGGCGTGCTCCTCCAGCCAGTACCGGTTGTACTCCTCCCGGGTCATCCCGGTCTTGCGGTGGGCCAGGGCAATCGTCTTGATCATAATGGCTCCTCTCGTTCTTCGGTCGGGCTACCGCAGTCTAGCACCCGGCGCCCGCCCCTGCAAATACGGTTTGGTTTGACACCCGGCCCGCCGCTCCCCTATCATCGGGTGACGAAAACTGACAGGAGGCCGCCCATGACACGCTACCTGCTCTTCGCCTTCAGCGACTGCAAGGACCCGTCCCGCGAGGCGGAGTTCAACGATTGGTACGATAACGTCCACCTGCCGGACATGCTCGAGGTGCCCGGCATGATCAAGGCCACCCGCTGGAAGAGCGCCGATAACAAGGAGAACGAGATACGAAAGTACCTCGCGCTGTACGAGCTGGAAACGGACGATTTGCAGAGGTTCAACGACAGCGTCCGCGAGCGCGGCATGTGGACGGCGGCCCAGGGCCGCTTCAGCGACCTGCCGGAGTTCGACCCGCCCAACGTCCCCCGCATCTACGTTCAAATCATGGACGAGAAGCAGCCGTCCTCCGCCAGGGACTAGCCGGCCTTCGCCAGCCGGGAGCGGAGCTGCCCGCACCCGGCGTCAATGTCCCCGCCGCGGGACTGCCGCAGCGTCGTCGTGATGTGGTGGCTCCTGAGCTCCGCCATGAAGGCTGAAATGACCCCCGGGTCGGGCGGCTGGTAGCCGCGGTTGCCGGTGGCGTTGGCCGCGATCAGGTTGACGTGGCAGTTCATCCCCTTGAGGAGCACCGCCAGCGCCCGGGCTTCCCGGGCGGCGTCATTGACGCCCTTGAAGAGAGCGTACTCGAAGCTCACCCGCCGTCCCGAGCTCCTGAAATAGTCGCGGCAGGCGGCCATGAGCTCCGCCAGCGGGTAGGTCCGGTTCACCGGCACGAGCTTGTTCCGCAGCGCGTCCGTCCCGGCGTGGAGCGAGACCGCCAGCCCCACCTGGAACGGCTCGTGGCCCAGCTGCCGTATCTGCGGCACCAGCCCGGCGGTGGAGATGGTGATGTTCCGCGCCCCCAGCCCGAACCGCTCCGGCGCGTTGAGCGCGGCGACCGCCTTAATTACTTCATCATAGTTGGCGAGCGGCTCGCCCATGCCCATGAAGACGACGTTGCTCACCCGCTCCGGCCCGCCCTCCCCGGCGCGGCCGTCCTTCAAATACCGCGCGAAGGAGAGCACCTGGTCCACGATTTCCCCGGCCGTCAGGTTCCTTTCGAAACCCTGCTGCCCGGTGGCGCAGAAGGGGCAGCGCACGTTGCAGCCCACCTGCGACGACACGCAGACGGTCGCCCGGCCCCGCTGCGGCATGAGCGCCGCCTCCACCGTCTTTCCGTCCAGGAGCCGGAACAGCCCCTTGACCGTCCCGTCGGTGCTGACCTGGAGGTGCCGCTCTTCGAGCCCGTGCACCGGCATCGCCGCCGCGAGCTTCTCCCGTAGCGCCACCGGCAGCTCCGGCAGCTCGTCCCACGTCCAGGCCAGCTGCCGGTAGACGCGGTTGAGTATCTGCCTGGCCCGGAACGCCTTCTCGCCAAGGCCGGTTACCAGCTCTTCCAGTTCCGATGGGGTGAGTTCGACCAGGAAACGGGGCACGCCGCCCTGCCTTTCTTCACGTTCGAGATGTCCTCATTATAGCACGCGGCCCGGCCCGCCCGATTTGAAAAAACCGGCCCGAGACGGCACAATAAAAAGAGCGCCGTGGGGAGGCGGCGGAACCATGACGACACCACCGGATGCCAAATCGCCGCGCCCGCTCCAGACCATGTTCAACGCCGTACCGCCCCGGTACGACCTCATCAACCACATCATGACCCTCGGCATGGACACCGGCTGGCGCCGCCGGGCGGCCCGCACCTGCCTGGAAGGGCACCCGCGGCGCGTGCTCGACCTCGGCTGCGGCACCGGCGACCTCGCCATCACCATCGCCGGCTACGCCGGGAAGGAGACGGAAATCTTCGGCCTCGATTTCAGCGATACCATGCTGGATAAGGCCCGCGCCAAGGCGGCCGCCGCCGGGGTGAAGGTCACCTTCATGGAGGGCGATGCCACCGCCACGCCCTTCCCGGACGAACATTTCGATTGCGTCGGTATCTCCTTCGCCTTCCGGAACCTCACCTACAAGAACCCTTTGCGGGAGCCGCACTTCGCCGAGGTGCTCCGCATCCTGAAACCGGGCGGCCGCTACGTGGCCGTGGAATCGAGCCAGCCCCGCAGCGCCTGCGTCCGGGCCGTCATGCGGTGCTACCTCTACGGGTTCGTCCGGCCGGTCGGCTGGCTCATCTCGGGGAACCGTGGCGCCTACAACTACCTGTCGAGCTCGGCGGCCCGCTTCTTCATGCCGGACGAGGTCCGCGACCTGTTCCTGAAGGCAGGCTTCGCCTCGGTGAAGTATAGGGAGCTGTTCTTCGGCGCCGCCGGCATCCACGTCGCCACCAAGTAGCGGCTAGACCTGGTGCTCTATGCAGTACTCCCGCAGCGTGTTGAGCGCCGCGAAGAAGTCCCGCATCATCACGCTGACCGGGTACATCCCCTTTTCCGTCACCTTGAGGACGCCGTCCCCGGTCACGAGGCCGGCCGCCTTGAGGAAGGCCAGCTCGAGCGGCATCTTCCGGCCGAGGCTCGCCCCGAAGCGCCGCCGGAAGTCGTCCCGGGAGAGGGCCATCCCGAAGAGCTTGGTGAGCAGGTAGTAGCGCCGGCCCTCCGGCCCGGAGAGCTTCCGCCAGCTGATGACCGGCAGCTGCTCGTTTTCGACGAAGTCGTGGTAGCGGTCGAGCGCGAAGGAGTTGACGTAGAAGTAGTCCCCGACGATGCTCACCGAACCGGCCCCGATGCCGACGTAGTCGTCGTACTCGATGATGTACTCGTCGATCATCCGGTCGCCCTTGGAGTAGCACCAGGCCGTCGAGGCGGTGTAACCGCCGTGGTAGAGCTCCTTGAGGATGACGTCGTAGAACTCCCGCTCCCGGGAGTTGTCCACCCGGTTGAACGTGCGCTCCATGGCGTCCTTCTTGTGCGGCGAGGCCATGAGCGGGTAGAAGGTCGCCTGGTCCAGTCCCAGGTCCTTGAAGGCCTTCACGTCCGAAGAAAATTGCGCGATGGTCTGGGCCGGGAAGTTGAAGACGAAGTCCACGTTGACCGTCTCGAACTTCCCCTGCGCGGCCAGCAGCCGCTTCTTCACCTCGTCGGCCGGGCCGTTGATACGCCCCATCGTCTTGAGCACCGGTTCCTCGAAGCTCTGCACCCCCACCGAGAGCCGGTTGACGCCCGCCGCCCGCAGCTTCTCGATGGTCGCGTCGGTCAGCTCCCGCGGCGTCGTCTCCAGAGACAGCTCCTTGACCGGGAGAACGTCCCGGAGGTGGCCGATGAACTCGCCGAGCTCGTCCATGAGGATGGTCGGCGTGCCCCCGCCGAAGTAGACGCTGGAGAAGGTGAAACCCCGCTGGAGGTAGGAATCCAGCTCCCGCCGCAGGTCCTGGAAGTAGCGCCGCGCCGCCCCTTCCTCGAAGAGGTACCGGTTGAAGCAGCAGAACGGGCACAGCGAGCGGCAGAACGGGATGTGGACGTAGAGCGATATCGCGTCCCGCGGCACGCCCATGCGGTCCGCGGCGATGAGGCTGAGGTCTACGTCCGGGGTGAGGCGGCGGAACTTTTTACCCTCGCGCCGGACGATATAGCTGACGAGCTCCGGTATCATGAAAAACCACCAAACGGTCTGTTTCAATGATACCATGGGGGCGGCCCGGTTGACGAATAGCGGGGCGGCGCCGGTCTAGCGGGGCTCGTTCTGGAGAGCGACGCTGAGCGCCTTGACCGCCGCCGGGCAGAACTGGGTGCGGGCGTTCTGGAACAACTCGACGAAGGCCCGGGCCTTGCTGAGGGCCTCGCGGTGGGCGTGGCCGGTCGTCATGTAGTCGTAGGCATCGGCCACGGCCAGAATCCGCGCGCCGAGCGGTATGTCTTCTCCCTGCAGACCTTCCGGGTAGCCCCGGCCGTCGTAGCGCTCGTGGTGGTGCAGGATGAGCTTGGCCGCCTCCCGGAGGACCGGGATGTTGCAGAACAGCTTGTAGCCGATGACAGGGTGCCGCCGGATGCGTTCCCACTCCTGGTCGGTCAGCTTTTCCGCCTTGTTGAGAATGCGGTCCGGCATGGTGAGCTTGCCGATATCGTGGAGCAGCGCCGCGAACTCCAGGTCCTGCCGTGCCTCCTTGCCCATGTTCAGGAAGTCGGCGGCTTTCAGGGCGTACTCCGCCACCCGCTCCGAGTGACTGCGGCCGGAGATTTCCCGCGCGTCCGCCAGCGAAACCACCGCCGCCATCGCCCCGCGGAAGGAGTCCCGGAGGTCAATGTTGGCCCGGGCCGATTCCATCGCCAGGCCCATCGTCGCGGCCACCTCCAGCATGACGTTTAGGTCGGTCCGCGTGAAGAGCGTGCCGTCGTTCTTGTTGAGGACTTCGATGACGCCGGCCACCTTGCCCTCGCTGAGAATCGGCACCCCGATGATGGATTTCGTCTGGAAGCCGGTGGCCTGGTCAATCTGCCGGTAGAAGTTCCGGTTCTTCTCCGCGTCGTTGACGAGGAGCGGCTTGCCGTTCCGGGCTATCCACCCGGCGATGCCGGACTGCCGGCTGATGTGGAGCCGCTTCACCTCGGAGGCGGCCGGCCCGTTGGCGTACTTGAAGTAGAGCTTCTGGTTCCGCTTGTCGAGGACGAGCAGCGAGGCGGCGGACGCGTTGAGCGCCACCTGGGCCGTCTGCATGATACGGGAGACCAGCTGGTTCTCCTTGTCGTCGGACTTCATCCGCGCCCAGAGCTTCTCCAGCAGACCTAACTTGTCTTCCGTACGCGCCATCATGCGCTGATACAGGCTCATCTCCCCCGCTCCTTGGTAGGAGTTTGGTACTATTGTGGTGGAACTTAGGTAACCGGGTAATAAATATCCGGCCTGGAAAAATAACAATTCCGTGAACAATAGGCGTGACGCGCTGCCCCGGACCCGTTACTGACCCAGTTTGGCCTTGACCTCGTCCCGGGTGGTGAGGGTGGCGACCGTGTCCAGGAAGACCTTGAGCGAGCCGCTCTGCGCCCGCAGGTCCCGCATCTCCTGCCCGAGCGGGTCCACCGAGGTCGGCGAGGAGGTATAGGTGCCGTAGAAGGCGAAGTAGGCCTGGTTCAGCTTGCGGATGTAGTAGCCGTGGGCGTTGATGTAGTCCCGCCGCTGGTTCATGTAGGCCTCGGCCTCGTCTATCTTGCCCTGCGCCAGCAGGTCGTCCACGTGGAGACGGGTCTCCCGCATGGCGGCGTTGAAATCGAAGCTCGGCGTGCCGGACGGCGGCGGCGCGGGGGTGGCGGCCGGCTTCTCGGCGTAATACTTGGTATAGATATCCCCGCCGATTTCCTCCCCCACCATGCTCGCCACCGTCTCGTTGATGGCGGCGATGTCCGGGTTCGGCTTGATGCCGGCCAGGCTGAGCACGTAGTCGAACCCGAGCGGCGTGAAGGCCAGGTACTGGTGCAGCCACTCGTGGGCGGCCGTTTCGAGGGCGAACTGCAACCCGTACTGGTCGGACACGTAGCTCGGGTAGGTGGCGATGCCCCCGAGGTCCACCACGAGCCCGGAGTAGCCGAGCTGCGCCACCTCGTCCTCGATGGCCTCCCGCTTCACCGCCGGCAGGTCGGGCAGCAGCAGCACGTCCTTGATGCGCTCGATGTGGTCCCGCGGCGAGATGACGAGGAGGAGCGGCGGCTTCCGCAGGTAGATGTTCACCGGCGGGAAGCTGAACTGCGGCTTGATAAGGCCCCCGAAGGGATTGTCAATGCCGGCGTCGCGGTAGGCCTGCCGCACCTGCGCCTCGATGATGGCCGCCACGTCGTCGGCGGAGACGGTGGCGTTGTCCACGCTGGAGAAATAGCTCTCGACCTCGGCGGAGCGGTCGGCGAGGTCGGCGGGCCGGTTGAACATCCCGACGAACGACCGGGCCAGTTCACCCACTTCCCACCGGGCCAGACTGAACCGCTCCCCGGCGGTAATACGGTTGAGCTGCGCGTCCAGTCCGCCGGAGCCGCAGCCGCCCAGCACCCCGACGAGCGTGACGAGCAGCAGCGCCGCCAGGACGAGCCGGGTTCTACGCCCGGTCCCGGAGCCGTGCCATGACCCGCGAGAGCGTTGCACCTGTCTTTTCCCTGATGATGATATCCGCGTAGCGGTCGTGCGGCGTTTCGGTGAGGTTCAAAATCACGAGCGTCGCGCCGCGCTGCTTGGCGAGTAACGGCAGCTGCGCCGCCGGGTAGACGAGCAATGACGACCCCGCCGCCAGGAAGACGTCGCACGTCTCGGACCGCGCTGCGGACTCGTGTAGTTCCCGCTCCGGCAGTGATTGCCCGAAGGCCACCGTCGCCGGCTTGAGCAGCCCGCCGCAGGCCTCGCAGCGCGGCACGTCCGTCCCCGCCAGCATCATCTCGTGGACGGCCGCCCGGGGGTAGCGCCGCCCGCAGCCGAGGCAGTCCACCCACTGCATGGTGCCGTGCAGCTCGAACACCTGCTCCGCCGGCACGCCGGCTATCTGGTGGAGGCCGTCCGTGTTCTGGGTCACCACGGAATCGAGCCGCCCCAGCCGGTGGAGCTCCGCCACGGCCTCGTGCCCGGCGTTCGGCTTGGCCTCGCGGATGGTCTCCCACATCATGCGGTGCATCCGCCAGTACTCGCGGCGGACGTCTTCGTCACGCAGGAAATTCGGCAGGTTGAGCTGGTTGGGGTCGAACACGTCCCAGACGCCGCCGGGACTGCGGAAGTCCGGCACGCCGGACTCGGTGCTGAAGCCGGCCCCGGTGAAGACCACCACCCGGCGCGCTCCGGCCAGGACCCCGGCTAGTTCGTCAATCACGTCCATGCTACGCCCGAACCACCGCCCGGGCCAGGTCCCAGCTGTACTCGTAGAGGTGGAGGCCCTTGCTTACCGCCAGCAGGTCGCCGTCTTCGGCGCCTATCTCGCTCGCCATGTACTCCTTGAGGAGCTGGATGGCCGCCAGGTTGGAGGGGAACCCCGCCCACAGGTCCCACGACCGGAAATAGCAGACGAAGGAGAGCTTCCCTTCCAGCACTCTGGTATCTATCATCCGCAGGCAGGGCGGGTCGGAGAGGTAGATGGACCGCTCGTCCCCCACCGCCATGAAGGCCTGGTTGGTATTGAACCCTTCCTCCCGGTACATCTTGATGACTTCCGCTATCTGCGGCTCGAGGTACTGCCCGTAGGTGTACTGCTCGCCCTCCTTGCGGTGGGCCGTCATCAGGTACGGCAGGTAGCTCTCCACGTACTCCATGGTGCTCGGGGCCGGGACGCCCTGGGGCACGTCCGGGATGAGCGGCCGGGTGCCGGGATACGCCACCCTCACCACCATGAGGCCGGTTTCCTTCCGCTTCTGCCCGGCGTAGCTCCCCCGCTCGATGACGTACTCGCGCCCTTCCTCCAGTGTCTTGCAAAGGCACAGGAACCAGGCCTCGCAGAGGTCTCTCGCCTCGATGTGGGTCACCTTCATGGGCACGTTCTCCTCGCCGGTGGTGGGTTACAGCCCCCGGAACGCCTCCGGGCGGAGCATGGAATCGTCGTCTCCCGCCAGTATACCATCTATGAGCCGGATTATCTCCACTTTTCCCTGCGGCAGCCGCACCTTGACCGGCAGGTAGTTGGAGGCGTGGTTGGAGGTGAAGAAGCAGTTGCTGAAATTCGAGTTTTCGATGATGAGCTTCAGCTCCACCAGCGATTGCCGCGGCGAGATGAGGTGGAATTTCCCTTCCTGCCAGTCCTCGTGCAAGGCGGAACCCGGCACCAGCATCAGCGTCAGCGCCCCGGCGAACTCGGGGTCTATCTCGGTCAGGATTTTGCCGGTGGCGATGGCGTGCCGCTCGGAGAGCTCCGGCCCGCCGAGCCCCAGTATGACCGTCGCCGAGACGGTGATGCCCGCCTCCTTCAGCTTCCGCCCCGCTGCTATGATTTCCTCCCGCGTGGCGCCCTTGCAGACCTTCTCCAGAATCTCGGGGTCGCCGCTCTCCACCCCCAGGTAGGCGATCCTCAGCCCGAGCTCCCGCAGTCCCTTCAGTTCGTCCGGCGTTTTCACCAGAGCCGATTTCGGCGTGGCGTAGGTCCCTACCCGTTGCATACGGGGAAACCGCTCCTTGAGGTGCTGCAGCGTGGCCCTCAGGACGTCCTGCGGCGCCATGAGAGCGTCCCCGTTCTCCAGGAACACCCGCCGCACGCCGTCCCCGTAGCGTGCCGCCGCGGCGTCAACGTAATCGGTGATTTCTTCGATGGGATAGGTATGAAACCGGAAGTCGGTAAAGGTGCCGCAGAAGGTGCAGCGGTTGTGGGAACAGCCCTCCGTCACCGGCAGCAGGAAGCTCCGCGCCTCGCTCGGCGGGCGTATGACGATGCTGTTCTCTATCATCCCGTTACTTCAGGCCGCGGACGAGCGCGAAGAACCGGTCCTCGTACTCCTCGAAAAGCCCCCACCGGTTGAGCTCCCGCTCCAGCTCCCAGAGCCGCAGGTCGCCGTCCCGCACCTGCTGGAACATCTCGTCCACCTGCCGCCGCACGCCCTCCGGCACGCCGCCCGTCCCCCGCCCGAGCAACCCCCGCTCCTTGAGCTGGGCCAGGTTGCCCGGCGCGGACCGCGCCGTGATCTCGTAGATGAACTTGAGCAGGGACACGTCCCAGAGGGCGTCCTCCCCCTTGATGATGGAGGACAACGGGTCTTCCTTGCGGTCTATCTCCGCGTTGAGCTTGTCCACCACCGCCGGCCAGGCGTCCGAGATGATGTTGAGGTTCCTCGGCTCGTTGCGGTAGGAGTAGAACAGCCCCGGCGATTGCGGTCCGTAGCGTTTGATCAGGTGCTCCAAGTACTTCCGCGCGTCCCCGGAGAAGCCTTCTAGGTTGCTCAGGTAGTATGGCGTGACGATTTTCGGACGCTCCGCCACCACCCGTCCTTCCCGGACGACCGTTTCCCCGGTCTCGCCGGAAAACTCGTCGTAGCTGGGCTCGGTCACCAGGTAGTAGTAGATGTTGGTGATACCGAAGGTATTGAGGTGCTGGCGCGGGTGGCGGAGGACCTCCGTGTGCCGCGCCGCCTCTTCGATGCGGTTCTCGTCGTGGTCCATGGCGTTCTACTGGATGGCGGCCAGTTCCTGCTTGTAGTCGTCCAGCAGGTTGAGGTACTGCGCCTCGAGCTGCGCCTGGAGCCGCTGCCACTCGTCCTGGAACTGCGGCTGCGCCTCGATGTCTATCTTCATCCGCGCCGCGTTGCTCACGCCGGTCTGGGCGCGGATGGCCTGCTGGAATCGCTGCTCCATCTCCACCTTGAGCTGTTCGTAGGCCTGCTTGCGCTGCTTCTCGCCCTCGTTGACGTAGTGGTCGAGAACGTGCTGTATCTTGGCGAACACGGCCAGCACCGCCGCCTTGTCCTTTTTCAGGGCCTTGAGCCCCTCCATCGCCTTCTTGTTCGTCTTGCCGACTGTCTCGTTGCGGGGCAGGGTGATGTTGCGGAGCAGTATCTCGTTGACGCCCGCCGCCACCAGGTCCTGGCCCGCTTCGTCCACCTTCCGGATCTCACCGGCGAGGTCGAGGTTGTCCTTCAGGTACCGGGCCGCCAGCTGCTCGCCGAGCGGACCGTACTTCCACTGGCGGCGTTCTTCCGGCGTGGGGTCGCCGATGGCCGCCAGCTTCTCCGCGGCTATCTCGGCGGCACTCTTTATCTCCGTCATCTCAGGCTCTCCTCCAAAGGCAAACGTTCGTAAACCAGCTATACATTAATTATACACCAAAGGGGAAAACACCGCGAAGGCGGAGTCAGGGGGCGCGCCCGTCCGGCCGGAAAACGAAAAGCTACTTCCCGTTCTTGAGCAGCCAGTATTCCAGGCTGTCCGCCAGCGCCAGCCAGCTCGCCTCGATAAGGTTGGTGGACGCCCCCACGGTACGCCATTCGGTGTTGCCGTCGGAGGACTCGATAATAACCCGTACCTGGCTCTCGGTGCCCGTGCTCTCCTCCAGGATACGTACTTTATAGTCCACCAGCGTTACCTGCTCCAGGCTCGGGTAGTACTGCAGCAGCGCCTTGCGGAGCGCCCGGTCCAGCGCGTTGACGGGGCCGTCGCCCTCGGCGGCGGTGTGGATGATCTTGTCCTCGACGCTGACCTTCACCATCGCCTCGGAGAGCATGTCCGTGTCCTTCCTCCGGGTGGAGGGCCGGCGGCGGCTCTCCACGAGCACCATGAAGTCCACCAGCTCGAACGGTTTTTCGTACCCCTCCTGGACGCGGTACAGCAGCAGCTCGAAGGACGCCTCGGCGTTGTCATACTGGAAGCCGCGGCTCTCCAGGTCCTTGATGTGCTTGAGCAGCGCCTGCGTGGCCTTGGTATCCTGCTCCAGGTCAACGCCCAGCTCCCGGGCCTTGTAGACGACGTTCCGCTTGCCGCTCTGGTCGGAGACGACCGTCCGCAGCTTGTTGCCCACCGCCTCCGGCTCGATGTGCTGGTAGGCCCCCGGCCACTTCATGATGCCGTCCATGTGGTAGCCGGCCTTGTGGCTGAAGGCGCTGTCCCCCACGTAGGGCGCGTACTGGTCCGGCAGCAGGTTGGCTATCTCGCTGATGGCGTGGGAGACCTCGGTGAGGCTGGCCAGCTGCGCGTCGGTCACGCAGTCAATGCCCATCTTGAGCTTCAGCGACGGTATCACGGCGCAGAGGTCGGTATTGCCGGTACGCTCCCCGTAGCCGTTGACGGTGCCCTGCACCTGGCCCGCCCCGGCGTTGACCGCCGCCAGCGTGTTGGCCAGCGCCAGTCCGCCGTCGTTGTGGCAGTGGATGCCGACCGGCACGCCCAGTTTCACCGCCGCTCTCGTCGCTTTGGTGATGTCCTCCGGCAGCATGCCGCCATTGGTATCGCACAGCACCAGGCAGGCCGCCCCGGCCGCGGCGGCCGCTTCCAGGGTTTTCAGCGAGTACTTCGGATCGTGCTTGTAGCCGTCGAAGTAGTGCTCCGCGTCGAGGAACACCGTGAGGCCCTTCCCGACGAGGTACTTCACGGAGTCCGCTATCATCGCCAGGTTCTCGTCGAGCGAGGTTTTGAGCACCCGCGTTACCTGGAGGTCGGAGCTCTTGCCGACGAGCGTCACGTACGTCACGCCCGTGTCAACGAGCACGTTGAGGAAGGCGTCGTCCTCCGCCTTCACACCGGCCCGCCGCGTGCTCCCGAAGGCCACGATTTTCGCGTGTTTGAGGTTCAGCTCCCGCGCCCGCTGGTAGAACTCGGCGTCCTTGGGGTTGGCGCCGGGCCAGCCGCCCTCGACGTAGGCGATGCCCAGGTCGTCGAGCTTCTGCGTAATGTGGAGCTTGTCCACCACGGAGAACGAGATGCCCTCGCTCTGCGCTCCGTCCCGCAGCGTCGTATCGTAAAGCTCGACCTTGTTCACCTTCCTAGCCTCCTGCTCTCTCGGCGACGGCGTCGCCCATTTCCCTGGTGCCTACTTTCATGGTGCCCTCGCTGACGATATCGTAGGTGCGGTAGCCGTCCGCCAGGGCTTTATCCACCGCCTTCTCGACGGCGTCCGCCTCTTTATCGAGCGCCAGCGAGTAGCGCAGCAGCATGGCCGCGCTCATGATGGTGGCGATGGGATTGGCGAGGTTCTGGTTGGCCCGCCGCGGCGCGCTGCCGTGGATGGGCTCGTACAGGCCGAAGATACGCCTGCCGCTCTCCGGCACGCCCGCCAGGCTCGCCGAGGGCAGCATGCCCATCGAGCCCGCCAGCATGGAGCTTTCGTCCGTGAGGATGTCACCGAAGGTGTTCTCCGTCACCAGCACGTCCAGGTAGCGCGGGTTCTGGATGATCCGCATGGAGCAGGCGTCCACCAGCATGTGCTCCAGCTCGATGTCCTGGTAGTCCTTCTTCACTTCCTCGGTCACCGTCCGCCACAGCCGGGAGGATTCCAGCACGTTGGCCTTGTCCACGGAAATTAGTTTCCTGCCGCGCTTCTTGGCCAGCTCGAAGCCGACCCGCACGATGCGCTCTATCTCCTGCTCGGTGTAGCTCATGGAGTCCACCGCCCGCCGCCCGCGGCTCGTCGTCCAGCGGCGCTTCGGCCTCCCGAAGTAGAGCCCGCCGGTCAGCTCACGGACGAAGATGAAGTCCACCCCGTCAATGACCTCCGGCTTGAAGTTGGTGGCGTTGACGAGGAACGGGTACACCTTCACCGGCCGCAGGTTGGCGAACAGCCCGAGCGCCTTGCGGAGCTGGAGCAGGCCGTCCTCCGGCCGCACGCTGGCGAGCGGGTCGTCCCACTTGGGCCCGCCGACGGCGCCGAGCAGTACCGCGTCCGCCTTCTTGCAGAGCTTAATCGTCTCCGCGCTCACGGCGACGCCTTCCGCGTCAATGGCCGCCCCGCCGATGAGCCGCTCGTTCATGGTAAAGGTGTGACTGTACTTCTTCCCGACCGCTCGCAGGACCTTGACGGCCTCCGCGGTTACCTCCGGCCCCACGCCGTCGCCGGGCAGTGTCACGATGTTGAAATTCACGTTTTCCTCCGCTTTCCTTCTCTCTAGGCTTGCCTAGACGTTGGCCAGCCTCTTCCTGGTGTACTCAATGAGCCCGCCCGCCGCGATGAGCTCGCTCATGAACTCGGGGTACGGCGCCGCGATGAACGTCTTGCCCCTGGTGAGGTTCTTGATTTTTCCCTTTTCCAGGTCTACTTCCAGCAGGTCGCCGGCGTCGGTGTTGTCCACCGCCTCCGGGCACTCCAGCAGCGGCAGGCCGATGTTGATGGCGTTGCGGAAGAAGATGCGCGCGAACGTCTTGGCGATGACGCAGGACACGCCGGACGCCTTGATGGCGATGGGCGCGTGCTCACGCGAGGAGCCGCAGCCGAAGTTGGTCGTCGCCACGATGATATCGCCCGGTTCCGCCTTCTTGACGAAGTCCAGGTCGATATCCTCCATGCAGTGCGCCGCCAGCTGGTCCGGCTCGCTCACGTTGAGGTAGCGCGCCGGGATGATGGCGTCCGTGTCCACGTTTTCCCCGTATTTGAAGACCTTGCCTTTAAGTGTCATGGTTTACTCCTTATTTCACCTCGTCCGGGTGGCTGATACGCCCGGTGATGGCGCTCGCCATGGCGACGGCCGGGTTGGCGAGGTACACCTCGCTGCCGGTGGAGCCCATCCGCCCCACGAAGTTCCGGTTGGTGGTGGATATCGCCTTCTCCCCCTTCGCCAGCACCCCCATGTACCCTCCCAGGCATGGCCCGCAGGTCGGCGTGCTGACCGCCGCCCCGGCCTTGACGAACTGCTCGATGAGCCCCTCCCCCAGCGCGTCGAGGTACACCTGCTGCGAGCCGGGGATGACGATGCAGCGGACGTTCGGGTTTATCTTGTTCTTGCCGAGCACCCGCGCCGCCAGCCGCAGGTCGTCAATGCGCCCGTTGGTGCAGCTCCCGATGACGCTCTGGTCGATGGCGATGTTCCCCGCCTGGCTGACCGGTTTGGCGTTGGCCGGCGAGTGCGGGAAGCTCACCTGCGGCTCGATGTGCGTCACATCGTAGACAATCTCCCGCGCGTACTCCGCGTCCGGGTCCGGCTCGTAGACCAGGTAGGGCCGCATCGCCCGTGATTTCACGTAGAGCTGCGTTTTGTTGTCCACGTGGAAGATGCCCGCCTTGCCGCCGGCCTCGATGGCCATGTTGGCCATGGTGAAGCGCCCGTCCATCGGCAGCTCCTCGATGGCCTCGCCGGTGAACTCCATGGCGGCGTAGAGCGCCCCGTCCACGCCGATGTCCCCTATCGTGTAGAGGATGAGGTCCTTGCCGCCCACCCACTCCGGCAGCTTGCCGCTGAAGGTGAACTTGATGGTCGGCGGCACCTTCATCCAGATGTCGCCGGTGGCCATGGCCGCGGCAACGTCCGTGGAGCCCATGCCGGTGGAAAAAGCTCCGATGGCCCCGTAGGTGCAGGTGTGGCTGTCCGCCCCGATGACGACGTCGCCGGGCAGGACGAGGCCCATCTCCGGGAGGATGACGTGCTCGATGCCCATCTGCCCCACTTCGAAGTAGCGGATACCGTGCTCGCGGGCGAACTCCCGCATCAGCTTGGCCTGCTCCGCCGAGGGAATGTCCTTGTTCGGCACGAAGTGGTCCGGCACCATGACGATCTTGGCCGGGTCGAATACCTTGCCCACGCCGAGCCGCCGGAACTCCCGGATGGCAATGGGCGCCGTGATATCGTTGGAGAGCACCAGGTCCACGCGGACGTTGATGAACTCCCCGGGACGCACTTCTTTCTTGCCGGCGTGCGCCGCCAGTATCTTTTCTGCGATGTTCACGTAGTTCCCCTTATCGTTTGATGTACCGATGGCACGGGACGCCCGGGGTCATACCCGTAGTATACCGGGAGACGGTGAAGGCGTACAACCGGAGGGCGCGGGGCAGCGGTCAGGCGCCCTTGGCGGCCAGGAGCCGGTTGAGGGCGTTGATGTACGCCTTGGCGCTGGAGACGATGATGTCCGTATCGGCGCCGCGCCCCGTGTAGGTAACGCCGTCGCTCTCGATACGGATGAGCACCTCCCCGATAGCGTCAATGCCCTCGGTAATGGAGCTGACCGAAAACTCGGTAAGCGAGTTCGGCACATCAATGATCCGGTTGATGGCCTTGTAGACCGCGTCCACCGGCCCCGTCCCGAGCGCCGCGTCCTCCCCGATGCTCCCGTCCGGCATGGTGAGCCGCACCGCCGCCGTCGGCATGCCGCGGTCGCCGCTCGATACCTGGAGGCGCTCCAGGTGGTACTGCTTCTCGGGCGCCGTGCGCTCCTCCTCGGCCACGAGGGACTCGATGTCCCGGTCCGTGATGTGCTTCTTCTTGTCCGCCAGCTCTTTGAAGGCGGCGAAGGCCCGGTTGAGGCCCGCGTCGTCCAGGTTGTAGCCCAGCTCGGCGAGCCGCTGTTTGAAGGCGTGGCGGCCGCTCAGCTTGCCGAGCACGAGCGTGTTGGACGGCACCCCGACCGTCTTCGGGTCAATGATTTCATACGTCTGCGCCATCTTGATGACGCCGTCCTGGTGGATGCCGCTCTCGTGGCGGAAGGCGTTCGCCCCCACGATGGCCTTGTTCGGCTGCACCGGGAAGCCGGTCAGCTCGCTGACGAGCCGGCTCGTCGGGTAGAGACGCGTCGTGTCAATGTCCGTGTAGACGCTGAAGCGGTCGTGGCGGACCTTGAGGTTCATGACGATTTCTTCGAGCGAGGCGTTGCCGGCCCGCTCGCCGATACCGTTGATGGTGCACTCCACCTGCCGCGCCCCGCGCCGTATCGCCTCCAGGCTGTTGGCCACGGCGATGCCGAGGTCGTTGTGACAGTGGACGCTGATGACGGCCTTGCCGATGTTGGGCACCGTCTTGACGATGCTCTCGATGAGCCCGCCGAACTCCTGCGGCACGGCGTAGCCCACCGTGTCCGGGATGTTGACCGTCGTCGCGCCGGCGTCAATGACCGCTTCCAGTATCTGGTAAAGAAACTTCGGCTCGGTGCGGCTGGCGTCCATGGGGGAGAACTCGATGTCACTCGTGTACTGCTTCGCCTGCTTGACCGCCGCGCAGGCCATCTCGATGATTTCCTCCCGGCTCTTCTTGAGCTGGTGCTGGATATGGATGTCCGACGAGGAGAGGAAGATGTGGATGCGCGGGCGGGGGGCGACCTTGACCGCTTCCCAGGCGCTCTCGACCGCCTTGGCGTTGGCGTGCGTCAGCGCGCAGACGCCGGACGTCTTCATCTCTTTGGCGATGGAATTGACGGCCTCGAAGTCACCGGGGGAGCTGGCGGGGAACCCCGCCTCGATAAAGTCAACGTTCAGCTTTTCCAGCGCACGCGCTATTTCCAGCTTTTCCTGAACGTTGAGGGTGCCACCGGCGGCCTGTTCGCCGTCACGCAGGGTGGTGTCAAAGATAATAACCTTATCCATGGTTATGTTCCTCCTCAGGAGATTAATCGGTGGGTAAACCCGGGTATCCCCTCTCTAGCTAATCAGAGAGGGGCCGGTAAGGATGAGATTAATCTTCCCTATGGCGAAACACGTCTTGTTCATGGTTATTACTAGTCATTATACCGACGTTATGTCCATTTGTCCAGCCCTAATTGTCGCGGTTTTTCGCGTTGCGTAAAATTTCAGGGGTAGCCATCAATTGCCGGTAGAAAAACCCCGGGGCGCGG
>DAOUEG010000022.1:0-5327 GCA_034430495.1 Dehalococcoidales bacterium
CGCCGGAGGACGTGGCGGCCGCCGCCGCCTTCCTCGCCTCGGACGAGGCCAGGTACATCACCGGCCAGGTGCTCGCCGTGGACGGGGGGATGTCGCTCGGCTAGGGGCTGGCTTCGGAGGACCGGAAGGGGCCCGTCGCGGCCCCGTTTCTCTTGGCTAGAACTCCCGCTTCGGCGGGCTGTCCATGCTGGTATCGTAGCGGCGCATGCGCCACTCCGTGAGGTAAGCGAGGACGTCCTCGTCGGAGACGTCGTACCAGGAGCGGTAGTAGTCCGATACGTAAAACACCTTCTCGGTGCCGACGGCGCAGGTGACGACGCGGTTGCCGACCAGCTTCTTGATGTCTTCCACGACGCCTTCCGGCCCGACCGGCACGGCGACCACGATCTTCTCCGGCTTGCGGTTCTTGACCGAGGCGATGGCGGCGCGCATGGTGTAGCCGGAGGCGAGACCGTCGTCCACCAGGATGACGGTGCGTCCCGTGAGGGTGGTGGGGCGCTTGTCGCTCCGGTAGAGGAGGCTCCGGGCGCGGATGTCCTGGCGGACCTGGGCGACCTGGTAGTCAATCTGCTGCTGGGTCAGGCCGGTCTGCTTGACGAGGTCCTCGTTGAGGATCATGGTGCCGTCATCGGTGATGGAGCCGAAGCCGCCCTCCGGGCTGAGGGGGAGCGGTATCTTGCGGGAGATGACGAGGTCCAGGTCCGCCTGGAGGGGGAGGGCGACGGCGAGCGCCACGGCCATGCCGCCGTTGGGGATGCCGAGGACGACGGCGTTGCTGCCGGCGAACTCGTGGAGGCGTTCGGCGAGCTGGCGCCCGGCATCGAAGCGGTTCTCGAAGATGGGGTCGGCGTTCGAATGGCGCATCAGGCGGCTCCTCGGGTGAAGGTGCTTTATTGTACCCCGTGGAGCGGGCGGAAGTCGAGCGAATGGCGTCGCGTTTTCAGGCAAGACCGGCGCAGCGGAGGAAGGCCGCCGCGTCCGTGAGGTCCGGGAGGAAGTGGGTGGGCGATTCGGCGAGGAGGGCGCCCGTGGCGCTGAGGCCGGTGCCGACCGCGATGACGCTGACGCCGGCCGCCCGCGCGGCGATGACGCCGTGGGGGGAATCGTCTACGATGAAGGTCCGCGCCGGGGCGACGTCCGCCCGGCGGCGGGCCTTCTCCAGCGCCGCCCGCACCATGCCGGGGCGGTCCGGCGCGTCCGAGCCGAAGCCGCCGAAGGGGAAGTAGCGCTCGATGCCGCCCCGCTGCAGCTTGAGCCGGGCCGTCGCTTCCAGGTTGCCGGTCGCCAGGCCGAGCAGCACGTCCTCCCGTGCTGAGAGGCGTTCGAGAAGCCCGGCCACGCCGGGCATCAGGTAGAACCGCCGGCACTTCCCCAGTTCTTCGCCGTAGATTGACGTGAAGCGTTCCGTGACCTCGGCGTATTCCCGGGCGTTCAGCTCCCGGCCCAATAGCTGGCGGGCCGCTTCCTGGAACACCTCCGGGTCCGTCTGCCCGATGAAGGAAACGTCCTCGAAGCGGTAGGAGGAGCCATACAGCTCGTTGAAAGCGCGGACATAGGCCGCCCGGCCGGCGCCCTCCGCCCGCAGCAGCGTGCCGTCAATATCGAAGAGGAAGAGGGTCGTTGGGGGCACAAATCACCTCGGCAAGCGGAGGGCCTCAGGCGGCCGTCACAGCAGCAAACCGGGCGGGCCGGGGGTCAGTCGGTGCTCTCGACGTCCGCCGCGGCGAGGGAGAGGGTCACCTTGCCCTTCTCCACCTTGTCCACCTGGTCCGGTTTGAAGAAGAAGGCACCGGCGTCATCGGGGAGCATGATGACGTACTTCCGCGGCTCGCCGGTCCACATGTCGTTGATAATCTGGTCGATGGTGCCGAGGGCTTTGCCGGTCTTGTCCACTACCTTCATATCAATCTCGATATCCATCGCGCTACAGCCTCGCCGGGGGGTGAAAGAAGCTCTCCGGTTCAATGAAAAAGGCTGACTTCTATGCCAGCCTTTTCCTCTACCAATCTAGCAAACGGTTCGGGGTTTGTCAATGGGAGCTTATTCCCTGAGCTTCTTGATGAGGGCCGGGACGACCTCGAAAAGGTCGCCGACGATGCCGTAGGTGGCCACCTCGAAGATGGGCGCGTTGGGGTCGTCGTTGATGGCGACGATGATATCCGACGTCTGCATCCCGGCCAGGTGCTGGATGGCCCCGGAGATGCCGCAGGCGATGTAGAGCCGCGGGCAGACGGTCTTGCCGGTCTGGCCTACCTGGTGGGAGTAGGGTATCCAGCCCTCGTCCACGGCGGCGCGGGAGGCCCCGAGCGCCGCGCCGAGCGTCGTGGCGAGCTCCTGGAGCAGGGAGAAATTCTCCGGCTTGCCGAGGCCGCGCCCGCCGGAGACGATGATGTCCGCGTCCTCCAGCTTGATGGTCTCGGTCAGCTCGTCAATGAACTCGACGAGGTCGTAGCGTTTGGCGGCCGTGCTCTTGTCGAAGGGCACGTTGATGACCTCGCCCTTTCGCGCCGGGTCCGGCGTGGCCTTCTTGAAGACGCGCGGGCGGACGGTGGCCATCTGGGGTCGCTTGGCGGGACTGGTGATGGTGGCCATGATGTTGCCGCCGAAGGTGGGGCGCGTCTGGAGGAGGAGGCGCTCTTCGGTGTTGATATCGAGGCCGGTGCAGTCCGCCGTCAGGCCGACGTGGAGGATGGAGGCGACCCGCGGGATGAAGGCCCGCCCCAGGGCGGTGGCCCCCGCCACGACCACCTCCGGCTGGTAGGTCCTGATGAGCTCCAGCAGGGCGTGGGTGAGGTAGTCCTCCTGGTTGTCCGCCAGGTCCGGGCTGTCCACTAGGTAGACCTTGTCCGCGCCGTAGGCGATGAGCTGGTCCACGTCCCGGACCTCGTGGCCGAGACAGACGGCGGCCAGCTCCGTTTCCAGCGTGTCCGCCAGCTCGCGGCCCCGGGAGAGGAGCTCGTAGGCGACGGAGCGGACGCCGCCGCGCCACTGCTCGGCGAAGACCCAGACGCCGCGGGCCGTGGCCGGAGCGGCCTCGGCGGCCGTCTCCTCGATGGTAAAGACGTCGTAGGCGCAGGTGCGGACGCAGTTGCCGCAGAGCGTGCAGCCCTCCCCGAGGACCACCTTGTCGTCCACCATGTCCAGCGCGCCGAACGGGCAGACGGCGACGCAGCCGCCGCAGCCGACGCATTTTTCGATATCAATCAGTAGTCCCATATCCCAACCTTATCGTTTATCAGGAGGCGGCCTGCGTGCGGTCCGGCACCGTGATCGCCTTCCAGTTGCAGACGTCCTCGCAGACGCCGCAGTCGATGCAGCCCTCGTGGACGTGGCACTTCATATCAATGAGCTCCAGCACGCCGACCGGGCACAGGTAGATGCAGCCGCCGCAGCCGACGCACCTGGTCTCGTCAACCTTCGCGGCCATCAGCAGACCTTGTTCTCGCGGAGGCGGTCAACGAGCTTCGCCACCTTCTCGGCGGTGGTGCCTTCGATGAGCTCGGCCTGGTGGACGCGCTTGGGGAAGAAAATCTCGATGACCCGCGTCGGGGAGCCGTTGCGGCCCACGTTCTCGTCCGCGGCGGCGAGGGCCGCCTGGTCCCAGGTGGTAACGGCGACGGACTTGGCCTTCATCTTGCCGCGGAGCGAGGGCAGGCGGGGGACGTTTATCTCCTTGGAGACGGTGATGACGGCCGGCAAAGCGGCCTCGATGATCTCGTGGCCCTCCTCGGTGAGGCGGCGCACGCGGAGCCGGCCGTTCCCGGCGGCCTGCACCTCGCTCACGTAGGCGATGAAGGGGAGCTCCAGCATCTCCGCCATCTCCGGGCCGACCTGGCCGGTGTCCCCGTCGAGGGTCTGCTTGCCGAGGACGACGAGATCAACCTCGCCGAGCTTGCGGACGGCCAGCGAGAGGGTGTAGGCGGTGGCCCAGGTGTCCGCGCCGCCGAAGGCGCGGTCGGAGAGCAGGACCACCTCGTCCGCGCCGAGGGAGACGGCCTCCCGCAGGGCGGCGTCCGCCTGGGGCGGGCCCATGGTGACGACGGTGACCTTGCCGCCGTGCTTCTCCTTGAGGCGCACGCCCTCTTCCAGAGCGTAGGTATCGAACGGGTTGATGATGTTCTCGATGCCCTGCCGGATGAGGGTGTTCGTCTCCGGGTCTATCTTGACCTCGGTGGTGCCGGGTACCTGCTTCAGGCAGACAACGATGTTCATGCGGCGCGCCCCTTCCGCTTGCGCAGGTTGGCGGCGACGGCGCCGCGCAGTATCTGGTTCGTGCCCTCGTAAATCTGGAGGATTTTGGCGTCCCGCATCATCTTCTCCACCGGGTAGTCGCGCATGTAGCCGGCGCCGCCGCAGAGCTGGACGGCGTCCACGGTTATCTTCATCGCCGCGTCCGAGGCGAAGACCTTGGCGCTGGCGGATACCTCGGTGACGTCCTTGGCGCCGGAGTCCACGTAGCGGGCGGCGGCGTAGACGAGGGCGCGGGCGGCCTCCGTCTGGATGGCCATATCCGCCAGCATGCTCTGGACGACCGGCATGGAGATGAGGGGCTGGTCGAACTGGACGCGCTGGCTCGTGTACTCGACGGCGGCTTCCAAAGCCCCCTGGCAGAGGCCGACGGCCTGCGCGCCGATGCCGGGGCGGGACCTGTCGAACAGGCGCATCGCCTGGATGAAGCCGAGACCCTCGCGGCCGATGAGGTTCTCCTTGGGGACGAAGCAGTTTTTAAAGACCAGTTCTCTGGTGGCGGAGGCGCGGATGCCGAGCTTCTTCTCCTTCTTGCCGAAGGTGAAGCCATCCATGCCCTTCTCCACGATGAGGGCGGAGGCGCCGCGGGGGCCCCTGGTCTTGTCCGTGAGGGCGATGACGGTGTAGATTTCAGCCTCGCCGCCATTGGTGATGAACTGCTTGGTGCCGTTGAGCAGATAGCCGCCCTCGACGGGCTCCGCCGTCGTCTTGATGTTGGAGGCGTCCGAGCCGGCGTTGGCCTCCGTCACGGCGAAGGCCCCTATCTTCTCGCCGCTGGCGATCTGCGGCAGGTACTTCTTCTTCTGCTCCTCGATGCCGTACTCCATGAGCGTCAGGCAGCCGAGGGCGCTGGCGGCGTAAGTGACGGCGACGCCGGAGCAGACGCGGGCGAGCTCCTCGGTGACGAGGCAGAGCTCCAGGGCGCCCCCGCCGAGTCCCTCGTACTCCTCCGGGACGAAGACGCGGTACATATCCGAGCGGGCGAGCTCGTGGACGATGTCCCAGGGGAACTCCTCCTTCTCGTCGAGCTCGGCGCGGACGGGGAGCACGCGCTCGTCGGCTATCTGCCGGGCCAGCGC
>DAOUEG010000023.1:0-5140 GCA_034430495.1 Dehalococcoidales bacterium
GGAGCTCGCCTCAGGCGGGCGACCGAAGAATCTCGGAGTGGGGATGCTCCGGCGTAGCTAACGTCCCCACCCGGCCGAGATCCTTCGCCCGCCTCAGGCGGACTCAGGATGACAACTTGGCCAGTTTTGGGGCAAGGCCTTTTTGTCGGGGCAATTTGATACGAATTTGTAATGCTTTTCGCCCCGCTGTGATAACTATTCCACGTCTCGTCCTATAAAATCCTGCCAGGCTGCACAAGGGGGGATGAGACCATGGCAGACATTCCGAGAATAACGACCCGCAAGCTCAAGGCACTGCTGGACAAGGGGGAGCCGGTCACCCTCATTGACAGCCGCACCGACCAGTCGTGGGGCGACTCGGACGCGATGCTGCCCGGGGCAGTGCGTATCCGACTGGACGACCTCCAGGACCGCCTCGCCGAGGTGCCCCGGACGGGCACCATCGTCGCCTACTGCACCTGACACGAGGAGCACACCAGCGCCCGGGCGGCGCAAATCCTCCTCGATAACGGCTACCGGAACGTCTACGCCCTCAAGGGCGGCTTCGGCGCCTGGGTGGAGGCGGGGTACCCGCTCGTCGCCAAGCAAACCGCCGGCAAGGCCTGACCGGTCGTTTTTTCCCTTGCCGGGAAGGGTGTGTGCTATACTGGTAGGGCATGTACCCGCTTCCGCCGGATAACTACGTCAAGGTCGGCCCCTGGAACACCCGCTACTGGACGGCGGGCGCGGACGGCCCCGTCATCCTCCTCGTCCACGGCCTCGGGGGCTCCGTCGAGAACTGGATGGCCAATATCGGCCCCCTCTCACAGCACCACCGCGTCTACGCCATGGACCTCCCCGGCTTCGGCAGGACGGACAAGACGCCCCTCACCCGCTCCCTCTACGACCTCGTGGACTTCATCCCCGAATTCATGGACACGCTCGATATCGAAAAAGCCTCGCTCGCCGGCAACTCCCTCGGCGGGGGGCTCATCCTCCAGTTCGCCGCCCAGCACCCCGCCCGGACGGAGAAGCTCGTCCTCGTGGACAACGCTGGCCTCGGCCGCGAGGTCAGGCTCGACCTCCGCCTCTGCGTCGTCCCCCTCCTCGGGGAGTGGCTCACCCGCCCCAGCCGCGATGCCGTCGCCTCCCTGTGGCGGAAAATCGTCTACGACCCGGCCCTCGTCACCGACGAGCTGGTGGACATGAGCTACGACCTCTACTGCTTGCCCGGGACGAAGAAGGCCCTGCTCGCCACGATGCGCGCCGGCATTAATATCTGCGGCCAGCGGGGCAAGCTGCTCCGGGAGCTCCAGCGCAACCTGCGCGCCATCACCGCGCCGGCGCTCATCACCTGGGGACGGCAGGACGGCATCATCCCGCTGAAACACGCCGAGACCGGCCGCAAGCTGCTCGTCCGCTCTCAGGTCTACGTCTTCGACGAGTGCGGCCACATGCCGCAATTCGAGCACCCGGACCGCTTCAACGAGCTCGTCCTGAACTTCCTCGCCAGCGGAGACTAGCTCTCCGCTTTTTCCCTTTGCCCCGTCCGTTCGGTACCGGCCCTGCCGGACTCGTGCCGGAAAATGAGGTAGAGGAACACGCTGAGGATCGCCGCGTAGAAGCACCACACCGAGGGGAACGTGGCGGAGGACGCCACCAGCGCGGCCACGCCGTAGAGGACGGCCAGCGCGGCTCCGAACAGCACCAACCGCTTGTTCCCGGCGACGAGGAACGGGACGGTCACGGCGATGACGTACGGCGCGGCCAGACCGCCGGGCATGTTGATGAGGTAGTGGAAGCTATGGCCGACCACCCAGGCGTCCACCGGCCCTCGGATGATGATGACGAGGTCGGTCAGCCCGACGACGAGCCCCGCCGCCTGGCACAGCAGTATGATAAGCCTCCGCCGCCGGCCGGGCTCCAGCAGGTACGCCGAGAACGGCACGTAGACCGGCCAGAGCACGTAGGCGATGAGCAGGAAGGCGTACACCCCGGGCGGTTTGAAGGCGTCCCCGACGAAGCCCCGGTGGTTCAGCCACAGGACGCCCTCGGCGAACTGGAGCACGGCGAAGAAGGCCGGGAACAGGGAGAGGGGCACGGCCCGCTTCGGCTTCGGCGTGCGGGCGATGGCGACGGCGCTGGCGGCCAGGACGCCGCCGGCCGCGAAACTGGCGGTGGCGGAAAAACACATCGGCCGGCTACCCCCTCACCCGCCAGGTGATTTCCCAATTACCTTCGGAAGGACGGGCGGCATAGGCAAAATCTTCCCCGAAGGGAGCGATGGCGGCGCGGAGCTCGGCCTCGGTGGGGAAATTCTTGATGACGGAGAATTTCCGGCCGCCCGGCAGGGTACGCGCTTCCAGAACGTTGCCGCCGGCGTCGGTCGTGCGCGCCGCGTTCTCGTAGGGGAGCTGGTCCATGAACATGACGAGCGCCCCCGGCGCCAGCACGCCGCAGAGGGCGTTCAGGAACTGCCGGATAGTGGCCTTGGGCACGTGCGAGTACCACCAGATGGCGACGGCGGCATCGAAGCCGGTCGGCACGCCGAGGAGGGTAAACGCGTCGGCGATGCGGAACGTGACGTTGGGTACCTCGCGGCAGCGCGCCACCGCCTGCGCCATGATTTCCGGATTTATGTCAACCGCAAAGACGGCCGCCGCCGCCTCGCCGAGGACGCGGGTCCAGTAGCCGGAGCCGCACGCCACCTCGAGCACGTCCTTCCCTTTGAAAAGCTCCCGGTAGCGGGCCTTGATCGGCTCGCGGAGGACCTCGGCCTCTTTATCGAAGTACCCGGCCGTCTCGTCGTAGACGTCGGCCCGGGCGGCGTAGTAGCGGGTCACCTCGTCGGAAGCACTCACGGCCCCAGCATACAACGGGGCCCGGAAACGGTCAATCCTTGCCCCTCCGGGGTGTCGCCCCGTATAATTGAACGCGGAGGCTTGCTTGTGTTCGATTCACAAATGCTCCACCGGGTCAACCGGCCCGCCCGCTACACCGGCGGCGAGTGGAACAGCATCACGAAGGATTGGGACGCCACCCCGCTCCGGGTCGCCCTCGCCTACCCGGACGCCTACGAGATAGCGATGTCCAACCTGGCCGTCCCTATCCTCTACGACCTCGTCAACCACCGGCCTGATGCCCTCGCAGAGCGCGTGTACGCCCCGTGGCGGGACCTGGAGGGGCTGATGCGGCAGAAGGGACTGCCCCTCGTTTCTCTGGAAAGCCAGCGGCCTCTCAGCGCGTTTGACGTCATCGGCTTCTCGCTCGGCTACGAGCTCACCTACACCAACGTCCTCAACATGCTCGACCTCGCCGGCCTGCCGGTGGGCGCGGCGGACCGTACGGACGCCCACCCGCTCGTCATCGCCGGGGGGAGCTGCTGCCTCAACCCGGAGCCGATGGCGGACTTCATTGACGCCTTCGTCATCGGCGACGGCGAGGAAGTCTTGTCCGAGGTGCTGGATACCGTCCTGGAAAACAAGGATAAGGGGAGGAAAACCCTCCTGCGGGCGCTGGCGGGAATAGCGGGCGTCTACGTACCTTCCCTCTACCGCGCCGGGTTCAACGATGACGGCACCCTCAAGGGCGTAACCCCGACGGACGCGGCCGCCCCGGCGATAGTGAAGCGGCGCATCGTCAGGGTCCTGCCGCCGCCGGTGACCAACCCGGTGGTGCCCTTCATCGAAATCGTCCATGACCGCGGCGCCGTGGAGATACAGCGCGGCTGTCCCCGCGGCTGCCGCTTCTGCCAGGCCGGCATGATTTACCGCCCCCTCCGCGAACGCCCCCACGAGGAAGTGATAAGAGCCGCCGGGGACATCATCCGCGACTGCGGCTACGACGAGCTTTCGCTCGTCTCCCTGGCGACGTCCGACTACGCCGGCATTGATAAACTGGTGCAGAAGCTGACCGAGGCGTATCCGTCCCTCTCGCTCTCCCTGCCGAGCCTCCGCCTCGACGACTTCTCCCTCCATCTCATCGCTTCCCTGCCCACGAGGAGCCGGACGGGGCTGACCTTCGCCCCGGAGGCCGGCTCGGAGCGGCTCCGGAAGGCCATCAACAAGAACATCACCGACGAGCAGCTGCTCGCCACGGCGGGCAAGGCCTTCGAACGCGGCTGGACGAGCCTCAAGCTCTACTTCATGCTCGGCCTGCCGACCGAGACGGACGAGGACGCGGAAGCCATCGTCTCGCTGGTGGAGCGGGTGCGGGCGGAGGGACGCAAGGCGAGCGGCCGCAAGCCGATGCTGCGGGTGAGCGTGGCCACTTTCGTGCCCAAGGCCCACACGCCCTTCCAGTGGAGCGGCCAGATCGCGCCGGAAGACCTGGAGCGCCGCCAGAACATCCTGAAAAGCGGCCTCGGCGTCAAGGGGGTCAGGCTCTCCTGGCACGACCCCGCCGTGAGCCTCCTCGAAGCCGTCCTCGCCCGCGGCGACCGGCGCCTGGGGCAGGTCATCCGGCGGGCCTGGGAGACGGGCAGCACCTTCGACGCCTGGTCCGACCAGTTCAAGATTGACAACTGGCTGAAAGCGATGCAGGACTGCGGCCTGGACCCGGCCTTCTACGCCTACCGGGAGCGCTCTGAAAACGAGGTGCTGCCGTGGTCGCACGTGGACATCGGCGTCTCGCCGGACTACCTGAAACGGGAGATGCAGCGCTCGCGGGACTGCCTGGAGACGGGCGACTGCCGGACGGGCGCCTGCAACGCCTGCGGCCTGGAAGACGTGTGCCACCGCTCGTAAGCAAGCGGCGCAGGTGCGCAATTACTCTTCTTCGTCTTCCTCAGGCTCGGGCTCCGGGGCGTCCTCTTCCTCGTCTTCGTCCCCGGGCTGCGGCTCGGGTTCTTCCTTGGCCGCCTTCGCCTTCGGTGCGGCCTTGCCCTTGCCCGCGGCCTTACCCTTGCCCTTCGCCTTCGGAGCCTCGGCTTCACCTTCCGGGTCTTCCGGCAGCGGCAGCTGCGTCTCCGCCTCGTCGAAGGTGGTAATGGCCACCAGGCGGTCGCCGCCCCGCAGGTCCATCACCTTGACGCCCTGGGTGCTCCGCCCCTGCGTGCTGATGCCGTGGTTACGCTCCTTGATGGGCGTCCGCGTCATCATGCCGTCCGCGGAGATGAGCATGACCTGCTGGGTGAGCGTCACCACGCGCATGGCGGTGACGT
>DAOUEG010000024.1:0-52551 GCA_034430495.1 Dehalococcoidales bacterium
GTTCTTGATGATTGTGCTTCGTGGGACAAACCCAATGGCACGCTTGCCACTTCGGACATAGTGCAATGCAACATCCCCCGGCCTTTTCTTGTCATTGTAAACCGTCAGCGATAATGGGACACAAAAAGGGCCATAAAAACCGTAGACTCCTGGTAAGTGGTACAAGCTCCTGAGAGGTAGTAGACTGACTACCAACGAAAGGAGCCAGAAGTGTCCCAGGAAAACAAGGATAAAGCCGAGGCTGCCGAGGCCAGGACCGACCAGACCCGGGGTTTTATGCAGCAGGTTCGGATAAAGTCCCGGCGGAAGTACACCCCGGAAGAGAAGGTCCGCATCGTACTGGAGGGGTTCCGCCGGGAAGTGACCGTCAATGAGCTCTGTCGCCGGGAAGGCATCAAGCCGGGGGCCTACTACGCCTAGACCAAGGACTTCATGGAGGCCGGGAAGGAGCGGCTCACCCGGGATACGGTGAGGGATGCCACGCGTCAGGAGATCAATGAATTGAAGCGGGAGAGTACTGAGCTCAAGCAGCTGGTGGCGGATCTTTCGCTGGAGGTATACCGTCTGAAAAAACGGCGGTTCCCCCCTTGGACGACAACGGCGCATGAGCGCCGGAGACAGAGCCAAGCTCCTGGCCCGGGTGGAAAAACAGATCAGGCGCAAACGTAAGGTGCTTGAGGAACTGGGGATAGCACGGAGCACATACTACCGCTGGCGACAGGAGCACCACGAAACAAAGCTCCGGGTCAGGCCCTGGAACCGGATCACTGCCAACGAGGAGCGCCGTATCCTGGCGGTAGCCCGGGAATTCCCCGAGCTATCCAGCCGCCACCTCTCGGCCTGGATCACCGATCATGAAGGCTTCGCCGTCTCCGAGTCGACCGTGTACCGCATCCTGAGCAGGGAAGGTCTGGTGAAGCGTCAGGAGACGCAACTCACGGCCGCGAAAGAATATCACACCAAGACCACGCGGGGATGCCCCTTTCTGTCATAGCTGGTGAAATCAAAATAGAGCGACTAAATGCTCCCATCCGCTGTGCTCTGTAGATTGAAGGTACCCAGCCCGGCGCTCTGCGCCTGGAGATCAGCTGCGGCGGCTACCTGAATCCAGAGGTCGTCGAGAGAAAGCTCTGCCATCTCCGGGTTGACCTTCCCGGTAGCGGTTACTTCTGAACAGCCCGTCACGGCCCCAACGCGACGATAATCAAAGCAGTCAACAGTTCCGTTTTAAATCTCATTGCTTCTGCCCTCCATCAAGCTCACCCGACCCGTACCGCGCACGGGACCGTACCGTAGTCCGTGTCCCCGATGCGTATCTCGAGTTTGAACGAATAGTCACCCGCCGCCAGCGTGGCCGCGACGTGTATCTCCGCCACGCTGGTGATGCGGGTCACCGGGTCGCCGGGATACGACTGACGGCGCGTATCCTGGGTCACGGTGATGCCGTCCGGCAGGTCCAGCCCGGTCACGATGACGCTGGCGTCCGGCCCGAAGGACAGCGGCTCCGGCAGGTCCACCGTCATGATGTTATTGGCGGTTCTTCCGGGCGGGGTCTCGATAACGGCGCGGTAGGTGACCCGCGCGGGACTGTCCGGACTGCCGACCTCGACGGTGGTCGTCTCGACGGGTGGCCAGACCCCCGGTTGTTGAAGGTTCGCCCGGTAGTTCAAGCCGGTCGGCCCGTTGATGACATCATCAGCGGCAGCCAGGTACGGGGTGGGGTCAGGGGCGAGGAAGAGGAGGTCCCGCATCTGCACCAGCATCTCGAGGGAGGGGACCCTGACGGTTGCGTCCGGCAGGTAGCGGTTGGAAACGGTCAGGGTGGCGCTGTTACCGAAGTTCTTCACGACCGGCTCGCCGACCTGCCAGCCCGCCGTGAACGGGATGCCATCGGCACTGCTGACACCGATATTGAGCTGGTAGCTATCAAGGCGTGACACGAGCTCCGATCCGTCCGCCGCGGCATCCGCCTTGTTCGCGTAGTAGAGCACGATATCCAGGTAACGGTCCGTGCCGTCGTCACGGTAGCCGAGGCCGACGAGGGCGTAATCGTGGAGGCGGCCCCAGGAAGCGGCGGCCGGGAGGTCGAACGGCGGCGCTTTCTGACCCGGGGCGACTTTGAGCACCCGGTCCGGCGTGATGAGGACGGCGCCGAGGGCATCGCCGAGGGAGGTGGCGACGGCGGAGGACGCGGGGTCATCAATGACCGACGTAACGCTGCCGCTCATGGCGTCCAGGACGCCGGTCATGAGATCCGTGGCCGGGGCGATGACGAGGCGGTTATCCAGCACAGCGACGCGGTTGAGCTGGGCCATGGCGATTTGGCCGAGGTCGGTCCGGAGGTTGATCTCCATATCTCCGTTGAGCCTGTAGTAGGTGTATGAGCCGGAGGCGTCCTTTTCGTATCCCTGCGCCAAGAGTTTTTGGCCGATGAGGGCGCTATCGAACCGGCCTTCCAGGACGTTGAAACCCAGGGGTGGCGGCGTGTCATGGAACACGGCGCGGTCTATGCCAGTCCAGTCCCAGCCGAGCAGGTCTCCGATACGATGAGGAGCGAGCTGCGAAGCCGCAACCGGCAACGCGCCGAGCGCGCTCAGAAAAGCCGGGCCTTGCTCTCCCGGCAAGTTTCGGATGTCATCTTCATTGTAGGCCTCGGGCAGCCCAAAACGCTGTTTTATCGTCCCGGGGTCGGTGTACCAGATATCATAGTCATCAAGATACGAGAGCGGCACGTAGCCGAGCATCCGGCCGAGGCTGGTGGCAGGCGTGGTAGCGGCGGGAGTCTGGCCGGAGCAACCCGCCAGGACAGGCAGCAGCAGGAGTAAAATAACGGGGATAACCACCGCTTTTCTCATGAAGAACTCCCTTCTCGTAGTAAAAGCGGGCCAAAGCTGTTCGTCGCTATTCTGCTCCTTCGTGAACGGGAATTCAACTCCTTAATATTATCAATCATGCTCTTGAAAAAGGTAGTCATACATATAACATTAATTAAACGTAGTTGGAGTCATGGCCTTTGTAATACGAATCTGGTACGAATGGACGGGGAGACAAGGGAGGGACTGCTTCTTTCAATTTGCATCCCAAGTTAACTGTTCGTCTTACTAGCCAGACACAGACTCGATGAACGAATAAACATCCCGATGTCCATGCAAAGGCCGTTGGAGAGTTTTACGCGGCAATATAGTTACAGAGTGATATCCGCAATAGTATGGTTACTTTAGCTAGAGTGATCGTAGCAGCAGTTTGCTATAATGAGATGAAGGAACTTCGAGGGATAACTATGGATAAAGTTTTGGTGATAGTGATGGCAGGAGGAGCCGGTGATAGGCTGCAACCTCTGACCATGGGACGATCCAAAGGGGCCGTCCCATTTGGAGGCAAATTCCGGCTTATTGATCTAACCCTAAGCAATTGCATCAACTCGGGCCTCCGCCATGTGTTTGTTTTGACTCAGTACCTGTCGGAGTCCCTGAATCAACATATCCAGGAGGGCTGGTCAATATCAAGCGCCGGTTTGGGTGACTATGTATATTGTATTCCTGCGCAACAGAAGCTCGGAGAAGGCTGGTACGGCGGCACGGCTGATTCGGTAAGGCAAAACCTCGATCTCATCCGGAAAAAAGATGTGGACAACGTCCTGATCCTGTCCGGTGACCATATCTACAAAATGAACTATTCACAGTTGGTTGTTTATCACAACATAACCAAAGCGGATATGACGATATCGGCTGTGAGGGTACTGAAAGAGAAGGCCGCCGGAACGTTTGCGGTACTCGAGGCGGATAATTCCAATAGATTGGTGGGTTTCGAAGAAAAACCCGCACAGCCGAAGATACTCGTTGATGCCCCAGACTATGCCTTGGCTTCTATGGGTATCTATGTCTTTAAAGTAGATGTTTTACTCAAGGCTTTAGAGGGGGAGGGGGATGACTTTGGGAAGCATATCATTCCAAGGATGATGAGTGAACGCCATGGTATTTATGTTTATGATTACGAAAAAGAGAACCAGATAAAGGATTACGAGGAAATAGCGAACGGTGGGCAGAGACAGAAAGTATTGGTAGAAAAGACCCGGGATTCGTCCTACTGGAAAGATGTCGGTAGCATCGATTCATATTATGAAGCAAACATGGAATTATTGGCTGTAGTCCCACCGTTCAGTCTGTATGGTAACAGGTGGCCCACGCGAACCTATCAGAGGCCGCTCCCTCCGGTCAAGTGTATTTTCAATGCGCAGGTGTCACAATCTATCTTGTGCGATGGATCTATTATTAGCGGAGGGACGGTGTGTGATTCCATTATTTCTCCCGGCGTGGTTGTGGAGCAAGATGCTCTTGTGGAGAAATCGATCATCTTTAACGATGCCATTATTGAGCCTGGCGCTCGGATAAGGCACACCATAATTGACAAGGAGTGCATAATTCGGACGGGTGTTTCCATCGGGTATGATCGGCGGGCCGATGAGCGAAGAGGCTTCACCATTTCGGACAACGGCATCGTTGTCGTTCCCAAGGGGAAAGAAATCGCAGAAAACACGTAGTTAATATCGTACTGGTTGAAACGCCATTTTATGGACCGTTCGCTTTCATGGTCTCAAGTAATGATATGGCGGTTCTCGATCCAATTAGAAGTCTTTTTTGCTGGGCTGATTATACGTCTCTCGGAGTGAATGACAAGTTGAGAGCCTCCCGACTCCACACCGGGGGCTCTCATTTTCTTCTGGAGACGGGGGAGAGTTGAACTCCCCGTCCAGAAAAAGCTGCCCAGGATATCCTACAGGTTTAGTCGGCTCTTTTGTCTTGCCCGGCTTGCCTCAACCGACCGAGTCAATCCGGACCAGCCGATGTTTCTTTCGTCACTCCCATCGGCGTCAGAGCAACGGCACCCCGGCTCTTCGGCACCCAGGCCCTGACCCGTCGGGGTGGGGTCAGGCTGGATGGCAACCTGTTTTAGGCTGCAACCATTTCTGGTTCGGCAGTTGTTGTTTGCCACCTGTTTAATGAGGGCGGTGACACCTCAGCCTGCAATCCTGTAGCACACTTTCCCTGTCGAACCCGCGCGTCCCCACGTATCACAAGGAAAGTTTTTACCTTCCTCCTTTACCTTACCGTCTCTTCACGGCTCGGGCCAGCTCCCGCTCCGTTTCACGGCGCTGGATAGCCTCCCGCTTGTCGTACTGTTTCTTGCCCCGGGCCAGGGCTATCTCCACCTTGGCGACGTGCCCTTTAATGTAAACCTTGGTCACCACCAGCGTCAGCCCCTTCTCCGCTACCTGGCTCGCCAGAGTAGTAATCTCCTTGCGGTGGAGCAGCAGCTTGCGGGGCCGCGTCGGCTCGTGGTTCATGTAGCTGCCGGCCTCGTACCGCGCGATGTGCGCGTTGTAGAGCCACAGCTCCCCCTTTTCCGGGCGCACGTAGGCGTCCCCGAGACTCACCCGCCCCTGCCGGACGGACTTTATCTCGGACCCCGTGAGCGCTATCCCCGCCTCGACGGGGTCGCTGATATGGTAGTTGTGGTACGCCTTCCGGTTGGTGGCGACCGTCTTGATGCTCATGCCACTCTTATTCTACCACAGGCACAGGGAGGACCGAAGCGATTTTTCTCGGGAAAATAGTGAGGCGGGAAGGTTATTCGACGGTCACCGTCTTGGCGAGGTTGCGCGGGAAGTCTATCGGGCAGCCCCGCTCGCGGGCGGCGTAGTAGGCGAGCAGCTGGAGGGCGACCGTGTTCACCACCGGCGTGAACACCGGGTCCACCGCCGGCACCGTGATGAGCAGGTCCGCCAGCCCGGCGATGTCATCGTCGCCTTCGGCGGCCAGCGCCACCACCAGCGAGTGCCGCGCCTTAATCTCTTTCAGGCTCGTGACCATCGGCTCGTAGGTGTTGTCCGGCGCCATCACCGCCACCACCGGAGTGTCCTCCCCCAGCAGCGCGAAGGGACCGTGCTTGAGCTCCCCGGCGGCGTACCCCTCGGCGTGGGCGTAGGAAATCTCCTTCATCTTGAGCGCCCCTTCCAGCGCCACCGGGTGGTTGATGCCCTTGCCGATGAAGAACAGGCTCTGGTACCGCTTCAGCTTCTTGGCCACCGCCATCACCGTCTCCTGCTCGTCGAGCACCTGCTGCACCTTGACCGGCAGCTGCCGCAGGCCAGCGTAGAGGGACTCGCGCTGGGCGGCGTCCCCCTTGAAACCGCCGACGGCCAGCCAGTAGAGGGCGATGATCTGGGCCAGGTGGCTCTTGGTGGCGGCCACGCTCGTCTCCGGCCCGGCCCGCGTGTAGAGCACCTCGTCCGCCTGGCGGCTCAGGCTGCTGCCCACCACGTTGGTGAGGCCCATGACACGGCAGCCGGCGTCCTTGAGGACGCGCACCGCCTTGAGGGCGTCGAGCGTCTCCCCGCTCTGGGTGATGACGAGCGCCCGCTCCTGCGGGGAGACCCGCCCGCTGTAGACGAACTCGTCGGCGTGCTCCACGCGCACCGGCGCGCCCGTCAGCCGCTCGAAGATGTACTTTCCTATCAGCGCGGCGTGGTAGGACGTCCCGCAGCCGAGGATAAGCAGCCGCTCCCCGCTCTCTCCCGGCCGGCCGGCCGGCGCCTCCTCGCCGGCGGCGAAGTAGCCGCCCAGCGTGTCCCGGATGACCTTGGGCTGCTCGTGGATTTCCTTGAGCATGAAGTGCTCGTAGCCGCCCTTCTGGGCGTCCTCGACGCTCCACTGCACCTTGTTCTCCGCCCGCTGGACGGGCTTCCCGTGCTGCTGGATGCTGACCGAGGACGGCGTCACGTAGGCCACGTCGTCGTCCTCCAGGTAGATGACCCGGCCGGTGTAGTCCAGCAGGGCCGGTACGTCGGAGGCGATGAAATTCTCCCGGTCGCCGACGCCGATGATGAGCGGGCTATCCTTGCGGGCCGCCACCAGACCCGGCTCGCCCGCCATGACGGCTATCATGGTGTAGGCCCCGCGCACGTCCGCCAGGGCCTTCTCCACCGCCACCACGAAGTCACCGCTATAGTGCTTCTCGATGAGGTGCGCCAGCACCTCGGTGTCCGTCTCGGAGACGAGGGTGTGCCCCTCGGCGGTGAGCTGCTCCCGGAGCTCCCGGAAGTTGTTGATGGTGCCGTTGTGCACCACCGCGATGCGCCCCTGGCAGTCCGCGTGGGGATGGGCGTTCACCTTGTTCCGTTCGCCGTGGGTGGCCCACCGCGTGTGCCCGATGCCGATGGTCCCGGCGTTCTTCGGCAGCAGCTTTGCCAGCTGGTGCACCCGCACCGCGTCCTTGAACACCATCAGCTCCTCGTTGACGATGGCGATGCCGCAGGAGTCATAGCCGCGGTACTCCAGCCGGGCCAGCCCGTTGAGCAAGATGGGCTGGGCCTCCTGAGCGCCGCAGTAGCCGATTATTCCGCACATAGTCGCTAGTACACCATGCTCTTGTCCGGCAGCCGGCCGTTGAGGGTCTTGGACATCCGCACCCGGCAGCCGTTGCCGATGACCGTTCCCGCCTCGCAGGCCACGTTGGCCTCGATATCGCAGTCGTCCCCCAAGATGACGCCGACCTCGCCGCGGGCGTCGCTCCCGGCGAAGGCCGCCGCCAGCCCCGGCGCGCCGGTGGCCGTGAACCGGCCCTGGATGGCGCACCCGGCGCCGATGACGGAGTTGCACACCAGCGAGGACGGTCCGAGTGAGACGTCGTCCCCGAAAACGCTGTTCTCCACGTAGCAGAACGGCCCGATGACGATGTTATCGCCGAAGCTGGACCCCGGCTTGACGCAGGCGTTGGGCCCGATATCGCACCCGGAGCCGATGACCACCGGCCCCTGCACCTGGCTGCCGGCCCGGATGACCGTTCCCGCCCCGATGACCACCTCGCCCCGGATGACGGCCCCGTCCTCGATGTTCCCGCTTACGCTGTTCCGCACGTCCTGGAGGATGATGTTGTTGAGCGTGATGATGTCCCCCGGGTAGACGATGTCCAGCCAGCGCCCTTCCGTCAGCGCCGCCCGGAAGCCCAGGCCGTCGGCTATCATGGCGTTCACGGCGTCCGGAATGTCGAGCACGTCCGCCGCGTAGCGGAACACGTCCTTGCGGAACAGGTAGATGCCGGTGCTGGCGTAGTTCGTCTCCGCCACCGGCGGCTTCTCCTGGATGCCGGTAATGCCGCCGTCGTCGAGCGTGGCCACCCCGTACCGGGACGGGTCCGCCACCCGCTTCACGAGCACCGCCGGGGCCTCCCCGGCGATGATTTCCTTGAGCGTGGCGGCGTTGATGAGGTTATCCCCCGGCAGCACGATGAACGTCTCGTCGGCCAGCTCTTCCGCCTGCTTCAGGGCGTGGGCCGTCCCGAGGGCGTGCTCCTGGACGACGTAGCGGATGTTCACCCCGAGCTCCTCGCCGGCGCCGAAGTAATCATAGACCTGCTCTTTCCGGTACCCCACCACCACGACGACGTCGCGGATGCCGCTGGCCGCCAGCGCCTCGATGACGTAGTGCAGCACCGGTTTGTCCGCCACCGCCAGCATCGCCTTGGGACGGGATACGGTGAAGGGTCTCAGTCGCTGGCCTTCTCCGGCCGCCAGTACGATTGCCTGTTTCATGGTTTTTTCCTCAACAGTACCTCGTAGTGGACTGGATATCGCCGCTCACCGCGCGGCCGGGACCGATGAAAACGTCGTTCCCGATCATGCAGCCGACGTTGATGGACACGTTGATACCCGTCTGCACGCCGTCACCCATGATGGCGCCCAGCTTCCGCCGCCCCGTGTCGAGGCCCCGGATGCGGACGTTCCGCCTATCGAGCCGCAGGTTGGCTATCTTCGTGCCCGCGCCGAGGTTGCAGTTCTCCCCGATGACGCTGTCACCCACATAGTTCAGGTGCGGCAGCTTGGTGCCGTTCATAATCACGGAGTTCTTCACCTCCACCGCCGCGCCCACGTGGCAGCGGTCGCCGATGGCGGTGGCCGGGCGGATGAAGCAGTTGGGGCCGATATCGCAGTTGTCCCCGATGACGACCGGCCCTTCGATGTAGACGCCGGACCGCACCCGCGTCCCCTCGCCGATGGCCACCGGCCCGTGGAGCGTCACCCCCTCCTCGACCTCGCCCTTGACGACCGGCTCCAGCCCTTCGAGGATGGCCTGATTGGCGTCCAGCAGGTCCCACGGGTAGCTGATGTCCCGCCACGCACCGAGCACCAGCGCATCGAGGCCCTCCGGCCCCTCGGCCACGAGGCGCAGGGTTTCCGGCAGCTCGTACTCGCCGCGCACGGACTTCGGCGTCCGTTCGATGGCGTCGAAGACCCCCGGCGTGAGGTAGTAGAGCGCCGCATTGGCCATCCGGCTCGGCGGCGTCTCCGGCTTCTCGTGGATGGCGATGACCTTCTTGCCGTGCAGCTCGATGATGCCGAGCCCCTCGGTCTTTTCCACCTCGATGACGGAGAGTGTCGGCTTCTTGCTCTTGACCAGCCGCGCGATGTCCTTCCTGCCGACGATGATGTCCCCGTTGCCGACGAGGAACGGCTCCGGCAGCACGCTCTTCAAGGTACGCAGGGCGTCCGCCGTGCCGAGCTGCTTACGCTGCTCGGCGTAGTCCACGCGGACGCCCCACTTCGCCCCGTCGCCGAAGTAACCCCGCACGTAGTCCCCGCCGTAGCCGACGACGAAGATGAACTCCTTGACGCCGGCCTCCCGCGCCTCCACGAGCAAATGTTCCGCGATGGGCCGGTTGGCGATGGGCACCATCACCTTCGGCTTGTTGGCGGTCAGCGGGCGCATCCGCCGCCCTTCCCCGGCCGCCAGGATGACCATCTTCATGAGCGGGCTCCCTTTCCCGCCGGCGTCGCCAGGGCGGCCCGGGCCGCATTCATCAGCTCCCGCGCCCGCGCCTCGCGGCGGGCCTCGGCGGTGAGCCTCACCTTCGGCTCGGTGCCGGACGGCCGCACCAGCAGCCACCCGTCCTCGAAGCTGAGCTTCACGCCGTCGGTCCGGTCGGTCGCGGTGGGGTTCAAATAGGCCAGCGCCGCCTCGACATCTTCCGGGGATTCGACCCGTCCCGGCACGCTCGCCCGGAGCAGCGGGTAGGCCGGCACCGCGGCCACCAGCTCGGAGAGCTTCTTCCGGCTGGCGAGGCTCACGAGGCAGGCCGCCGCGTAGATACCGTCCGGGCAGAGGGACAGCTTGGGAAAGACCCAGCAGCCGGACGTCTCCCCGCCGAAGTCCCCGCCGTGGCGCAGCTCGTCGGAGACCCACGTGTCGCCGATGCGTGTCCGCCGCACCGTCAGCCCCATCTCCTCGATGGCCATGGAGGCATCGAGCGTCGTCACCACGTCGCGGACGCCCTCCCCGGCGGCAAAGACCCCCAAAAGCTGGTCCCCGGTCACGAACCGCCCGTTCTCGTCCACGGCCATCATCCGGTCGGCGTCGCCGTCGTGGGCGATACCGAGCGCCGCCCCGGTCTCCCTGACCGTGTCGCAGAGTTCGTGCAGATTATCGGCCACCGGCTCGGCCGGGCGCGGGAAAAAGCCGCTATGGTAGCAGTTGAGGGTGATGACGTCGCAGCCGAGGCTTTCGAGCAGCCCCGGCGTCACCAGCGAGGCCGCGCCGCACCCGCAGTCTACGACCACCCGCAGGTCCAACTCATCGGGAAAATCCTCCCGTATGCGGGCGGTATGGAGCTCCGCCGCGTCCGGGAACGACACCGTCTGCCCGAGGTGCTCCCAGCCGCTCACCTCCGGCGTGACGGCCACGGTCTGCTCGATTTCTTCCTGCTGGAGCGGTCCGTAGGACGACCCGTCCGGGTTGAGCAGCTTGACCCCGTTGTACTCGGGCGGGTTGTGGGAGGCCGTCACCATGACGCCGGCGTCGAACTCCCGCGTCACGTAGGCGAGCGTCGGCGTCGGCACGATGCCGGCATCGGCGATGCGGGCGCCCGCCGCCGCCAGTCCGGCGCTCACGGCGTGCTTCATGGCGTCCCCGGACGTCCGCGTGTCCGTGGCAATGACCACGTTGCGGCGCGTGCGGCCCACCGCCAGTCCCACCCGGTACGCCAGCGTAAGGAGGTCGCCGGAGAAGGGGGCCCGTATGCCGGAGGAGCCGAAGAGCTTCATAGTAACTTCATATTCTACTACGCAGCCCCTAATTGTCAATAAAGGAGCCCCTCAAATCCCCTTCGCGGCGAGGCTGGCGGCGCTCACTCCTGGAAGGGGAGCGTCAGCTTCATACCGGCGTTGGCCGGGAAGAACCGCTCCCCGAAGACCTCGCTCAGGTAGGCAGCCGCCTTGAAGCCGGTGCAGTGCGCCGCGCCGAGATAGCGCACCCCAAGCTCCAGCAGCGCCCCGCCGGTGCTCTCCAGCCGCTCCCGCCCGGCGTGGACGAGGTGCGTCCCCCCGATGGCCGCGTAGATGTCCTCCCGCCCGGTCACCTGCTTCGCCTGGAGCAAATTGTTGACGACGCCCCGGTGCGCGCAGCCGAGCAGCACCACCAGGCCGTACTCGGCTTCGATGACGAGCGACAGGTCATCCGCCAGCGGGTCGTGTTCGAGCGCCTCGCCCTGCCTCACCTTGAGGTAGTCCTCGATCGTCTCGTACTCCGTGACCATCGGCACCTCGCCGGTCGTCACGATGTGGTCGGAGATGCGCTGCGGTTTGGCGGAGAGGGAGAAGGTCGCCCCGCGGGCTTCGAGCGCCTCCCGCTGCACCGCGATGCCGATGAAGCGCGGCGGTGAGCCGTCGAGGCTGCCGTACTTGGGCGTCCAGACGTCCGGGTGGGCGTAGACGGTCACCGGGCCGGTGTGGTTGAGCACCTCGTAGAGGCCGCCGGTGTGGTCGTAGTGGCCGTGGCTCAGCACGATGGCGTCAATGCCCGCCAGATCCACCTTGAGGGTCGCCGCGTTCATAAGCGCGGCCGTGCCGGCCCCGGTATCGAAGAGCACCCGCTTCGCATCCGCCTCCACCAAGGCGCTGAAGCCCCACTCCCCGATGCCCCCCGGGGCCGCCGAGTTTTCCGCCAGGATCGTGATGTTAATGTCCATGTTCACCTCAACCCTTCACGAGATTACGTTCGCTAGACCGGTGATATCAGCAGGCGCAGCGCCACCACCATCAGGCCGAGCGCCAGCAGCCGCACGATGAGCGTGCCGCTGACCCGCTTGGAGAGCCGCGCGCCGAATTGCGCCCCCACGACGGCTCCGGCGGAGAGCACCGCCGGCACCCCGAAGTTCCCGGTGAACGTCCCCTGCACCACGTGCGTTGCGATGGCGGAGACCGTCGTCACCGCTACCATGAAGTGGGACGTCGCCGTGGCGATGTGCACCGGGAAGCAGAGCACCTGCGTCAGCGCCGGGACGTGGATGATGCCCCCGCCGATGCCGAGCAGCCCGGAGACCGTCCCCACCAAGAACGCTATCGCCATGCCGAGGGGCAGGTTGTAGGAAAAGCGGTGCGTCGTCCCGGCGTGGTCGGTCACCTCGCGCTGCACGCACCATTTCTGGAGGAAGCCGCCCCGCGCCGTGCTGCTCGGCCGGAACAGCATGTAGACGGCCACGACGATGAGGATACTGCCGAAGACGTACTGGAAGGCCCCCCGGTTGAGCAGGTTCACCAGATAGGCGCCGAGGACGGCGCCGGGGATGGCCGCCCCCGCGAAGACCATGCCGGAGCGGTAGTCTATCCGCTTCATCCGCCCGTAGGCGATGGAGCCGGAGAGCGCGTTGAAGAAGGCCACCGTCAGGGTGATGCTCGTCAGGGTGGAGGGGCTTTCATTCGGGTAGAGGAAGAGGAGGATGGGGACGAGGATGAAGCCGCCCGCCACACCGACGAGCGTGCCGAACCCTCCCACGAAGAGCCCTATTCCGGCCAGCGCGAACCAGATGGCGGTCACCTCCTCCTATTCAGTATACGCGGTGCTAGACGTGCCAGCCAAGCCAGCCGAGCACCCCCATCATCCGCAGGCTCATGAAGACGAGGATGACGATGAAGAGGTAGAGCAGCGGCTTGCGCGGCAGCTTGTGGGCCGCCGCCGCCCCTACCTGCGCCATCGCCGCGGCCGGCACCGCCAGCAGCATCCACGACGTAAAATTCACGTAGCCCACCGAGAAGCTCAGCCGCCCCGGCACGCCAAGGCCGTTGACGATGTACCCGGTGATGCCGCCGAGGCTCGCCAGTATCATCACCGCCAGCGATGTCCCCACCGCCCGGTGCACCGGGAAACGGAGCGCCAGCACGAAGACCGGCACCATCACCACGCCGCCGCCTACCCCGAAGACGCCGCTCACCAGCCCGATGGGCACCGCCCACAGCCCCCACAGCCAGGGGTTGTCCACCGTGCCCTTCGCCTCGTGCGGCGTGCCCGCCGTCACCATGCGGAGGCCTGCCAGCAGCAAAACGATGCCGAAGGCGATGCGCAGCACGTGGCCCGGCAGGTGGGCGGAGAGCGTCGAGCCCCCGAAGGCCGCCAGCGAGCTCACGATGCCGATGACGATTGCCGCCTTCCAGACGACCGCCCCGGCCCGGTGGTGCCGCAGCGCCCCGCTGATGGCCGTGGACAATACCACCAGCAGGCTCGTCCCGAACGAGGCCATCAGCGCCAGGTGGTCCGGCAGGCCCAGCTTCGTGTAGACGACGTACTGGACCGGCGTCATGATGAACGCCCCGCCGAGCCCCAGCATACCGCCGGTGAACCCGGCGAAAGCGCCGGTGACCATCAGGATGAGGATGTAGACGGAGTCCATCCGCTAGGCGGGCCCTCCCGGGCCGGACGGGTTAATCGAGTTTCTCATTGACGGCGCGTTTCTTGCCCTCTATCGTCAGCGGTTTGTCCGTCCGCTCGTCTATCTTCAGGCTCGTCACCACGCGGACGGCCCCGGCCGCCAGCGCCGAGCGGTGCATCCTGCCGGCCAGCGCCAGCAGCGTGTCCGCGTCCCCCACCACGATGGTCCCCATCGCCGTGAGTTCGTAGGTGATGCCCGGCTCGTTTTTCAGGATTTTCACCGCCCCGGCCACGTAGCTGCTCACCGAGGCGGACCCGGTGCCGAGCGGCACCACGCTTATCTCCATCATCGCCATGGCGCTGCCTCCGTCACTCTATCCCGTTGGCCAGCCGCCGGTAGTAGGAGCCGGACGTGTAGAGCGCCGCCAGCGGGTTGTGCCCCAGCACCCGGTCCTTCACCGCCAGTACCGTCAGCGGCCTCTCGCAGTGCTTGATGAACAGCGTGTCGTGCCCGATGCACAGCCCCAGCATCACCGCCAGGTCCACCTTGGCCTTGTTGAGCACCATCGCCTGGGCGATGGGATTGCACATGCTTTCCCACTCGTCCGGGTCGGCTATCTTGCACTCGGACGGCACTCCGATACGCTCCTTGGGTATCCCGCCGGCCTTGCACATCACGGAGACCACCTTGAAACCGTTTTTCTCCAAAATGCCGGTCAGCAGCCGGGCCTCCTCGGCCAGGCCGCCGCAGTGGGCCAGCCCCAGCGTCTTATAGCCGCACTTCCGCGCGAACTGTATCAGCTCCTCGATGCGCGGCAGCCGCGTCCGTACGCCGTCCGGCGTCTTCTCGTAGCACTCCGCCTCCTGGAGGGAGGCCTTCTTGGCGAAGTCCGCCGTTTCCGGCTTATCGTACTCCTCCAATGATGCCGGGAAGACCTCCGGCATCAGCTTCATCACGCAGAACGGCGGGGTCTTCTCCAAGGACGGCGGCTCGCCGTTCGCGGCGGCGCCGTGGTTCTCACAGGCTTTGACCGGGCAGAGGGCGCAGCGGGGGTACACTTCCGTGGCCATGGCTCGGGCTCCTTTCGCTTTATCACTTTATTCTAGTCAACCGCGCCGCAAATGACAAACGCCGCCTACCCCCGGAGGGCATCCCCGGGGCACCGCCCTTCCTTGACTTTTCACTGGCGGTACGTTACACTTAAACACGCAGACCGGGCCGGGGTAGTCTCCGCTGGCTCGAACACTCCCGGTACGTTTCATAGCAGGTTATCCCGGGTGACGTTTGGATGAAAATTGCAGTGACCGGAAAAGGTGGCGTTGGTAAAACCCTCCTGTCCGCGTTCCTGTCCCAGATGTTCGCCGAAGCCGGGTATACCGTCACCGCCATTGATGCCGATCCTGATGCCAATCTCGCTTCCACCCTCGGTTTTCCCAACCCGGAGAACATCATCCCCATCTCAGAGATGGCCGACCTCATCGAGGAGCGCGTCGGCGTGCGGCCGGGTACCTCGGGCTCCTTCTTCAACCTCAGTCCCAAGGTGGACGACATCCCGGAGAAGTACTCCGTGAAGAAGGGCAACATCCGCCTCATGATTATGGGCCGCATCAAGCGCGGCGGCACCGGCTGCTACTGTGCGGAAGGCTCGCTCGTGCAGTCGCTCCTCACCCACCTCCTCCTCCAGCCCAGGGACGTCGTCATTCTGGACATGGAGGCCGGCATCGAGCACCTCTCCCGCGGCACCACCCGCGCCGTGGACAAGATGATTATCGTCGTCGAGCCGGGCCGGCGCTCCATCGAGACCGCCCGCACCATTTTCAACCTCGCCGCCGACCTCGGCGTGACCAATATGGCCGTCGTCGGCAACAAGATTCGCTCGGACGAGGACCGCGCCTTCATCACCGGCAACCTGCCGGACGTGGAGGTCCTCGGCTATATTTCCCTGAGCCCCGCCATCCACGAGGCCGACCTCGCCAACCGGCCCCTCTTCGAGACCAACCCGGACACCGTCAAGGAAGTCCGGGCTATTTATGACAAGCTGGTAGCCTCCGGCGCACCGGCGGCCTGAACGCCCTCTGGAGGAACCCGGACACAACAGAATAGCGGTACACCGGGAAAATCTTGATGTTCCCGGCCCAAAAGAGTGATCTCGCCCACCACCTCGTGGGGAAGCCATGAGCAATAGTAAGGAGGTACCACGTGGCTTACGATGCAGTCAACATGAAGGACTGGCAAATCTCCGAAGCGGCAGAAGCCAACATGCCGGCGCCAGACGACTGGCGTGAGAAACTCGGCCTGCAGAAAGACGAGCTGCTCCCGTACGGGCGGATTGCCAAGCTGGACTTTCTCAAGGTCATTGAGCGCCTCAAGGACAAGCCTGATGGCAAGTACATTGAAGTCACGGCTATCACCCCTACGCCGCTGGGTGAAGGCAAGAGCACCACGTCCTGCGGCCTGATGGAAGGCCTCGGCAAGCGCGGTATCAATGTCGGCGGCGCGCTCCGCCAGCCCTCCGGCGGCCCCACCATGAACATCAAGGGTACCGCCGCCGGCGGCGGCAATGCCCTCCTCATCCCCATGACGGAGTACTCCCTCGGCCTCACCGGCGATATCAACGACATCATGAACGCCCACAACCTGGCCATGGTGGCCCTCACCGCCCGCATGCAGCACGAGCGTAACTACACGGACGAGCAACTCCAGCGCCTCACCCGCATGCGCCGCCTCGATGTTGACCCCACCCGCGTCGAGTTCAAGTGGATTGTGGACTTCTGCGCCCAGGCCCTGCGCAACATCGTCATCGGCCTCGGCGGCCGCATGGACGGCTACACCATGCAGTCCGGCTTCGGCATCGCCGTCGGCTCGGAGCTCATGGCCATGCTCTCCATCGTCAATGACCTGGCCGACCTCCGCAAGCGCATGGACGAGATTACTCTCGCCTATGACAAGACCGGCAAGCCCGTCACCACCGGCGACCTGGAAGTCGGCGGCGCCATGACCGCCTGGATGCGCAACGCCATCAACCCCACCCTCATGTGCACCGCGGAGTACAACCCCTGCCTCGTCCACGCCGGCCCCTTCGCCAATATCGCCGTCGGCCAGTCCTCCATCATCGCGGACCGCATCGGCCTGAAGATGTTTGATTACCACGTCACGGAATCCGGCTTCGCCGCGGACATCGGCTTCGAGAAGTTCTGGAACGTCAAGTGCCGCTACTCCGGCCTCAAGCCGCACGTGTCGGTGCTCACCACCACCGTGCGCGCCACCAAGATGCACGGCGGCGGCCCCAAGGTCGTGGCCGGCCTCAAGCTCCCCGAGGAGTACACCAAGGAGAACCTCGACCTCGTCGAGAAGGGCGTGGAGAATATGCTCCACCTCATCGGCGTCATCCGCAAGTCCGGCATCAACCCGGTCGTCTGCATCAACGCCTTCCACACGGACACCAAGGCCGAGCATGACATCATCCGCAAGGCCGCCGAGGCCGCCGGCGCCCGCTGCGCCGTCTCCACCCACTGGGCGGACGGCGGCGACGGCGCCCTCGAGCTCGCCGACGCCGTCATGGACGCCGCCGGGGAGGAGAACGACTTCCACTTCCTCTACCCCAACGAGATGAAGCTCCGCCAGCGCGTCGAGACCATCGCCAAAGAGGTCTACGGCGCCGACGGCGTCTCCTGGACCCCGGAGGCGGAAGCCAAGGCCAAGAAATTCGAGGAAGACCCCAAGTACGACGAGTACGCCACCATGATGGTCAAGACCCACCTCTCCCTCTCCCACGACCCGACCCTCAAGGGCGTGCCGAAGGGATGGACCCTCCCGGTCCGGGATGTCCTCATCTACTCCGGCGCCAAGTTCCTCTGCCCCATGGCCGGCACCATCACCCTCATGCCCGGCACTTCGTCCGACCCAGCCCTCCGCCGCGTGGACGTGGACACCGCCACCGGCAAGGTGCAGGGACTTTTCTAGGCTCGGGCTTCCCGTGCTACAATAGAATAGAGGTAACAGCCTCCCACCTCCGGCGCTCCGCCGGGGGTGGGATACGCACGGAAGGATTGAAGATACCGCAGTGAGCATTAATATCGCAGTCGCCGGCAAGGGCGGCACCGGCAAGACCTCCATCACCAGTCTCGTTATCCGCTATATCCTGAAAAACCAGCTGGGTTCGGTCCTGGCCGTGGATGCCGACCCGAACTCCAACCTCGCGGAAAACCTCGGCCTGGAAGTCCACCAGACCGTCGGCAGGATTCTCAACTCGTTCCAGGGTGACAAGCTCGGCATCCCCGCCGGCATGACCAAGGAGAGCTACCTGGAGTACCAGCTCAACCTCGCCATCACGGAGAGCAAGAGTCTGGACCTCATCACCATGGGCCGCGGCGAGGGCCCGGAGTGCTACTGCTACCCCAACGTCGTCATCCGCAAGCTCATTGACGAGTGGGCCGGCAACTACGGCTACGTCGTCATGGACAACGAGGCCGGCATGGAGCATCTCAGCCGCCGCACCACCCAGAACATCAACGAGCTCCTGCTCGTCTCGGACCACTCCATCAAGGGCCTGCGCGCCGTCGCCCGCGTCCGCGACCTCGTCCGGGAGCTCAAGCTTATCGTCAAACGGGAGACGCTTATTATCAACATGGCCCCCGGCGGCAAGATTGACCCGCTGCTGGCGCAGGAGATGGAGCGGCTCGAACTGAGCGACGCCACCATCGTCCCCGCCGACGACGAGCTCAACCGCGCCGACCTCGAGCAGACCGCCCTCTACGACCTCCCGGATACCTCCCCGGCCGTCACCGCCGTCAACGCCCTCATGGACCGACTGCTCAGCCCCAGCGAGGCGACCGTCTCGTAAGAAAGGGAAACGAACAAATTTGCGTAAACTGCTGAAAAACCTGCTCGTCCCGGCCACCGCCCTCGTCCTCCTCGCGGTGCTGGCGGGCTGCGGCGGCACCGCCGCCAGCCTCCCCAAGGACCCCGCGCAGTTCACGGACCAGAACGTCCGCGATATTGTCGCCGCCGCCGTGGATAACGTGCTCCAGGCGTTCAGCTTCACCGGCACCTACGTCTCCACCGGGGCTTATTCCAGCGGCGACCAGTCCAGCCTCGCCTCATCGGCCTCCTCCCTCAACGCCACCATGCTCTCGGACCGGGAGAACGGCCGGGCGCAGATTACCCTCGGCATTGGCATCACCCCCACGAATCCGTCCTCGGGCCTCTCCCCGATGCAGCTCGACGTTGATACCTACCTCTACGCGGACTACCTCTACGTCCACCTCGTCACCATCCCGGACCTGCCCTGGTACAAGGTTCCCGTGACGGACAGCGTCCTTGATCTCTTCAGCACCCGCCTGTTCGATAACGAGGTCCGCATGTTCGGCCTCCCTGCCTCGGTCAGCTACCTCCGCAACGAGAGCTATGACGGCACGGACTGCTACGTCATCAACGTCGTCCCCAACGCGGACCAGCTCCTCGCCATGGCCCGGCGGGACGCGCCCCAGGGCGCCGGCATAGACTGGTCCCGCCTCGGCGATATTACCCAGGTCTACCGGAACGTCAGCTACACCGCCTGGATTGCCGCGGATTCTCTCCGCTTCCTTAAGGTCACCAGTCACGTGGAAATGGATTTGGGGTCCGCCGGCGCTTTCATGGACGACCCGTCCTTCTCGGATATTTCCCTCACCAGTGATGGCTCGATGCTCTTTACGGATTATAATAAAAAGGTTGTCATCAATCTGCCGGAGGACGCCCGCCAGGCGCAGGAAGTCTCTCCGGCCCAGTTTGCCCAGGATACTACCGCTAGTAATTGAGGAGGAAGACGGACTACCATGGCAGAACTCATTAAAGGCGCTGAAGTCGCCAAGCAGATCCGCGAAGAGCTCAAGGTGGAAATCGCCGAGCTCAAAGCCAGGCACAACATCGTCCCCGGCCTCGTCACGGTGCTCGTCGGCGCGGACCCCGCCTCCCAGGTCTACGTGGGCGCCAAGGAAAAGACCTGCAAGGAGCTGGGCATGTACTCGGAGCGGCATGACCTGCCCGCCGAGACCACCCAAAAAGAGCTCATGGCCCTCATTGACAAGCTCAACAAGGACCCCAAGATCAACGGTATCCTCTGCCAGCTCCCCCTGCCCAAGCACCTCAACGAGGAAGAGGTCCTCTACGCCATTGACCCCAGGAAAGACGTGGACGGCTTCCACCCGGTCAACGTCGGCAAGCTCATGATCGGCGAGCCGGACTACCTCCCCTGCACTCCCGCCGGCATCCAGCAACTCCTCATCCGCAGCGGTGCCAAGATCGAGGGGGCGGAGGTCGTCGTCGTCGGCCGCAGCAACATCGTCGGCAAGCCCATCGCCAACATGCTCATCCAGAAGGGCCCCGGCGCCAACGCCACCGTCACCATCTGCCACACCCGCACCAGGGACATCGCCTTCCACACCCGCCGCGCGGATATCCTCATCGCCGCGGTCGGTGTCGCCAACTACATCAAGGGCGACATGGTCAAGGAAGGCGCCTACGTCATTGATGTCGGCGTCAACCAGATTGGCACCACTGCCGAGGGCAAGCGCATCCTCGCCGGTGACGTGGATTTCAAGGAAGTGGAACCCAAGGTCAAGGCCATCACGCCTGTCCCCGGCGGCGTCGGCCCCATGACCATCACCATGCTCATGGTAAACACCGTGCGCGCCGCCAAGGTGGCCAACGGTCTGACATAACAAAAACGCTTTTCCAACCCGCCCTGACGTTTGAAAGGAGAGGAAGATGGATTACAAGACAGTCAAGAAGGAGGCGCCGGGACGCGGCGAGGTCTCCATCCTCGCCGAGACCTATGACCCCGGCATCCCCACCGGGGAAGACGCCGGCAAGTGGCGCCAGAAGCTGGCGGACCGGGCCGAACAGCTCAAGTACCTTCGGAACGGCGAGCGCTACTGGTACAACGATGACTGGTTTGGCAGCGAAAAACGCAAGAATCCGGCCTGAGAAAAGGAGGTAATATGGCTTTTGAGATTCCAAAGACAGCCTACAGTGGCAAGATAAAACCCATCACACTGGGCAGCGGTGACACGGCCGTCACCGTCGGCGGGGAATCGGCCTACCCGTTCTACCTTTTCGAAGGCGAAATGCCCAACCTGCCGAAAATCGCCATGGAAGTCTATGACGAGCCCCCTGATGAATGGGCGGACGCCGCTCTCGCTCCCTTCGCCGGCGTTACGGATGACCCCGTCGCCTGGGCCCAGAAGTGCATCAAGGACTACGGCGCGGAGATGATTTGTCTCCAGCTCATCAGCACGGACCCCAACGGCTCGGACCGCCCCGCGGAGGAAGCCGCCGCCGTCGTCAAGAAGGTCGCCAGCGCCGTGGACGTCCCCCTCATCGTCTGGGGCACCGCCAACCATGACAAGGACACGGAGGTCCTCCGCCAGGTGGCGGAAGCGGTTCAGGACAAGAAGCTCATCCTCGGCCCGCTGGAAGAAGCCGACCACAAGAAGATCGGCGCCGCGGCCATCGCTTACAAGCACACCTGCATCGCCTCCAGCCCCATTGATATCAACCTCGCCAAGCAGCTCAACATCCTGCTCGGCAACCTCGGCGTGCCGGACGCGTCCCTCATCATGGACCCCACCAGTAGCAGCATCGGCTACGGCATCGAATACTGCTACTCCGTCATGGAACGCATGCGCATGGCCGCCCTCACCCAGCAGGACACCAAGCTCCAGTTCCCCATCGTCTGCAACATCGCCAAGGAGACCTGGAAGTCCAAGGAAGCCAAGCTCGCGGAAGCGGAAGACCCCAAGATGGGCGATTCCGCCCGCCGCGGCATCCTCCTGGAGGCCATGTCCGCCATGGTCCTCCTCCTCGCCGGGGCCGACGTCCTCATCATGCGGCACCCGGACGCAATAAAACTGGTCAGGGACATGATTGCTGACCTGACCGCCAAATAAGAGAGGTTACACACAAATGGCAGAAGAAACGAAAGCCAAAAGCATTGACGAGGCTTCCCTGCAACTCCTGGCCAAGGCCAGCGAAGAAGGCGTTTCCACCGTGTTCAGCCGCGCCGAAACCATGAAGCCTTGCCCCATCGGCGCGGACGGCGCCTGCTGCAAGCACTGCTCCATGGGCCCCTGCCGCATCCCCCTCCCCAAGGGCAAGGTGGAAACCCCGGAGGAGCACAAGAAGCGCGTCGGACTCTGCGGCGCTGATGCCGAGACCATCGCCGCCCGCCAGTTCACCCGCATGATCGCCGCCGGCTCGGCCGCCCACAGCGACCACGGCCGCCGCGTCGTCGAGGCGTTCAAGCTCATGGCCCAGGGTAAAACCAAGGACTTCCAGATTATTGACGAGCAGAAGCTCCTCAAGCTCGCCCTCGACCTCGGCGTCGAAATCGGCGACCGCTCCAACCAGGAAATCGCCGTCGATATCGCCAACCTCTGCGAGGCCGAGTTCGGCAAGCAGTCCGGCGAGCTCGTCTTCGCCAAGCTCGCCCCGCTCAAGCGGCAACAGATCTGGCGCGACCTCGGCGTCTACCCCCGCGGCATTGACCGCGAGATCGTCGAGATGATGCACCGCACCCACATGGGCGTGGACCAGAACTACAAGAACCTCATGCTCCAGGGCTCCCGCGCCGCCATTGCGGACGGCTGGGGCGGCAGCATGATCGCCACCGAGATCCAGGACTGCATGTTCGGCACCCCCACCCCCATGCTCAGCGAAATCAACCTCGGCGTCCTCAAGGAGGATGAGGTCAACGTCATCATCCACGGCCACGAGCCGGCCCTCGCCGAGATGCTCGCCGTCGAAGCCCATGACCCCGAGCTCATCGAGTACGCCAAGTCCAAGGGCGCCAAGGGCATCAACCTCATGGGCATGTGCTGCACCGCCAACGAGATTATGATGCGCCACGGCATCCCCATCGCCGGCAACTACCTCCAGCAGGAGCTCGCCCTCATCACCGGCGCCGTGGAAGCCATGGTCGTGGACGTCCAGTGCATCATGCAGGGCCTCCAGGAAGTCGCCACCTGCTACCACACCAAGCTCATCAACACGGACGAGCGCGCCAAGATTACCGGCGCCAACTTCCTCCAGTTCGATGAACACAACCCGCGTGAATCCGCCAAGACCATCATCAAGACCGCCATTGACAACTACCCCAACCGGGACCCCAACAAGGTCCGCATCCCCAAGGTCAAGACCCCCATCATCGCCGGGTTCTCGCATGAGACCATCAACTACCTCCTCGGCGGCCTCTTCCGCGCCTCCTACCGCCCCCTCAACGAGAACATCATCAACGGCCGCATCCGCGGCCTCGCCGGCGTCGTCGGCTGCAACAACGCCCGCACCACCCATGACAGCGACCATATCCTCATGATCAAGGAGCTCATCAAGAACGACGTCCTCGTCCTCTCCACCGGCTGCGCCGCCATGGCCGCCGCCAAGCAGGGCCTCATGGTGCCGGAAGCCGCCAGGGAGTTCTGCGGCCCCGGCCTCACCGAAATCTGCGAGACCGTCGGCATCCCGCCCGTCCTCCACATGGGCTCCTGCGTGGACAACAGCCGCATCCTCATCGCCGCCACCGCCGTCGTCAAGGACGGTGGCCTCGGTGATGACATCAGTGAACTCCCCGCGGCCGGTGCCGCCCCGGAGTGGATGAGCGAAAAGGCCATCTCCATCGGCCAGTACTTCGTCTCCTCCGGCGTCTACACCGTCTTCGGCACCACCTTCCCCACCGGCGGCAGCCCCATCTTCACTGACCACCTCTTCAAGGATATGGAAGAGATGTACGGCGGCATGTGGGACTTCGAACGCGACCCCGTCAAGGCCGCCCACAAGATGATTGAGCACATTGATGCCAAGCGCAAGGCCCTCGGCATTGATAAGGCCCGCGAGCGGGTACTCTACGATATGGAGATGCGGCGGGAACTGGAAGGCTAGCCCTGCCGAACATCAAGGAGGAATTGACGAATGTCTAAAATAATCGCCTCGGCAGCTATCCGCGGTGCTCACAAGATAGTTGACCGTGCAGAAAAGAAATGGCAGGAAGCCATGGACAAGTGGGGGGCCAATGAACCCGTCGGCTTCCCCAATACCGCTTACTACCTGCCCATCATCTACGGCATCTCCGGCATGAAGGTGGAAAAGCTCGGTGACATGGAGGCCGTCCTCAAGAAGTGCAAGGCCCTCCTGCCCCCGCTCGTCAAGGAAGAGCACCACCTGCCCTACCTCGGCCCGGCCCTTGATGCCGGCATGATTACCTTCTGGGCGGAGGAAATCATCGAGGCCATCCGCTACCTGGAAAACAAGGACTTCTACCTCCTCGGTGAGGACGTCACGGATGACAACATCTGGCTCGGCGCCGCTGACGATGTCATCATGCGCAAGCGCGGCGTGGAGTTCGTGGACGGCACCGCCCCCGGCTTCGCCGCCATCCTCGGCGCCGCCCCCACCCCGGAGATTGCCGCTGATATCGCCCACGAGCTCCAGAAGAAGAACCTCTACGTCTTCATGGCCGGCGAGCACCAGGGCAAGCGCTTCTCGGAACAGCTCGTCGAAGCCGGCGTCCAGATAGGCTGGGGCACTCGCCTCGTCTCCTTCGGGCCGGATACCAGCGCCACCGTCTTCGCCATGGGCTTCGCTACCCGCGCCGCCATGTCCTTCGGCGGCATCGAACCCGGCGACTACCGCAAGATACTTATCTACAACAAGGACCGCGTCTTCGCCTTCGCCATGACCATGGGCGATGTCACCGACGAGTGGTACGCTAACGGCGCCGGCGCCATCAACTGGGGCTTCCCCGTCATCGCGGACACCCCCATCCCCCAGATTCTTCCCACCGGCATCACCACCTACGAGCACGTCGTCTCCAACGTTCCCCACGACGAGATCGTCTCCAAGGCCATCGAGGTCCGCGGTCTCAAGGTCAACGTGACGGAAATTCCCATCCCCGTCGCCTTCGGGCCCGCCTTCGAGGGCGAGCGCGTCCGCGGTGATGATATCTACCTCGAAGCCGGCGGCGGCCGCACCCACATGGTGGAATGGGTCACCTCCAAGAACATGGACGACGTCGAGGACGGCAAGGTTACCGTCGTCGGCCCCAATATCGGCGACATCGAAGCCGGCTCCCGCCTCCCCATCGCCATCGCCGTCGAGGTCGCCGGCCGCCAGATGCAGGAAGACTACGAACCTATCCTGGAGCGCCAGATTCACCACCTCATCAACTACGCCCAGGGCGTCATGCACATCGGCCAGCGTGATATCGCCTGGATCCGCGTCAGCAAGCAGGCCGTGGAGAAAGGCTTTACCCTGGACCACATCGGCGTCATCCTCCATGCCAAGCTCCACCAGGACTTCGGACGCATCTTTGATAAAATCCAGGTCACCATCTTCACGGACTCGGCCAAGGTGGACGAGACGCTCGAGAAAGCCCGCGAGGTCTACCACCAGCGCGATGCCCGCATCGAGGGCATGACGGACGAGACCACGGACATCTACTACTCCTGCACCCTCTGCCAGTCCTTCGCTCCCAGCCACGTCTGCGTCATCAGCCCGGAGCGCACCGGCCTCTGCGGCTCCTACAACTGGATGGACTGCAAGGCCGCCTACGAGATCAACCCCACCGGCCCCAACCAGCCGGTCCCCAAGGGCGATACCATTGACCAGAAACTCGGCCAGTGGAAGGGCGTCAACGAGTTCGTCCTCCAGGCCTCCCGCGGCAAGATTGACCACTACAACTTCTACTCCATCGTCAATGACCCCATGACCACCTGCGGCTGCTGCGAAGCCATCGCCGCGGTGCTCCCCATGTGCAACGGCATCATGACGGTCAACCGTGACTACACCGGTGAAACCCCCTGCGGCATGAAGTTCACCACCCTGGCCGGCACCATCGGCGGCGGTCTCAGCACCCCCGGCTTCGTCGGCCACGGCAAGTACAACATCACCCAGCGGAAGTTCCTCGCCGCCGAAGGCGGGCTCCTCCGCATGGTCTGGATGCCCAAGATTCTCAAGGAAGAAATCGGCGACCGCTTTAAGAAACGCGCCGAGGAACTGGGCGTGCCGGACCTCCTGGACCGCATCGCCGATGAGACCGTCGGCATCACGGAAGACGAGATTCTTCCCTTCCTCCAGGAAAAAGACCACCCCGCGCTTAAGTTGGACCCGATCCTTGGATAACGCAGGAGGAATTCTCCCCGGCTATCCGCTGAAAACGGCCAGGAAAGGAGAACAGTAATGCCACTTACCGGAATCGAGATATTCAAGCTGTTGCCCAAGACCAACTGCGGTGACTGCGGCGTGCCCACCTGTCTCGCCTTCGCCATGGCGCTCGCCGCCGGCAAGGCCGAGCTGGCCAAGTGCCCGCACGTCTCCGAGGAAGCCAAATCCAAGCTCTCCGAGGCCTCCGCGCCGCCCATCCTCCCCGTCACCGTCGGCACCGGCGAGGCGGCCCTCAAGATCGGCGGCGAAACGGTCATGTTCCGCCACGAGAAAACCTTCGTTAACAAGCCCGGCATCGCCCTCCTCATCAAGGACACCATGGACGATGCCGAGGTGGACGCCCGCCTCAAGAAGCTCACCGACCTCCAGTACGAGCGCGTCGGCCTCACCCTCTCCTCCCCGCTCGCCGCGCTCAAGGCGGAGTCCGGCGATGCCGCCAAGTTCGCCGCCTTCGTGGAGAAGGTCATGGGCAAGACGGACGCCGTCCTCATCCTCATGAGCGAGAACGCGGACGTCCTCGCCGCCGCCGCCAACGTCGCCAAGGAGCGCAAACCCCTCCTCTACGCCGCCACCAAGGACAACGTGGACAAGGTCGCCGAGCTCGCCAAGGAGACCGGCTGCCCCATCGGCGTCAAGGGTGATGGCCTCGATGACCTCGCCGAGCTCACCGCCAAGCTGGATGCCGCCGGCATCAAGGGCCTCGTCATTGACTCCGGCTCCCGTGATGTCAAGCAGGCCTTCGAGGACCAGATAATCATCCGCAACGCCGCCCTCGTCAAGAAGAACAAGCTCGTCGGCTACCCCACCATCACCTTCCCCGCGGAGATGACCGACGACCCCATGAAGGAAGCCATGATCGCGGTGATGTTCATCGCCAAGTACGGCGGCATCATCGTCCTCTCGGACTTCGCTGGCGAATCCCTCTTCCCGCTGCTCGTCGCCCGCCTCAACATCTACACGGACCCGCAGCGCCCGCTCGCCACCACGGAGGGCATCTACGAAATCAACAACCCGGACGAGAACTCCCCGCTCCTCGTCACCTCCAACTTCTCCCTCACCTACTTCATCGTCTCCGGGGAGATAGAGAACTCCAAGGTTCCCGCCTGGCTCTACGTTAAGGACACGGAGGGCCTCTCCGTCATGACCTCCTGGGCCGCCGGCAAGTTCTCGGCGGACATCATCGGGCCCGCCATCAAGAAGAGCGGCATGGAGGACAAAATAAAGCACCGCAAGCTCATCATCCCGGGTTACATCGCCGCCGAGAGCGGCGGCCTGGAAGAAGAGCTCCCCGGCTGGGAAATCCTCGTCGGACCCAGGGAAGCCGCCCACCTGCCGGCCTTCCTGAAGTCCTGGAAAGCGTAAGGGGGTTCTGATGATTCTTATTGGTGAAAACCTCAACGTCATCTCGCAGACGCTCGGGCCGGCTCTCCGGGAAAAGAACGCCGCGCCCATCGAGGCCATGGCCAAGGACGAGACCGGGGCCGGGGTTGACCTCATTGACCTCAACATCGGCCCGGCCCGCCGCGGCGGCGACGAACTCATGTCCTGGGTCGTCCAGACCGTCCAGGCCGTCACGGACAAGATGGTTGCTCTCGATACCACCAATATGGATGCCATGGAGGCCGGCCTCAAGGTACGCCAGGGGCCGGCCCTCATGAACTCCGTCTCCCTCCAGTCCAGCCGCGTCGGCCGCGGCCTGGAAATGGCCAAGAAGTACGATGCCGATATGATCGGCCTCCTCTGGAGCGATGACGGTATGCCCCGGGATGTCAACGAGCGTGCCATGCACACCGTGGACCTCGTTTACAAGGCCAACGAGATGGGCATCCCCAACGAGAAGATTTGGATTGACCCCATCGCCTCCCCCGTCTCCGTGGAAATCAACCAGGTCAAGGCCTGCGTCGAGTTCATGGCCATGCTCGCGGATATCGCCCCCGGCTGCAAGTCCACCTGCGGGCTCTCCAACGTCTCCAACGGCGCCCCCGCTCACCTGCGGCCCTGGCTCAACCGCACCTACATGATCATGCTCGGCCGCAACGGGATGTACTCCGCCATCGTGGACGCCTTTGATAAAGACCTCATCGCCATTGCCCGCGGCCAGCGGCAGGACATCGTGGACCTGGTGTATAATGTCATGGACGGGCAAGACGTTGACCTCGGCTCCCTGGACAAGGAAAAGCAGAACTACGTGAAAACCGCCAGGGTGCTCCTCGGCCAATCGCTCTACTCTGATTCCTGGCTGGATATCTAGCCCGGTCTGCCCAGCGGCAAACCGGACAGCTGCCGGGCGGGGTCGGACGGCCCCGCCCGGTGAAGTGTGAACCGATGACGAAACGCAACCCCATCGCGCCGGAAACAAACGTTCGGGACTACGCCAACGAGCTCGCTATCGAGATAGCCCGCAAGAAGCTGGCCGAATTTCCTGACCTCCAAGACCAGTGCCGCAAGGCCGGCGCCGCGTATGACGCCGCCAGCCACACCGCCGTCCTCCCCTACCTGGACCGCACCTGCCGCATCACCCTCCCCGCCGGCGAGGTTGCCGCCGCGGACGGCGGCCCGGCCCTCTCTGCCAAGGATGCCATCCTCGTGCTGGACTACTTCACCCGCGCCTCCGGCGCTCCCCTCACCGGCCAGCTCATTACCTATCAGGAGCTCCCCGACGGCCTTAATTATGTCGGCGTTTTCGCCACCCGCACCACGCGGCCCCTCGTCGCCAACTTCGGCCGGGCGCCGGAGCGCTTCGCCGCCGCCGCCGCCCGGATCGGCGGCACCCCGGCGGACTACGGCGATGTCGCCGTCACCTTCCCGGTCTTTCCCCGTGTCCCCCTCACCTACGTCCTCTGGAAGGGCGACGACGAGTTTCCGCCGGAAGCCAGCATCCTGTTCGATAGCACCGTCTCGGACTACCTCACCAACGATGACATCCACAATCTCTGCGAAGCCATCGTCTGGCGGCTGGTGCGGCTCAGTAAATCAGGAGGTGATCACCCTGGCTAAGGATACGTTGACCAAAGCGGACGTTCAGGATAAACTGAAGGAAATTTTCTCACGCTTCAACGGCGAGGAGCACGAGCTCATCCCCATTTTACAGGCGACCCAGGAGGCCTTCCGGTACCTGCCCGCCGCGGCTATGCAGGAGATTGCGGACTTCCTCCGTATGTCCAACAGCAGCGTCTACGCCGTCGCCACCTTCTATGCCCAGTTCAAGCTCACGCCCCTCGGCAAGAAGATTATCCGGGTCTGCCGGGGCACCGCCTGCCACGTGCGCGGCTCCAGCAAGGTGCTCAACGAGCTGGAGACCCGCCTCGGCATCAGGGCCGGTGAGACCACCGAGGACCAGGAATATACGTTGGAGACCGTCGCCTGCATCGGGGCCTGCGCCCTCGCGCCGACGATTACCATTGACGGTGCCACCCACGGCAAGATGACGGCCAAGAAGGTGGCGGAAGTACTGGGAGATTACGTGAAACATGAATAGCGGGACGGAACGGACCATCTATGTGTGCCAGGGGACCGGCTGCGTCTCCGGCCAGTCATTTGAAATCACCGAGGCCCTCACCAAGGCCGTGCGCGAGCTCGGCCTGGCGGGCGTCACCGTGGACTACACCGGCTGCCACGGCTTCTGCGAGCAGGGGCCCGTCGCCATCGTCCAGCCGGAAGGCACCTTCTACACCCACGTCACCCCGGAGGACGCCCGGGAGATTGTCGAATCCCACCTCCGGGACGGCAAGCCCGTGGAGCGCCTCTTCTACAAGGACCCCGTCACCGGCGAGGCCGTCGCCAATTACGGTGATATCAAGTTCTACTCCATGCAGCAGCGCCTGATCCTCCGCAACTGCGGCCGCCTCAACCCGGAGCGCATCGAGGACTACATCGCCGTCGGCGGCTACGACGCCCTCAAGAAGGCCGTCACGGAGATGACCCCGGAGCAGGTCATTGACGAGGTCAAGGCCTCCGGCCTCCGCGGCCGCGGCGGCGCCGGTTTCCCTACCGGCACCAAGTGGGGCTTCTGCCATGACGCCAAGGGCGACCAGAAGTACATGATTTGCAACGCCGATGAAGGCGACCCCGGCGCGTTTATGGACCGCTCCACCATGGAAGGCGACCCCCATACCGTCATCGAGGGCATGGCCATCGCCGCCTACGCCATCGGCGCGTCGGAAGGCTACATCTACATCCGCGCGGAGTACCCCCTCGCCGTCAAGCGCGTCCGCCTCGCCCTCGCTCAGGCGGAGGAAAAGGGCTTCCTCGGGGAAACTATCTTCGGGTCGGATTTCAGCCTCCACATCCACGTCAAGGAAGGCGCCGGCGCCTTCGTCTGCGGCGAGGAGACGGCCCTCATGGCCTCCATCGAGGGCAAGCGCGGTATGCCCCGCTCCCGCCCGCCCTTCCCGGCCACCTCCGGCCTCTGGGGCAAGCCTTCCAACATCAACAACGTCAAGTCGCTGGCCACCGTGCCGGAGATTATCGCCAGGGGCGCCGCCTGGTACGCCGGCACCGGCACCGAGAAGAGCAAGGGCACCGTCGTCTTCGCCCTCACCGGCAAGATTTCCAACAGCGGCCTCATCGAGGTCCCCATGGGCATCAAGCTGTCCACCATCATCTTCGATATCGGCGGCGGCATCCCCGGCGGCAAGAAGTTCAAGGCGGTCCAGACCGGCGGCCCCTCCGGCGGCTGCCTCCCGGAGAGCTCCCTGGACCAGTCCGTGGACTATGAATCGCTCGCCGCGGCCGGCTCCATGATGGGCTCCGGCGGCATGGTCGTCATGGACGAGGACACCTGCATGGTGGACGTCGCCCGCTACTTCCTCTCCTTCACCCAGAGCGAGTCCTGCGGCAAGTGCGTGCCCTGCCGTATCGGCACCAAGCAGATGCTGGATATCCTGGAACGCATCTGCGCCGGCCAGGGCGTCCCGGAGGACATCCCCCTGCTGGAGTCCCTCGGCAAGAACATCAAGGCCGGCGCCCTCTGCGCCCTCGGCCAGACGGCGCCCAACCCCATTTTGACCACCCTCCGCTACTTCCGCAGCGAGTACGAGGCCCACATCAACGAGAAACGCTGCCCGGCCAAGGCCTGCACCGCCCTCACCAACTACTACATCCTCCAGGACAAGTGCCAGGGCTGCGGCATCTGTGCCCGCAACTGCCCGACCTCCTGCATCACCGGCGATAAGCGCATGGTCCATATCATTGACCAGGACAAGTGCGTCAAGTGCGGCACCTGCCTCGATGTCTGCCCCTTCGATTCCGTCGCCAGGGTCTCCGGCGAGACGATAGCCACCCCGTCCGAACCGGTCCCCGTCACCGCGCCGCCCCCCAAGAAGAAGAAGGCGGAGAACCAGGAGTAAGGGGAGTCGAGTATGAGCATGGTCACCTTTACTATTGACGGCCGGACCGTCACCGCCGAAGCCGGCACCACCGTCCTGGAAGCCGCCCTGGCGAACGACATCTACGTCCCCTCCCTCTGCTGGCACCCGGACCTGGAGGCCTACGGCGGCTGCCGCATGTGCATCGTGGAAATCGAGGGCATGCGCGGCCTGCCCACCGCCTGCACCACGGCCGTCGCCGAGGGCATGAAGGTGACCACCCGCTCGGCCACGCTCGATGACGTCCGCCGCACCACCCTCGAGCTTATCCTCAGCCAGCACCCCTGCGAGTGCCTCGTCTGCCACCGCCGCGAGCGCTGCTCCCCGGATGATATCTGCCTCCGGCAGGTCGCCGTCACCGACCGCTGCGTCACCTGCCCCTCCAACGAGATTTGCGAGCTCCAGCAGGTGGTGGATTATATCGGCGCGGAGAACCTCACCTTCAGCGAGCGGGCCCCGGTGCCGCGGGATATTGATACCTCCAACCCGTTCTTTGACCTGGACCGCAACCGCTGCATCCTCTGCGCCCGGTGCGTCCGCACCTGCACCGAGATCACCGGCATCGAGGCCATCTCCCTCGCCAACCGCGGCTTCGAGATGAAGGTCGCCTCCTTCAAGGACGCCCCCCTCATCGAGTCCATCTGCAAGTCCTGCGGCGAGTGCATGGTCCGCTGCCCCGTCGGCGCCCTCACCCCCAAGGAGACCGCCCGGCCGGACCGCGAGGTCCAGACCACCTGCACCTACTGCGGCGTCGGCTGCTCCATGTACCTCGGCGTCAAGGACGGCAAGATCGTCTCCGTCCGCGGCGACCGGGAGGGCGATGCCAACCACGGCCGCCTCTGCGTCAAGGGCCGTTTCGGCATCGCCGAGTTCGTCAACCACGAGGACCGGCTCAAGAAGCCGCTCATCCGCCGGGACGGCGTTCTCGTCGAGGTAAGCTGGGACGAGGCACTGGACTACGTCGCCGCCCGTTTGAAGAAGTATTCCAGCGACGAGGTGGCCGTCATCTCCTCCGCCAAGGCCACCAACGAAGATAACTACGTCATGCAAAAACTGGCGAGGGGGGTGTTGGGCACGAACAACGTTGATCACTGTGCCCGTCTCTGACACGGCCCCACCGTGGCCGGTCTGGCCACCACGTTCGGGAGCGGCGCCATGACCAACTCCCTCGATGACCTCCGTGACGCCGCCTGCATCCTCGCCATCGGCACCAACACGACGGAGGCGCACCCCGTCATCGGCATGAACATGCGCCAGAGCGTCCGCGCCGGCAAGACCAGGCTCATCGTCGCCAACCCGCTGAAAATCGGCCTCGTCGGCTTCGCCGACCTCTGGCTGCAGCACCGTGCCGGGACGGACGTCCCCCTTCTCATGGGGATGATGAAGGTCATCGTGGACGAGGACCTCGCCGATAAGCACTTCATCGAGGAGCGCTGCGAGAACTTCGACGCCTTCAAGGCCTCGCTGGCGGACTACACCCTCGACCGCGTCGAAGAAATCACCGGCGTCCCCGCCGACCTCATCGTGAAAGCCGCCCGCATGTACGCGGAGAACAGCCCCGCCGCCATCTGCTACACCATGGGCATCACCCAGCACACTCACGGCACGGATAACGTCATGGCCACCGCCAACCTCGCCATGCTCACCGGCAACGTCGGCAAGCCCGGCTCCGGGGTCAACCCGCTCCGCGGCCAGAACAACGTGCAGGGCGCCTGTGATGTGGGCGCGCTGCCCAATGTCTACCCCGGCTACCAGTCCGTCACCGACGAGAAGGTCCAGCAGAAGTTCCGCGAGGCCTGGGGCAGCGCCCCCGGCCTGACCGCCGGCCTGACCCTCTCCGAGATTATCCCCGCCGCCCACGACGGCAGCATCAAGGCCATCTACCTCATGGGCGAGAACCCTTCCCTCTCGGACCCGGACGGCAACCACGTCCGCGAGGCGCTCCAGAACCTGGAGTTCTTCATCGTGCAGGATATCTTCCTGAACGAAACGGCGCAGTACGCCGATGTCGTCCTGCCCGCCTGCTCCTTCGCCGAGAAGGACGGGACCTTCACCAACACCGAGCGCCGTGTCCAGCGCGTCCGCGAGGCCATCCCGCCCGTCGGCGAGAGCCGGCCGGACTGGTGGATCGCCGCCGAGATCGCCAAGCGCATGGGCGCTTCCGGCTACGAGTACGCGGACGCTGCCGCCATCATGGACGAGATTGCCCGCCTCACCCCGAGCTACGGCGGTATCTCCTTCGCCCGCCTGGAAGAAGGCTCCCTGCAGTGGCCGTGCCCCACCCCGGAGCACCCCGGCACGCCCATCCTCCACACCAAGACCTTCTCCCGCGGCAAGGGCCACTTCGTGCCGCTCACCTACCGCCCGCCGATGGAGTCCCCGGACGAGACCTACCCGCTCGTGCTGACCACGGACCGCAGTCTCTTCCACTACCACACCGGCACCATGACCCGCAAGGTCAGGGGCCTCAATACCTTCCGCAGCTACGAGCGCGTCGCCATCAGCCCGGCGGACGCCGGGGAGCTCGGCATCGCCGAGGGCGATGCCGTCCGCGTCACCTCCCGCCGCGGCTCGGTGACGGCCCGGGCCTGGGTCACGGAGTCGTCCCCCAAGGGCACCATCGCCATGACCTTCCACTTCGCGGAGAGCCCCACCAACGAGCTGACCAACCCCGCCTACGACCCCGCCTCCAAGACGCCGGAGCTCAAGGTGTCCGCCGTCCGCGTGGAGAAGGTCGCCCGGGCCGAACCGGCCGAGGTCGCCTGAGCGTGGACGTGGCCCGGAAATGATAGTAGATAGCCACGTCCACCTCTCGACCTTCACCAACGAGGGACTGGCCTTCGACGCCGTCCGCGAGCGCCTGCTGGCGGAGATGGCGCAAAACGGCGTGGCCGCCGCCTGCGTCATGCCGGACAGCGAGTCCGGCTCCGCCGTGGCCGACCTGGGCACCGTATTGGAGCTGACCGCCGACGAGCCCCGTCTCCATGCCCTCGGTACCGCTCATCTGGCCAGCCTCACCCCGGCCCACGTGGAAAAGCTGGAGGAGCTGGCCGCCGCCGGGAAAATCGCCGGTCTCAAGCTCTACCCCGGCTTCGAGGAGTTCTATCCCGCCGACCCGGAATGCAAGCCCCTCTACGAGGTCTGCCTCCGCCACGGTATCCCCGTCGTCTTCCACGCCGGCGAGACCCTCATGCAGCTCTGGCGGGAGGAGTACAACGACCCCCGGGAAATCGCCCGCGTGGCGGAGCGCCTGCCGGATTTGAAAATCGTCATCGCCCACTTCGCCCAGCCCCACCTCGAGGTCTGTCGTGACGTCCTCCGGGCCCTGCCGCACGTCTGCGCGGACCTCTCCAGCCTCGCCCACCCCTCCGTCCTCCAGGTCTGCGGCCGGGACTACATCCGGGACATCCTGGCGGAGACAGCGACGAACCGGCCGGACGCCCTCCTCTTCGGGACGGACTGGCCCATCTGCGACCTGCCCGCCCACGTGGAGCTGGTGAACTCGCTGGACATCAGCGAGGAATCGAAAGAGCGCATCTTCTCCGGCAACGCGGTGGAGCTCTTCCGGCTGGACGTCTCGCCCTCGTCCTGAGGGCCGTGCTCGATACGTGAGCCGGACGTTTTGAGGGCGCACTATCACACCGGCGCGGAATTTTTCAAATCAAGCGATTTTTACAAAATGTGTCCTGTTTCGTAGCTTCGGAGCGGGCGAGGATTAGGCCGGTCACCATCCGGCGAGCCCGGTTAGCTTTGGAAATCGCGAGTTTTCTGGCGCACTGCACCCCCGTGCGGCGTACGTTTTTTAGGCCGCAGCACAACTATACTAGAACGTGTGTGCTAATGTCAAGGGGATTTTGGCGGGGTTTTTACGTCGTAGTACCTCACCCCCTGGCCCCCTCTCCGTTAACGGAGAGGGGGTATAGTTTGGTGAACCTATCCCCCTGACCCCCCTTCCCTTGAGGTATTTATGAAGGGAAGGGGGCACTAGTTTTAGTGAGAAACCCCATCCGCCGGCCCCTTCCCCGAGGGGAAGGGGTGAGGGCTGCGGTGCCACTTCCGCTGCTTTTATCAAAGGCAGGGGAGGAAGGCAGCACCGGGGGCGGCGGCCCGCCGCGGGAGGGCCGCCGCCGGAGGGTTTTTTCACCCTCACCCTGACCCTCTCCCATCGAGGGAGAGGGAGTGGAAAATCCCTCCTGACCTCCCTTTACAAAGGGAGGCAACGGATCGGCGCCGGGGGCGGTCACCCACTCAGGGAGTACGGGGGTTGAGATTGCCGCGCAGTGAAGGGGTAAAAAAGGGGCGGGCCCTCCTCAGGCGGGCCCGCGCCGTTGTTCCGCCGCAGCAGGGGCTACTTGACGCCTATTTTCTTCTCCGCCGCCGCGATGATGTCCCGGGTCTTGTCAATCATGTCCGGACTGACGGAGATGGAGGTCGCGCCCCACTCGACCAGCTTCTCGGTAATCTCCGGGTAGACGGAGGGGGCCTGGCCGCAGATGCCGCAGGTGACGCCCCGCTTCTTGCAGGTCTTGACCACCTTTTCGATGGAAATCATCACGGCTTCATTGCGCTCGTCGAAGGTCTCCGCCAGCTTGGAGGAATCGCGGTCAATGCCGAGGGTGAGCTGGGTGAGGTCGTTGGAGCCGATGGACACGCCGTCAATGCCGGTATCGAGGAACTCGTCGAGCAGGATGACGTTGGAGGGTACCTCGACCATCATCCAGATCTTGAAGTTATCGGCGCTCTTGAGGCCTTCGTCGTGCATGATTTTCAGGGTGCGCTCCAGCTCCGGCACGGTGCGGACGAAGGGGATCATCACCCAGAGGTTGTCGTACTGCTCGCGGACCTTCTTGATGGCGGCGAGCTCTATCTTGAAGGTGGCGATATCCGTGATGTAACGGGAGGCGCCGCGGTAGCCTATCATGGGGTTTTCCTCGTCCTCCTCGTACTTCTCGCCGCCCTTGAGGCTCTTGTACTCGTTGGACTTGAAGTCGTTGGTGCGGTAGACGACCTGGCGGGGGTGGAAGGCCCTGGCGAACTTAGCGAGCTCGCCGGCCAGCTTGTCAATGAACTCCTGGGCGCGGCCCTGCTCGATCATGTAGGAGGGGTGCTCGCCGATTTCGGCGATCATGAACTCGGCGCGGAGCAGGCCGATGCCGTCCACGTCCCGGGTGGCCACCCGGTCCACGATGTCCGGTTGGGCGAGGTTGGCGAGCAGCTTGGTTTTCGTCTTCACCTCGCCGCGGGCGCGTATCTTGACCTCGGTCTCGACCTCGATGGCGCCCTCGTAGACCTTGCCGGCGCTGCCGTCCACGGTGATGACCTGGCCGTCCTTGAGGGTGGCGGTGGCTTTCTCCGTGCCGACGACGCAGGGGATGCCGAGCTCGCGGCTGACGATGGCGGCGTGGGCGGTGCGTCCGCCGCGGTCCGTGACGATGGCGGCGGCCCGTTTCATGGCCGGGACGAAGTCCGGCGTGGTCATCTCGGCGACGAGGACATCGCCGTTGAGCACCTTGTCAATCCGGGACGGGTCAGGGACGATCTTGACCGGCCCGTGGGCCACGCCCGGGCTGGCGGCGGCGCCGGAGAGGAGGACAGGGGCGTCAATGTCGTGGGCCTCGGCCACGGCGCCTTCCTTGATGGTGGTCACCGGGCGCGTCTGGACGATGTACATCTTGCCGTTCTCGCGGGCCCACTCGACGTCCTGGGCGGAGCCGTAGTGGTCCTCGAGCCGCTTGCCGACGCCGGCGAGGTAGATGATTTCCTCGTCGGTGATTTTCTGGGCGGCTTTCTGCTCCGGGGTGAGGTCTTTCTTCACGTTGCGACCCTCGCCCCTGGTACGGTCGCCCTTGACGAGCATCCACTCCTGGGCCTTGACCTCCCGGACGACGATCTGCATGGTCTCCTTGTCCACCAGGTAGTGGTCCGGCGTCACGTCGCCGGAGACGATCATCTCGCCGAGGCCGAGCACGGCCTCGATGGTGATCTTGCTGCGGTCGGAGGTGTTGGGCTCGACGGTGAACATGACGCCGGCGGCCTCGGACTGGACCATGCGCTGTACCGGCACGGCGATGCCGACCTGGAAGTGGTCGAACCCCTGCTCCGCCCGGTAGAAAATGGCGCGGGCCTCGAACAGCGAGGCCCAGCAGCGGCGAAGGTTGCGGACGACGGCGTCCGGTCCTTCGACGTTGAGGAAGGTGGCCTGCTGGCCGGCGAAGGACGCCTCCGGCAGGTCTTCCGCGGTGGCGGAGGAGCGGACGGCCACGAGGCCGCCGTTCATCTCCCGATAGGCTTTCTTGACAGCCGCGGCGGTTTCCGGCGGAACATCGGCCTCAAGAATCAGTTCCTGCACCTGTTCGGCGGCTTCCTGGAGCATACGGCTGTCGTGGACGTCCACCGGGTCCAGAATGGCCTTAATCTTGGGCTGGAGGGCGGACTGCTCGATAAAGTCAAAATAGGCGTCTGCGGTCACGATAAAGCCGGGCGGGACGGGGATACCGGCGTTGGTCATTTCACCCAGGTTGGCGCCCTTTCCACCGACGAGCGGGATATCGTCCTTGGAAACGTCGCTGAACCAGACCACGGCTTGCTGGTCGCGTTTCATTTGTCGAGCCTCCGTATTTATAATGGATTGACGGGCTGCGGGCAACTGATGCTTGATATTATACCATAAGAGGGGTGGGAGGGTGTCAACAAGCTGGCGGCGGGCGCGGCGGCGCAAGGCGCGGGGGCTGCCGGTTACCCTCAAAATTCGCCGGAAAGCGCGACATTTTCCATTTGACACCCCTGGGAAACGGGTTTAGAATTTACTTGACAGGGGCTCTGGTGAGGGAGACGGACATGATTGAAATGACGATTGACAGCATCCGCGTCAGCCTGATGAACTACCAGCGGGTGGTGATTTTGAAGGAAAAGGACTCGGACCGTTACCTTCCCATCTGGATAGGCCCGGCGGAGGCGGACGCCATCGCGGTGAAGCTCCAGGGGGTAGCGGTGCCGCGGCCGCTCACGCACGACCTGCTCAACTCGGTCATCGAGAAGCTGGACGCCACGGTCAACTCCATCCTCGTCAACGACCTCAAGAACGATACCTTCTTCGCCAAGATATTCCTAGACGTGGACGGCAAGCAGGTGGAGGTGGACTCGCGCCCGTCGGACGCGCTGGCACTGGCCGTTCGCACCGGGGTGCCCATCTACGCCGAGGAAGCGGTGCTCGATAACGCCGGCATCATGCTGGACGCCGAGTCCGGCAAGCCCATCTTCGACGAGCGGGACGAGAGCACCGGCAAGCGCAAGCCGGTCACCGACGACGAGATGAAGAAGAAGATGTCCGCGTTCTACGACTTCATCAACACGCTCGACCTGGACGATTTCGACAAGCGCAAGTCCTAGGGCCGTCCGCGTCCCGGAAAGGAGCCCGAGGGTGGAAGACGGCCTCATGCGGCGGCTCGTCGCCTCCTGCCGGTGCCAGTCCTGCGGCCACCGCTATCCCGCGGACAACGTCACCGTCCTCGGCGAGGAGGACGGGCTCTGGTTGCTCCGGGCCGTCTGCGGCGCCTGCCACGTCAGCGCGGTGGTGGCCGCCATCCTCCGCGACGAGGACCCCAGCGACCTCTCCCCCGGCGAGCAGGTCCGGTTCCGCAGCCTCGGCCCGGTCAACGCGGACGACGTGCTGGACGCGCGGGAGTTCCTGGCCCGGTTCCGGGGCGACGTTGACGGTCTCTTTCCCCCGGGTCAGGCTTAATCCTGGCCAAGGGGCGCGCAGGCTTCGCCGGAGCATTACCGCCCCGAGATTCTTCGGTCGTTCGCCTGAGGCGAACTCCCTCAGAATGACATCCAGGAAAACCCCGGAGCCCGAGCGCGGTTGACAGGCCGGGCGCCGGCCTGGTACCATGCTCACGGCCCGAACAATCCAGCGCAGAGGAAGCGGTACCGACGCATGGCCGTTGACGGCAGCTACAAGGTAGCCATCGAGTCCCCGATGGGCACGCAGGAGGGCACCCTGACCCTGCGGACGGACGGCGGCTCGCTGGCCGGCTCCGTAGCGGGGCAGATGGGGACGGCGGAGTTCTCCGGCGGCACCGCGGACGGGGACACGGCGGCGTGGTCCATGGAGGTGCCGGGGCCCATCGGGAAGCTGAAGCTGACCTGCCGCGTCAGCGTCACCGGCGACGACATCAGCGGGGAGGTCACGGCGGGGTTTTTCGGGTCGTTTCCCCTGCGGGGAAAGCGGGCGTGAAGGCGGCGGAAAAATTTTTCCGAGGGGCGCGGTAATTCAAGCCGGAACTTTCTTGACCTGTCCGCCGGACTCTGGTATTATGGCTTGAGGTTATCAGAGACGGAGGCGGCATGGCGGATTGGGTGCCGGCCCTCCGGTTAATCGGAATCGGTTTTTACATAGTCACCAGCATCCTGGCAGGCACGTTTGCGGGACTGTGGATTGATAACCGGCTAGACACCGCTCCCTGGTTTTTGATTGGCGGGTTGCTGGCGGGCCTGGGGCTGGCAGCGTACGGCGTGTACCATATGCTGCGGCCGCTGCTCCGCAGTGACGATAACCAAACGAAGGAGAACGACTAGTGGCGGAGCCCAAAAAGCGGGGCCTGTTCGGCCTGCCGACCCCGGTGGTTATCACCATCGCCGTCATTTTCCTCGGAATTCTCATCCTGGCCTTTCTCGTCGGGCCCATCGGGCAGGGGCTGCTCACCTCGCTCTTCGGGAAGGCCCCGACCTTCCCGTCGTGGATGGTCGTCCAGAAGCCCACGCCGCACCTGCCGGCGCCGGTCATTTTCCACATCGGCGGGTGGGGCATCACCAACTCGATGATAGGCTCCTGGATAACGGTCGTCTTCCTGATCGGCATCAGCGTTCTCATCACGCGGCGCATGAAAATCGTGCCGACCCGCCTGCAGGGGCTCTTCGAGAGCCTGCTCGGGTGGATCTATGATTTCGTCATCGGCATCTCCGGCGAGGAGAACGCGAGGAAATTCTTCCCTGTCGTCTGCACCATCTTCCTGTTCGTCGCCTTCAACGCCTGGCTCAGCCTGATACCGGGCTTCGTCTCGTTCCAGATACAACGGTACGAGGCCCTGCCGGCCGAGACCCACGTGGTGATGAACGCGGAGAGCGGAGGCCAGCCGGAGCTGGTCTACGACAACGGCACGCCGTACGAGACCGAAGCGTCCCTCGTCAGCAAGGACGGCGAGTACTACCTCCTCGAAAAGGAAGAAATCATCCGCGCCGCCAACACAGACATCAACGTGCCCATCGCCATCGCGGTCTTCTCGGTGCTGTGGACGCTCGTCATGGGGGTGCGGTTCCTGGGGCCGGGGTGGTTCAAGCAGTATTTCAACTTCGGGCCGATGTTCCGGGCGGTCGGGGGGGTGTTCCGGGGCAAGTTCAACCTGATGGGCCTGTTCGATGCGTTCATCGCCATTTTCGTAGGCGGGCTGGAGTTCCTCAGCTTCTGGATCCGCATCATCAGCTTCGCCTTCCGTCTCTTCGGCAACATGACGGCCGGGGAGATCCTGCTGCTCATCATCTCGTTCCTGGTGCCCTGGGTGCTGGCGCCGATATTCTACGGGCTGGAGCTGCTGATCGGCTTCGTCCAGGCGCTGGTCTTCGCCGGGCTAACGGCGGTGTTCGTGACCATGGCGGTGGCGCCCCACGAGGAAGAATCACACTAAGTTCAAATAGGGATAAATATCAGGAGGGTATTCAATGGATCCTAACACGATGAAGATGCTTGCCATCGGTCTTTCCATCGGCCTCGGCGCGCTGGGACCCGGTCTCGGCATCGGTATCCTCGGCTATGGCGCGATGATGGGCCTGGCCCGGAACCCGGAAGCCAAGGGCCCGATCCAGACCAACATGATCATCGCGGTCGCCATGGCGGAAGCCGTCGCCATCTACGCGCTCATTGTGGCCGTCCTGCTCGGCTTCGTGTTCTAGACCCGGCAGAGAGTGTGTTGAAGTAAACGGTCCGCTTTGCGGCGGGCCCGGGAGACAATCATGGAAGAAAGCGGAGTGCCAACCTTCATCGCCGTCCTGGCAGCGGCTGTCATGGTTATCGGCGTCATGGCGGGGCTGGCCGCCATCACCTGGGCGTTCCTGCTGTCCTGACGGGCAAGGGACGCCGGGCAACAATCCGGCCAGGGGCGCGGCCGGGGCGGCCGCGCCACGGGAGAGACAATGGAAGGTATAAGCCAACTAGGAATCAACGTACCGCTCTTGATCACGCAGCTGGTGACGTTCATCATCTTGCTGGTGGTGCTGCGGGCCGTGGCCTACAAGCCGCTGATGCGGATAATGGACGAGCGCTCCCGCCGGATCAAGGAGAGCATGGACCAGGCGGAGAGCGTGCGGCAGCAGTCCGAGGCGGCGGAGGACCAGGTCCGGCAGCAGCTCGCCGAGGCGAGCCGCGAGGGCCAGGAGCGCCTCCAGCGGGCCGTCAAGGCCGGCGAGGACGTGAAGGCGAAGGCCCAGGCAGACGCCCGGACCGAGGCCGAGACGCTGCTGGCGCGGGCGCGCCAGGAAATCCAGCAGGAGCGCGACGAGGCCATCAGCGAGGTGCGCCGCTCGTTCGCGGACCTGACGGTGCTGGCGGCCGGCAAGGTGATCGAGAAGTCGCTCGACAAGGAACAGCACAGGGAGCTCATCGAAAAGGTCCTGGAAGAGAGTTCGGTGAGCAAACAGGAATAACCGGGAAGACAGCAGCATGGCAGCGAAAGCGTATCCCCAGCGGTATGCCCGGGCGGTGTTCGAGCTGGCGCTGGAACAGAATGAGCTCGACCGGTGGCAGCAGGACCTCCAGAAGCTGGCGGCGCTCGTCGCCAACGACGAGTTCCGGACCATCATGGAGAGCCCCAAGGTGAAGGCCGAGGACAAGAACCACCTCATCCAGGAGGTGCTCGGCGCGGCCAACCCGCTGGCGCTCAACCTGGCGCGGCTGCTGGTCGCCCGGACGAGCATCGGCCTGGCGGGGCGGATAGCGGCCGAGTACCAGCGGCTGCTCGACGAGCACCACGGCGTCATCAAGGCGGACGTGATTACCGCCGTCCCGCTCGACGATGCCGACACAATGAAACTGGCCGCCGACCTGGGAGAGATGGTCGGCAAGAAGATAGACCTCACCGCCACGGTGCAGCCGGACATCCTCGGCGGCATCGTCGCCAGGGTCGGGGGCAAGCTGCTCGACGGCAGCACCCGCAGCAAGCTGGCGCAACTCAAGAGACAGCTCGCCAGCGGTGAGAAACGGAGGTAGCTCAGGTGACGACACGGGGCGAAGACATCGTATCCATACTCAAGCAGCAGATACAGCAGTTCGGGGCGGCCGCCACCATGGTGGACGTCGGCACGGTCATCGAGGTGGGCGACGGCATCGCCAGGATCCACGGCCTCTCCTCCGCCAAGTACAACGAGCTGCTTCAGTTCCCCAATGACATCATCGGCATCGCCATGAACCTGGAGGAGGACAGCGTTTCCTCCGTCGTCCTCGGCGATTACACGGGCATCAGGGAAGGGGACGAGGTGCGCTGCACCGGGCGCATCGCCGAGGTACCCGCCGGGGCGGGGCTCATCGGGCGGGTCGTGGACCCGCTGGGCCGGCCGCTCGACGGCAAGGGCGATATCAAGGCGGACACCATGCGGCCCATCGAGAAGGTGGCGCCGAACGTCGTCCTGCGCGGCCCGGTGGATACGCCGGTCCAGACCGGCATCAAGGCCGTGGACGCCATGTTCCCCATCGGCCGCGGCCAGCGCGAGCTCATCATCGGCGACCGCTCCACCGGCAAGACGGCCATCGCCATCGATACCATTATCAACCAGAAGGGCGGCGACCTCATCTGCATCTACGTCGCCGTCGGCCAGAAGATCTCCCAGGTGGCGCGCATCGTGTCCACGCTGACCACCTACGGGGCCATGGAGCACACCATCGTCGTCTCCGCCAGCGCGGCGGAATCCGTGGCGCTGCAGTACCTGGCGCCCTACGCCGGCTGCGCCATGGGCGAGGAGTTCATGGAGCAGGGCAAGGACGTGCTCATCGTCTACGACGACCTCTCCAAGCACGCCTGGGCCTACCGGCAGCTCTCGCTGCTGCTGCGGCGGCCGCCCGGCCGCGAGGCTTACCCGGGGGACGTGTTCTACCTCCACAGCCGTCTGCTGGAGCGCTCCGCGAAGTACGCGCCGGAGCACGGCGGCGGCTCGCTGACGGCGCTGCCCATCATCGAGACGCAGGCCGGCGACGTGTCCGCCTACATCCCCACCAACGTTATCTCCATCACGGACGGGCAGCTCTACGTGGAGGCGGACCTCTTCAACGCCGGCATCAAGCCGGCGCTCAACGTGGGTATCTCGGTGTCCCGCGTCGGCTCCAAGGCGCAGACCTCGGCGATGAAGAAGGTGGCCGGGCGCCTCAAGCTGGACATGGGCCAGTACCGCGAGGTGGCGGCCTTCGCCCAGTTCGGTACCTCCGAGCTCGACAAGGCCACGCTGGCGCAGCTCGAGCGCGGCCAGCGCATCCAGGAAGTGCTCAAGCAGAACCAGTACACGCCGGTCTCGCTGGAGAAAGAGGTGATGATACTCTACGCCGTCATCAGCGGCCTGATCAGCGACATCCCGGTGGACAAGGTGACCGCCTTCGAGGCAGGCCTCAACCAGTTCCTGGACGCCAACTACGCCGAGCTCGGCAAGAGCATCGCCGAGACGAAGGAGCTGACGGACGCGACCGAGGAGACCCTCAAGAAAGCCATCAACGAGTTCAAGCAGGGGTTCGTGAAGAGCTAAGTCATGGCAGATATCCGTAAAATCCGCGGGCGCATCAAGGGCGTCGAGAACATCGCCCGGATCACCCGCGCCATGGAAATGATAGCCGCCTCCAAGATGCGCAAGTCGCAGGAGCGCGGCCTGGCCGGGCGGCCGTACTCGGAGAAGATCGAGCAGGTCATCGCCGACCTGGCGGCCCTCCCGGAGACGAGCCTCCAGCACCCGCTGCTCCAGTGGCGGGAGGCGGAGAAAATCACCGTCATCCACGTGACGCCGGACCGCGGCCTCTGCGGCGGCCTCAACGCCAACCTCAACCGCGAGCTTTCCAGCTACATCCTCAAGACGGGCGGCAAGACCGTCGAGGTGGTGGCGGTGGGCAAGAAGGGGCGCGACTTCGCGCGGCGGAGCGGCCTCAACATGGTGGCGGAGTTCACCAACCTCGGCGACGCCCCGGCCTACCTGGACACGCTGCCCATTTCCAACATCGCCATCTCGGACTACACCACCGGCAAGACGGACCGGGTGGTGGTCTGCTTCGCGCAGTTCGTGTCCACGCTGACCCAGAAGCCCGTCATGAAGCAGCTGCTGCCGGTGGAACCGGCGGTCATCACCGGCGGGACGAACGTGGAGTACATCTACGAGCCGGACGCCGCCCGGGTGCTCGGCACGCTGCTGCCGCGCTTCGTGGAGATGGAAATCTACCACGCCATCCTGGAGGCCATCGCCAGCGAGCAGTCGGCCCGCATGGTGGCCATGCGCAACGCCACCGACAGCGCCCAGGAGCTCCTCGGCGAGCTGACGCTCCTCTACAACAAGGCGCGCCAGGAAGCCATCACCACGGAGCTGCTCGATATCACCGGCGGCGTGTCCGCCATGGAACAATAAGAACTGTCATTCCCCCGATGTTTTCGGGGGAATCCAGGTGGGGCGGGGGAGGTTCCCGGCGGGGCCGGGAGGACAAGGGAAAAGTGAGGTTGCTATGGCCAAGGGAAGAGTAGCTCAGGTAATCGGCACGGTGGTGGACATCGAGTTCCCGCCGGATGAGTTGCCCGCGCTGTTTAACGCCGTCGAGGTCCAGACCGAGTCCGGCAAGATCGTCCTGGAAGTGCAGGACCACCTCGGCAACAACTGGGTGCGGGCGATTGCCCTCTCCCCGACGGAAGGCCTGCCGCGCGGCGCCGTGGCCGTGGACACCGGGGCGGCCCTCAGCGTGCCGGTCGGGCGGTCGACCCTCGGGCGGCTGTTCGACGTCATGGGCACGCCGCTGGATAACCTCGGCGACGTGAAGGGCGAGGACAACTGGCCCATCCACCGCCAGGCCCCGACCTTCGAGGAGCAGGAGACGAGCACGCAGGTGCTGGAGACCGGCCTCAAGGTGGTTGACCTCATCGTGCCGTTCACCAAGGGCGGTAAAATCGGCGCCTACGGCGGCGCCGGCGTCGGCAAGACGGTCATCATCCAGGAGCTCATCCGCAACATCGCCACCATGCACGGCGGCTTCTCCGTCTTCACCGGCATCGGCGAGCGTTCCCGCGAGGGCAACGATCTCTGGAACGAGATGCGGGACTCCGGCGTGCTGGAGAAGACGGTCATGGTCTTCGGGCAGATGAACGAGCCGCCGGGCGTGCGTCTCCGCGTGGGTCTCACCGGGCTTACGATGGCCGAGTATTTCCGCGACGTCGAGGGGCAGGACGTGCTGCTCTTCATCGACAACATCTACCGCTACACGCTGGCCGGCATGGAGGTCTCGGCGCTGCTCGGGCGCATGCCCTCCGCCGTCGGCTACCAGCCGACGCTGGCCACGGAGATGGGCGAGCTCCAGGAGCGCATCGCGTCCACCAAGAAGGGTTCCATCACCTCCTTCCAGGCCATCTACGTGCCGGCGGACGACTACACCGACCCCGGCGTGGTCACCACCTTCGGGCACCTCGACGCCGTGGTGGCGCTCGAGCGCTCCATCGCGGAGCAGGGCCTCTACCCGGCGGTGAACCCGCTCACGTCCACCTCCCGCATCCTCGACCCGCAAGTGGTCGGCGAGGAGCACTACCGGGTCGCCCGCGAGGTACAGCGCGTGCTGCAGCGCTACAAGGACCTGCAGGACATCATCGCCATCCTCGGCATGGAAGAGCTCTCCGAGGAAGACAAGCAGACGGTGGCGCGCGCCCGGCGCATCCAGCGCTTCCTCTCGCAGCCGATGTTCGTGTCCGAGGTCTTCACCGGCCGCCCCGGCAAGTACGTGAAGGTGGAAGACACGGTGCGCGGCTTCGCCGAAATCCTGGACGGCAAGCACGACAGCCTGCCGGAGCAGGCCTTCTACATGGTCGGCACGATCGAGGACGCGCAGGAAGAAGCAGAACGACTGGGAGCTTCGGCGAATGCCTAGCCTTCAGGTAGAAATCGTCACCGCGGAACGGATCGTCTTCACCGGCGAGGCGACGGCCGTCGTCGTGCCCGGCTCGGAGGGGCAGCTCGGCATCTTGCCGTTCCACGCCCCGCTGATGACGTCCCTGGCGCCGGGCGAGCTCATCGTCCGCAACGAGAACCAGGAGACGGTGATGGCGGTATCCGGCGGCTTCATCGAGGTGCGGCCGGACCGGGTCATCATCCTGGCGGACCAGGCGGAGCGGGCCGAGGAGATAGACATCGAGCGGGCTCTGGCCGCCCGCAAGCGGGCCGAGGAGCGCGTGGGCAAGGAAGAGTTCGACGCCGCCCGGACGGAGGCCGCCCTGCGGCGCGCCCTCATCCGGCTCCAGGTGGCGGAGCGGCTCAAGGAACGCCGCGCCCGCGCCGGCAGCCGGTAGACAGGCCTACATCTTACAGAACACGAAAGCCGCGGGTACAACCCGCGGCTTTGCTTGTTGGAGAAAGGTCAAAGGTCAAGAGTCAAAGTCAACGGTGCAGGGCAAAGTTGAAACTTACCCCGCCCCGGGATTCTTCGGTCGCGGCGCTCCCTCAGAATGACAGTCAGGGAGCTTTTCATCCTTCGACAGCCTGGGGATGAGAGATTCCAGTGTTCAGACTCGTCTCTGGTAGAACCAGGCCGCCTCTGTGAGCAGGCGAGCGTGGGACTCCCGGTCATGGTCCGGCAGCACACCCATGCCGATGAGGCAGTCTTCGCAGACAGCCTCGCCGCGGTGCTCGTATATCTTGCCGGGGTAGGGGTGGTCGTTCACCTCATCGGTGAACGGGCGACCGCATTTCTGGCAGTTTACCTTCATCAGTGTGCTCTCCTTCCGCATCCGGACGGGCCCGTTCGGGCCACCGGCACGTTTTATATCGTTCAGTATAGAACATCTGATGCTGCGAGAGAAAGGCGGCGGCGGGTACCAGGTCATCTCTTCTTCTCATTGAGGTCGAGGAGGCCCTCGATGGGTTCGATGGTGATGGTCCCCGCAGACAAATCCACGGCCAGGATGACGTCCTCGATGAAGGGGACGAGCACCTCGCCGGCGGGGCCGTCCACGATGAGGTTATCGTTGGCGGGGCCCCACATGACCTCCCGGACGTCGCCGACGTCCTCCCCGGCGGTGGTGCGCACGCGCAGGCCTACCAGGTCGGTGTGGTCGAACTCGGCCTCGAGGAGCGGATTGTCAGGGCCATTTTCCACGGCAATAAAAGCAATCCCTTGATGGGCTTCTCGGGAATGAGAGGCACAGATAAAAGGTGGGGAGGGGAGAGCCTCCCCGGTGTGACGGCAAAAGAGTCGGGGACGGACTACATGATTTCGAGTCTGACCCGCGTGGCGGCCTTGGCGGCCTTGACCCTCAGCAGCGTGCGCATCGCCTGGGCGATCTGGCCCTGCTTGCCGATGATCCTGCCTTTGTCATCGTCGGCGACCGTGAGCTTCAGGGTGATGCCTTCCTCGTTGGTTTCCTCTTCCACGTTCACTGCATCCGGTTCGTTCACGATGGACTTGGCAATGAATTCCACTAGGTCTTTCATGCTTTCTCCTTGGCTGGTGCTGACTTTTCTAGGATACCTGCCTTTTTAAGCAATCGGGCAGTGGTTTCGGACGGTTGAGCCCCCTGGCGCAGCCAATGAGCGGCACGCTCCTCGTTGATGACGACGGTTTCCGGTTCGGTCATCGGGTTATAGTGGCCGATGACTTCGACGAACGCCCCGTCCCGGGGCGACCGTATATCCGCGACCACCAACCGGTAGCTGGGCTGTTTTTTAGCGCCGACGCGTCGAAGTCTGATTCTGAGCATTGATTCCTGCCTTTTTCCAGAGATACGTACCATATTATGCACTATTGCACTCGGCGTGTCAATGCTTTCGTGTCGCATTTAGTCTTGGCGGTTGCCAGCGAGGCGTACGGTTCACTATAATCTGAACATGCGGGTGGCGTTCAAGCAGGAATGGGACGTCTCGACGGCCCGGGCGCGGGAGCTCCAGGAGGGCCTGGCCGGTACGGTGGTCAGGACCGGGGCGGTCCCCAACCTGCGGCGGGTGGCGGGGATCGACGTTTCCGTCAACCGCTGGACCAAGACGGGGCGGGCGGCAATCGTGGTGCTGGACTACCCGGCCATGACGGTGGCGGCGGTGAGCACGGTCAGCGGGGAGATCACCTTCCCCTACGTGCCGGGGCTACTCACCTTCCGGGAGGCGCCGCTCGTGCTGGCGGCCTGGGAGAAGCTGCAGACGGCGCCGGACGCCGTCATCGTGGACGGGCAGGGCATCGCCCACCCGAGGCGCATCGGCCTGGCGGCCCACCTGGGGCTGTGCCTCGGCGTGCCGACGGTCGGCTGCGCCAAGAGCCGGCTCATCGGCGAGCACGCGGAGCCGGCCCGGGAGGCCGGCAGCGCGGCTGACCTGGTGGACAGCGGCGAGGTCATCGGCCGGGTGGTGCGGACGCGGGACGGCGTCAAGCCGCTCTACGTGTCCATCGGGCACCTCGTCGGGCTGAACGCCGCGGTGGACCTGGTGCTCCGCTGCTGCCGGGGCTACCGGCTGCCGGAGCCGACGCGCCTGGCCCACCAGGCGGCCGGAGGGCATCTGGCGGCCGGCCCGGTGATAGAGAAGTAACGATACGTCCGTGAAAGGCGAGCCATGCTACAGGAACTCAGGGACACACTGAACAGCTTGCGGGCGCGGGTGGCCGCGGCCGTGGAGCATCTTTGACATCGCCGGCGCGGAAGCAGACGTAGCGAAGCTCGAAAAGGAGTCCGTCGCGCCGGGGTTCTGGAACGACCAGGCAGCCGCCCGGGCGGTCATGCGCCGGCTGGCCCGGAAAAACAAGGCCGTTTCCCAGTGGCGCGGCCTGGAGCAGAAGCTGGCCGACATTGACGAGCTGCTCGGCATGGCGGAGGACGACGAGGCCATGCAGGGGGAGCTGGAGAAGGAACTGGCCGAGGTTTCCAAACAGCTCGACGAGCTGGAGTTCCTGCTCTCCTTCAGCGGGGAGTACGACGACCACAACGCCATCATCGCGATCCACGCCGGGGCCGGCGGCACCGAGAGCCAGGACTGGGCGGAGATGCTGCTGCGCATGTACCTGCGCTGGGCGGAGCGCCGCGGCTTTACGGCCGACGTGCTCGATACCTCGCCCGGCGACGAGGCGGGCATCAAGAGTGTCACCCTATCGGTCAGCGGCGAGTACGCCTACGGCTACCTGCGGTCCGAGCACGGCGTGCACCGGCTGGTGCGGCTCTCGCCGTTCGACGCGGATCACGCCCGGCACACCTCCTTCGCCCTCGTCGAGGTCATGCCGGAAGCCGCCGACGACGTGGACGTGGACATCGCCCCGGAGGACCTCAAGGTGGACACCTACCGCTCCTCCGGGCCGGGCGGCCAGCACATGCAGAAGACAAGCAGCGCGGTGCGCATCACCCACATCCCGAGCGGCCTGGTGGCGACCTGCCAGAGCGAGCGCTCCCAGCACCTCAACAAGGACTTCGCCATGAAAATCCTGCGCTCGCGGCTGCTGGAGAAAGAGCTGGAAAAGCAGGAGGACGAGAAGGCCCGGCTCAAGGGCAAGCACGTCGAGGCGGGCTGGGGGAACCAGATACGGAGCTACGTGCTCCACCCGTACCGCATGGTGAAGGACCACCGCACGGACTACGAGACGAGCAACACGGACGCCGTGCTCGACGGCGACCTGGACGGTTTCATTGACGCCTACCTTCGTGCTACCATGGGAAGAGAGGACTGACGTGAAGAAAACCGGGCTCATCCTGTTGCTGGCGTTCATGGTGGCGGCCATGCTCGTCGGGTTCCTGGCGGCGTTCCAGGTGAAGGCCGCCAACGGCCTTACCGTCACCGCGTCCGACGCCAGCGTGAACTTCCCGTCCAGCATCACCTTCAGCATCAAGGCGACGAGCGACCAGCCCGTCACCGATATCCGCCTGCTCTACACGGTGGCGCGGCGCTCGCTGGTGACCGTCGTCAACGAGGGCTTCGTCGTCTTCCAACCTTCCACGAGCGTGAACGCGAACTGGGTGTGGGACATGCGCAAGACCGGCGGCCTGCCGCCGGGCACCGGCATCACCTACTGGTGGAAGATCACGGACGCCTCCGGGGCGGTGAAGGTAACGGACGAGACCACGCTGACCTACCAGGACCAGCGGTACGACTGGAAGACGCTGACCCAGGGCCTCGTCACGCTCTACTGGTACAACGGGGACGAAAATTTCGCGGCCCGGCTCATGGCGGCCGCCCAGACGGCGGTGACCCACCTCAACGACATCGCCGGGGCGGAGTTGACCGACCCGGTGAAGCTCTACATCTACAAGAACGCCCAGGACCTCCAGGGGGCGCTCATCTTCGCGCAGGACTGGACGGGCGGCGTGGCGTTCAGCCAGTACAGCACGGTGGCCATCGGCATCGGGACGAGCGCGTCGGACCTGGCCTGGGGCGAGGAGACGATAGCGCACGAGCTGACCCACGTCATCGTCGGGCAGGTGATCGAGAACCCCTACGGCGATTTGCCGACCTGGCTCAACGAGGGTCTCGCCATGGTGGCCGAGGGCCCGCTCGATTCCTCCTTCACCTCCACCCTCCAGCAGGCCATCGACCAGCACACGCTCATCTCGGTGCGGAGTCTGGCCAGTCCCTTCTCGGTCTTCGGGGCCATCGCCTACCTGGCCTACGCGGAGAGCGACCGGATAACGGCCTATCTGCTCGATACCTACGGGCGGGACAAGATGCTGGCGCTGCTCCAGGTCTTCGCCGGGGGCGCCACCTACGATGACGCGCTGAAGCAGGTCTACGGGTTCGACATGGACGGGCTCAACGCGGCCTGGCAGGCGTCCATCGGCTACGCGACGAGCTCCTGACGGGGCGGGGAGCTAGCCGACGGCGGGAGTGCCGGCGGCGGCGCGGGCCTTGAGGGCCTTCGCCATGTCCTCGCGGACCATCTCGCGCAGGTCCTTTTCCGTGTAGGTGGCGCCGCACTGGATGCACTGGACGTAGACGCCGTAGATATCGCTCTCCACGGCCAGGTGGCCGTGACAGCGCCGGCAGGCTTGCTTGCGGATTACCTTGAGCATGGCTGCTGCTCCTCCCTCGCTACCGCCGCGGCGGTGCTGCCATGATGATACGCCGGGACGGTCACGAATAAATCCGGTGAATCCCCACTTGAACGGCCCCGTCACCTGCAAAACGGCGTGGTGGTTCTTGCCCAGAAAAAAGCGGGCTAACCCGGACGGGTTTTACACGTTGTTGCGGCCGGGGACGGCCCCGTGCTAGACTGGGCCGTCATGGAAGGGAAGCGGCGGCCAGCCTACGATTCGATGACCGTCCACGACCTGCCGGCCTCGGAACGCCCCCGGGAGCGGCTCCAGCGGCTCGGGGCGGAGGCGCTCTCCGCCCAGGAGGTGCTCGCCGTCATACTGGGGCGGGGGATAGCCGGGGAGTCCGTCATGGTGACGGCCCAGCGGCTGCTCAGCGAGTTCGGCGGGCTGAAGGGCGTGGCGGAGGCGTCCCTGGAAGAGCTTTCCAAGGTGCGGGGCATCGGCCTGGCCAAGGCGGCGCAGCTCAAGGCGGCGGTGGAGCTGGGGGTGAGGACGGACGGCCGCGCCGGCGGCGACGAAAAGGTGTCTCTTACCACCCCGGAAGAGGTGGTGGCGGCGGTCGGGGGGAGGCTGCGAGACAAGAAGAAAGAGTATTTCCTAGCGCTCTTCCTGGATACCCGCAACCGGCTCATCAAGACGGCGGAGATTTCCGTGGGGAGCCTGGACAGCAGCATCGTCCACCCGCGGGAGGTGTTCAAGGAAGCGGTGGCGGCGAGCGCCGCCAGCGTCATCTTCGTCCACAACCACCCGAGCGGCGATACCGAGCCCTCGCCGGACGACATCAGCCTGACGAAGCGGCTCGTGGGGGCGGGGGAGATCATGGGCATCGAGGTGCTCGACCACGTCATCATCGGCGGGCGGGAGTATCTGAGTTTGAAACGGGAAGGGCTGTTCTAAGCGGGGACGTCCCCCTCACCTTCATCCTCTCCCGCGAGGGGAGAGGAGACGGGAAAGGGAGAGTCCAGGGAAGGTGCCGCACCGTCCGCCGGCGGCGGCCTCCCCGCAGCGAGGGGAAGAAAAAGAGG
>DAOUEG010000025.1:0-17786 GCA_034430495.1 Dehalococcoidales bacterium
GCGGCTATCTCGTCCTCCGGTATACCAGTCAGCGAGACAACGGCCTCGAGCGTCTTGGCGACGTCGGCCGGGGTGGCCGGGGGCTCCCGGCCGGTTCGTTTTTCCGTGAAGACGACGGGGCAATCCGTTTCCAGCAGGAGCCGGTCGAGGGGCGTCTCCCGCACCACCCGCTGCATCTCGGCGTTGTAGGCGGCCGCCGGGGTCACGGAGACGTAGTAGCCGGCCTCGAGCACGCCCTGGAGCACGCTGTTCGGCCCGGTGAAGGAGTGGAAAACGGCCTTCTCCAGCCCCACGACGGTGGCGATATGGAGAGCGTCCCGCCAAGCGTAGCGGCTGTGGAGGAGGGCCGGTTTGCCGTGGGACCTGGCCAGCTGGAGCAGCTCGACGAGGACCTCCCGCTGGAACTCCTTGGGCACCTTGTTCTTGATGCGGGCCAGGTAGTCGAGCCCTATCTCCCCCACCGCCACGGCGTTGACGATGTTGGCCTCCAGGTAGCGCAGGTGCTCGTCCACGGCGGCCGGGTCCAGGTTGGACGGGTACCAGCCGATGGCCGGGTAGACGAAGCCGGGGTACCAGCCGGCCAGCTCCAGGGTGCGGGCGTTGCTCTCCATGTCCATGCCGACGGCCAGGATGGCGCCGAGGCCGGCCGCCCGGGCGGTGTCCATGACGGGCCCGATGTCCCCGAATTGGTCGAGGTGGGCGTGGGTGTCAATAAGCTCCATGGTTTCTCCCTCCATGGTAGCACATCCGGCAAGGGCGCGGTTGCGGCGGGGGGCCCGGCCGGTGCAGAATAGGAGTGTGACCAACGTTTTCATGTTCACCGGCAAGGGGGGCGTCGGCAAGACGACCTGCTCCTCCGCCACGGCGCTGCGGCTGGCCGGCGAGGGGCCGACGCTCGCCCTCTCCACGGACGCCACGCCGTCGCTCTCCCACATCTTCGAGCTCAAAAACCACGAGGCGGACGTGCTGCCGAACCTGCGGGTGGTGGAGGTCGGGGAGACGGAGATACGGGGGATGTGGGACCGGCGCTTCGGGCGGGAGGTCTACGAGGTGTTTTCCGCCTTCGTGGACATCACCTACGAGCCGTTCGTCGAGTTCATGACGTCCATCCTGCCGGGGCTCGGCGAGGAGTTCATGGTGGACCACATCCGCGAGCTGGCGGCCGGCGGGGAGTTCCGGAACATCGTCTGGGACACGGCGCCGCTCGGGCAGACCTTGAGCCTGCTGGCCACGCCGGCGCTGCTCGGCGAACATCTGCGGCTGGCGCCGCGCATCTACTCCCGCCTGCGGGTGGGCCGCCGCTCCCGCGAGCCGGTGCTGAAAATCCTGAAGCGGTGGGAAGACCTCTCCGCGGCCAACATGGCGTTTTTGCGGGAGGAGGTCACCTTTACCCTCGTGGCCATCCCGGAGGCGCTCTCCGTGGAGCAGCTGGCCGGGGTGTTCGAGGTGATGGGGAAGTACGGGCTCAGGGTGGGGCGCATCGTCATCAACAACGTCGTCCGGGACGAGGGCTCGGCCTTCACGCGGGCCAAGGCGGCCGAGCAGCGCGGCTACCTGGAGCACATCCGGGCGACCTACGGGCACCTGCCGGTCATCGAAATCCCGATGTTCCCGGGGGAGGTCAAGGGGGCGGACCGGCTGCGGGAGGTCGGCAACTACCTCTTCGCGTAGGTACGCAATTGCGCAATCGCGCAGGTACTCGCATGAGGTCTTTCGGTTGCCCTATCGTGCGTCCGCGTTTCGCCCGGTGTCAACGGTGCTCCCGCTTCGTGGTATAATGGCTCGACCACCGGTTGCAGCGTTACGCAGGAGGGAGGCCGCATGGAACCCCACCGCGAGGTCCTCTGGAACGTTCAACACGCCTGGATCATGTACGCGCTGTGCGCGCTCACCGTCCTGCTCTTCGCCTACCTGGTCGCCGTCCACGTCAAGCGGTGGCGGCTCGGCCGCCGGGCCACGTGGCCGGCCGGTTTCCGGCGGCGGCTCGGGAGGTATATCCCCTCGGAAATCCGCAACCTCCTGTTCCACCTGAAGTTCCTCGGGGCCGACCCCAACGACCTGCGGTTCCGGGAAGTTTACGCTGGGGTGATGCACTTCCTCATCTTCGGCGGGGCGGTCATTTTCACGCTCGCCACCGCCATGGACGCGCTCAGCCACTACGTGGTGGACTTCCTCCACGGCACCTTCTACCTCTGGTTCTCGCTCGTTACGGACGTGTTCGGCATCCTCGTCTTCGCGGGTATCGGCATGGCGCTCTGGCGGCGCTACGTCTGGAAGCCGCCGCGGGTGGACAACCAGGGAGCGGACCTGACGGCGCTCGGGCTCGTCTTCATCGTGGTGCTGACGGGTTTCATCGTCGAGGGCTTCCGCATCGCCGCCAGCGAGCTCCCGGTCCATCCGGCCTGGTCGCCGTGGTCACCGGGCGGCTACGTGCTGGCGCTCTGGTTCCGGCACCTGTCCATGCCTTCCCTGCTGACGGCCCACGCGGCATCGTGGTGGGTCCACGTGGGCATCACGCTCGGGGCGGTGGTCTACGTCTCCGTCTGGAACGGCCGGCTGCTCCACATCTTCTGGGACCCGGTCAACATCTTCTTCCGCAACCTGGGGCCGAAGGGGGCGCTGGCGGCGCTCGACTTCGAGAACGAGGAGTTCTACGGCGCCGCGAAGCTGGAGGACTTGAGCTGGAAACAGCTCCTCGATACGGACGCCTGCACCCGCTGCGGGCGCTGCCAGGATGCCTGCCCGGCCTACGCGAGCGGCAAGGCGCTCAACCCGCGGCAACTCATCCAGGACCTGAAAAAGCACCTCTACGACGTCTATCCGGGCGTTTTCCGCCTCAACCCGGCGGGGGAGCGGAAGGAGCTGCTCGGCGAGGTCATCAGCGACGAGGTCATCTGGGACTGCACCACCTGCCGTGCCTGCGTGCAGGCCTGCCCGGTGGCGGTGGAGCACGTGGACACGCTCATGGACCTGCGGCGCGACCTGGCCATGGAGCAGAGCCGTTTCCCGGAAGCCGCCCAGGAGGCGCTCAAGAGCCTCAACTCCCGGGGCCACCCCTACCGCGGCACCACGGCCACCCGGAGCGACTGGTGCGCGGGGCTCGATATCCCGGTGCTTGCTGACGGCGCCACGCCGGACATCCTCTTCTGGGTGGGCTGCTCGGCGGCGCTCGACGAGCGGACGATGAAAACGGCGCAGGCCACGGTCAAAATCCTGCGGGCGGCCGGCGTCAATTTCGCCATCCTCGGCGACGAGGAGACCTGCTGCGGCGACCCCGCCCGGCGGCTCGGCGACGAGTACCTCTTCCAGACGATGTGCCAGGCCAACATCGAGCTGCTGAACAATTACGGAATCGCGCATATCCTCACGCTGTGCCCGCACTGCTACAACAGCTTCAAGAACGAATACCCGCAATTCGGGAGCACGTTCATCGTCGAACACCACAGCACTTTCATCCTGAAGCTCATCGAGCGCGGCGCCCTGAAGCTCAAGGCGGCCGCCGGCACCATCACCTTCCACGACTCCTGCTACCTGGGCCGCTACAACGACATCTACCGGGAGCCGCGAGAGGTCGTGCGCAAGGCGGGCGGGAAGCTCGTGGAGATGGAGAAGCGCCTGACGGACAGCTTCTGCTGCGGGGGGGGCGGCGGCCACATGTGGATGGAGGAGGACCCAGACAAGCGGGTGAACCACCGCCGGGTGGACCAGGTGCTGGCGACCGGGGCCGAAACCGTGGCGGTAGCCTGTCCGTACTGCCTGACGATGCTCGAGGACGGCTTGAAGGAGAAGGGCGCCGAGGAGACCTGCGCCGTGGCCGACCTCGCCGAGCTGGTGGCGGCCAACCTGGAGGAGACGTAACTCCGTCAACGCGGACCTGAGCAGTTGCGCAACCGCGTACCTGCGCCGTCACGATTTTCCGCGCCGCCGCACCTGCGTTACAGCGTCACCCGGCACGGGAGTTTTGCCGCAGTTGCGCATTTGCGCCTTGATCAAGCCGGCCGGTCCAGGCACTTTTTACGTTCGGGAAGGCGTCATCCGGCGCAGCAGCGCAACTCCTCTTTTACGCATTTCCGTTTATGCGGATATACGCGTATGCGCGGTTACGCCGCCGGTTTCCGCGGCAGCGCCACGACGGCCGAGCCGGTCACCGTCTTCACGCCGGCGGGGTTTTCTATCCAGAGTTCGAGCCGCAGCCGCCCCTCGCCGTCGTCCTCGTACTTGCGCGAGACCTTCGCGTAGCAGAACAGCTCCTCGTGGACGCGGTTCATGCCCTTGTAGCCGCCGTCCAGCTTCACCATACGGCCCCCCTCCCCCATCCACGCGGCAACCATGTCGGCCAGGAACGAGAGGCCGAGCCATCCGTGGACGATAACCCCCGGCAGGCCGGCGGCTACGGCGAAATCCTTATCGTAATGTACCTGGTAGTAGTCGTTCGACGCGGCGGCGAATTTCACCATCTGCATCGTCGTGGGGTATTTTACCGAAGGGGTCAGCTCCTCCCCCACCACCACATCTTCGTAGTAACGCTGCTCTGCCATCGCTAGTACCTGATGTAGGTATTTCTGCCCCTGACGGCCACCTCGCCGTGCTGGTTGGTCCAGGTGGTCTCCGTCACCAGGAAGAGGCGCGGTCCGGCCGTCTCCTTGACCCGGGCCAGCTTCGCCGTGACCGCAATGGTATCCCCCACGCGTATCGGGAGAAAATACTCGAGCTCGCTCGACCCGTTCAGCAGGCGCGGCAGCGGCTTGTCCGGCGAAAGAATCTCGTGGAGGAGGCTTTTGGGCGGCAGCGCGCAGGGGAAGGTCGGCGGCGTTTCCTTTTCCCAGCGAGGGCCGTCGTCCCCGATGGCCTCGCAGAACCGCCGCACCAGGCCCCGTTCTATTTCATAGACGTCCGGCCCGAACTCCCGCCCGACCAGTTTTTCAAAAATCCCGCCCGCCCCGGTACCGGCCATCAGCGTCCCCCGGCCCGGTTTCGGCCGCCGCCGGTCCCCCGGCGGCCGCGGCACCCCGCCAGTGCGAGCCTAAACGCGCCAGAATGCGATTTTCCGGGCCTCTCGGCCATCGTGCGACTGCTACTATTCATGGAGTTTGAGCACCATCCTGGCGACGTTCTTTCCGAAGTTCCAGACGGTGTTCATCCCCTCCTCGTCGCCGTCCACCTCGCCCGGCTCCCGGCCGACGGCGACGTTCCAGTAGGTCGAGCCCGGGTTGATCATGCCGTTGATGTGGAACCAGAAGGAAAGCTCGGCGAAGGTGAAATTCTTGCCGGCCCGGCGCGCCACCACGAGCGGCCCCCCGACCTTGCCGGCGAAAGCCCCCCGGTTGGCGAAGCCGGCCCGTTCAAGGAGGCCCTTGACGAGGGCCGTGGCCGAGCCGTAGTAGACCGGCGAGCCGACGATGATGGCGTCCGCCGCCTTCATGCGCTCGATGATGGGGCGACCGTCGTCCTTGATGGAGCACTCGCCGGGGTGGTCGTGGCAGTAGCCGCAGGCGGTGCACCCGGAAATTTTCAACCCGGCGAGCGGGATGATTTCCGTCTCCACCCCTTCCTCGACGATGGCCTGGAGGCAGTGGCTGACGAGGGTTTCCGTGTTGCCGTGCTTCCGCGGGCTGCCCACGATGCCGATAGCTTTCATAACGTCCCTCCTGAGTACAGATCGTTCGTCCGGATATAGTCCGCCACGGCCGGCGGCACGAGGTGGTCAATGGGCCGCTTCCGCCGGGCGAGGTCCCGTATCTCGGTCGCCCTGTAATCGCCGACCGGCTCATCGAGGCGCACGACCCGGGCCGCCAGCCCCGGCAGGAGTTTATCAAGCTCGGCGTCCGGCGGAACGGGGAAGTCCGGCCGCGGCACGACCGCCAGCCTGCCGAGCGCGATAATGCCGGCCGCCTCGTGCCAGGTCGGGAAGAGCGCCAGGCTGTCGGAGCCTAAAATGAAGGAGAGCTCGGCCTCGTCGCCGTAGCGGCGGCGCAGCTCCCGCAGCGTGTCCACCGTGTAGGACGGGCCGGGACGGTCGAGCTCCATGACGGACACGCTCAACCGGTCCTTCCCCTCGACGGCGCGGCGCAGCATCATGAGGCGGTGGCCGGGCGGCGTCACCGGCTGGCCCGGCTTGGACATGGGCGTACCGGCCGGAACCAGCATGACACGGTCGAGCCCAAGCTCGTCGCGGGCACGCTCCGCCATCAGGATGTGGCCGTTGTGGACGGGGTCGAACGTCCCGCCGAGCACGCCGAGCTTCACCACGTCCAACTCACCTCGCCGCAGCGGACGGTATCGCCCGGCCGGACGCCGGCTCTTTCGAGGTCTTTGACCGCGCCCATACGCTGGAGCTGGAAGGTAATCTGCCGCCGCAGCTCGCCGGCCCCGGACCCCGGCGCCACGTAGAGCCGCTCGAGCTCCGGCGCGTTCACCGTGAAACTGCCGTCCCCTTCCCGGACGAGCGAGTAACGGGGCTGCCGCGGCAGCGGCCGGAACACCTTGACCGGCCCGGGGCGCTCTTCGGCGGCCACCTGGAGTCCCGGGAGCCTTTCAGCGACATCCGCCACGAGCGCCGGCACGCCGTCGCCCGTGGCCGCCGAGATATAGTGAGCGTGGACGCCGGCCTCGCGCATGACCGCGCGCAGCTCCGGCAGGCGGTCCCGTACGCTCGCCAGATCCACCTTGTTGACGGCCACCACCTGAGGGCGGGCAGCGAGCTCGGGGTCGAACTCGTGGAGCTCGCGGTTGACCTGGAGCATGTCGTCCACCGGCGCGGCAGCGTCCCCGGCGATGACGTGGACGAACATCCGCGTGCGCATGGCGTGGCGAAGGAAATCGTGCCCGAGGCCGCGGCCTTCGTGGGCGCCCTCGATGAGCCCCGGTATCTCCGCCATCACGAAGGACCGCGGGCCCACCTCGACGACGCCGAGCACGGGTTCCAGCGTGGTGAAGGGGTAGGCGGCTATCTTCGGCCTGGCCGCCGAAGCCGCGGCGAGGAGTGTTGACTTGCCGGCGTTCGGGTAGCCGATGATGCCGACGTCCGCGATGAGGCGCATCTCCAGGCCGATTTTCTTTTCCTCGCCGGGCTCGCCGCGCTGGGCCACGTGGGGCGCCTGGTTGGTGGAGGAGGCGAAGTGCACGTTGCCCCGGCCGCCCCCGCCCCCGGCAGCCACGCTGACCGTCTCGCCGGGCGCGCCGAGGTCGGCGAGCAAGGTATGCGCGCCGTTTTCGTCCGGCGTGGTGACGATGGTCCCGGGCGGCACCTCCAGCACGAGGTCCGGGCCGCTCTTGCCGTGCTTCTTGCGTCCCGCCCCGGCGGCGCCGTTCGCAGCTTTGTAGAGACGCCTCTGCCGGTAGCGACGCAAGTCGTCCACGGCGGCGCTCGCCCGGATAATGATGCCGGCGCCGTCGCCCCCGTCTCCGCCGTCCGGACCGCCGAGCGGCACAAACTTCTCCCGCCGGAAGCTCACCGACCCGTCCCCGCCGTCCCCCGCCTTGACCATGATCTCAGCTTTGTCAATCATATTCGGGTATTCGTTACTTCAATAGATAGATTATACAACACTTGTCTGATGATAAGGACAGCAGGACTACTAACAGAAGGCGGTAGCGGGTGAGGCGTTCGTTATGTCGGGCCGTGCCTGACAACCGCAAAACGACCCCGCCGCCGGCCTCCCCGGAACCGCAAAACAACCACAACGGCGGCCCCCCTCCGAGCCTGCCGCCACCACCCGGCAACCACAAAAGAACCTCCTGGAAACCACCCGGTCACCATGGCGGTGGCGGGATAGTGGCGACGGGACGCCATAACGGATTGCGTTGCAGGGCGGGGGCAGGCACGGCGGTATGCGCGGGGCAGCGCGAATTTGTGGAAGAATTGAGGAAAGAACGGGGCTAGTTGTTGAGGCGCTCGGCGCCGGCGGGGTTAAGGGAGCGCTGGATCTCGCGTATCTTGCGCTTGAGGTAGGGGCTGGTGGCGAGGTTCTCGGCGATGAGCTTGCAGGCTGAGGTCACGGCGGCCGGGTCCCGGTGGCCGAGCTCGCGGCCGATCTGGGCGAGCGAGCAGTTGGTCTCCTGGCGGATGAGGTACATGGCGAGGCGGCGGGCCATCGAGGTCTCTTTATCGCGCTTGCGGCCGACGAGCTCGTCAATGGAGAGCTGGAAGCTGTCGGCGACGGCCACCATGATGGAGGCCGGGGTGAGGCTCTCGGCGGCAATCTCCTTGACGGAGACGTCCTCCAGCGCCTGGGCGGCGATGTCCGGCGTGGGGGTGACGCGGAGGAGCCTGGCGTAGGCCACGACGCGGTTGAGCATGCCCTCGATGGTGCGTACGTTGGACTGGTTGTCCCTGGCTATCATCTCGAGGACCTCGCGCTCGAGGCGGACGCCCTTTTGCAGCGCCTTGGATTCGAGGATGGCGAGGCGCGTCTCGAAGTCCGGCGGCTGGATATCCACGATGAGGCCCCACTCGAAGCGGGAGCGCAGGCGCTCCTCGAGGAGGGGCATGGACTTCGGGGGGCGGTCGCTCGTCATGACGATCTGCCGGTTGGTATTATGCAGTTCATTAAAGGTGTGGAAAAAACTCTCCTCGGTCTGCTCCTTGCCGGAGATGAAGTGGATATCGTCAATGAGCAGCATGCCGATGGAGCGGTACTTGGCGCGGAACTCCTCCGTGGTGCGCTCCCTGAGGGCGGTGACGAACTCGTTGGTGAACTGCTCGGCGCTCGTGCAGATGACGTTGATGTGGCGGGAGGCCGCTTCCCGGCCGATGGCGTGGAGCAGGTGGGTCTTGCCGAGACCGGCGCCCCCGTGGATGAAGAGGGGGTTGTAGGTATGGCCGGGTGCCTGGGCGACGGCCACGGCGGCGGCGCGGGCGAGCCGGTTGCCGTCCCCTTCCACGAAGGTAGCGAAGGTATAGTGAGGATTGAGGCGGGTGAAGCTCGGCTCCGGCTCGGGCAGGGTGGCGGGGCGGGCGAACCTGGAGCTCCCGTTCCCGTTGACCTTGAAGGAGACGGTCACGCCGGGGCCGGTGACGCCGAGCAGGACTTTCTCGATGAGGGAGCGCTGGTTCTTCTCGAGGTACTCGGCGGCGAAGGTATTGGGCACGCCGATGGTGAAGACGTTATCGGCATAGGAGAGGCCGGAGGTCTTCTTGAACCAGGTCCGGAAGTTCGGGCGGGACACCTGGACCTGGATTTCGCCGAGGGCGATATCCCACAGTTCCTGCGGTGTCCGAGTTCGTGTCGTATCCATATGTCAGGAGCCTGCCGTCGTACCCCTTGCAGGCAACAAAATACCCCCATCCCGTGCAAGGTACACCAATGCCAACGTAAGTATATGGAATCCCCGCCGGTCGGCGGGAATGACTTTCGTATGTGTCAGCGGTCAGGTAGACAACACCACCTAGCATACATCCGGGGTCGAAACGGAGGCAACTATTTTCGGGGCCGGTCACCGGCGATTTGGGCCGGGGCGGCCCGCTCCCGAGGTCGCAAAACCTGCCATTTCCGCGTTTTTCCGGGGGTCGCCATCGTATAAAGTCGGGTTGTCGGGAAAATTAATAAATGTTAAAATTTTCACGTTTGGAGGCAGCCGTTGCGCATCGTGTTTCTCGGTTCTCCCGCCTTTGCGGTCCCCTCCCTGGAGGCGCTCGTCCGGGACGGGTACGACGTGGCGGCGGTCTTCACCCAGCCGGACCGTCCGGCGGGCCGCGGGCGGGCCCTCGTCCAGCCGGCGGTCAAGGCGGCGGCGGAGCGGCTCGGGCTGCCGGTGCACCAGCCGGAGAAGATCAGCGCCCCGGAGGGGCTCGCCGAACTCTCCTCCTACCAGCCGGACACGGTCGTCATCTGCGCCTACGGGCAGATCCTCTCGCGGGAGGTCATCGACCTGCCGCCGCGCCAGACGGTCAACGTCCACTTCTCGCTGCTGCCGAAGCACCGGGGCGCTTCCCCGGTGGCGGCCGCCATCCTGGCGGGGGACGCCTTTACGGGGGTGACGGTGCAGCTGGTGCGGCAGAAGCTGGATACCGGCCCGCTGCTGGCCGCCGCGAGCGTGCCGATCAGCGACCATGATACCACGCTATCCCTGCTGGAAAAACTGGCCGTGGTCGGGGCGGACCTCCTCAGCGAGGCCCTCGGCGGCTGGCTGCGCGGCGAGCGCGAGCCCCGCCCCCAGGAGGAAAGCGAGCAAACGTACTTCAGCCAGATAAAGAAGGAAGAAGGACGGCTCGACTGGACCCTGCCGGCGGTCACCCTCTGGCGGCAGGTGCGCGCCTACTACCCGTGGCCGGGCAGCTTTACCACCTGGAAGGGGCAGACGCTTAAAATCACCGCGGCCCAGCCTGCCCCCGGCGAGGCGGCCCAGCCCGGCACCGTAACCGCCGCGGAAGGGGGCGGCCTGGCCGTCCAGACCGGCGAGGGACGGCTCCGCATAGAGAGGCTCCAGCTGGGCGGCAAGCGGGAGATGGCGGCCGGGGAGTTTCTCGTCGGCAGGGCGGGTATCATCGGCGACGTCCTGCCGTCCTAGCCAAGCGTGGACGGGACCGCCGCCGGACGCTATAATCGAGATAAAAGGAGCGCGCATGCCGGAACGGGACGACCTCGGGAAATTCGATGCCTTCGTAGAGCTCATCGCCCGTCTGCGCGCCCCGGACGGCTGCCCCTGGGACCGGGAGCAGACGCACCAGAGCCTGCGCGAGAACCTCCTCTCCGAGACCTACGAGGTGCTCGAAGCCCTCGATTCGGGCGAGGCCGCCGCCCTGCGGGAAGAGCTCGGCGACCTGCTCCTGCAAATCGTCCTGCACGCCCAGATAGCCAAGGATGACGGCGAGTTCGAGATAAGCGACGTCGTGCGCGGCATCGCCACCAAGATCATCAGCCGGCACCCCCACGTCTTCGGGGACGCCACGGCGGACACGGCCGCCCAGGTGATGGTCAACTGGGAGAAGCTCAAGAAGGCGGAGAAGCCGCACCGGGAATCGGTGCTGGAGGGCGTGCCGAAGGCCATGCCGGCGCTCGCCTACGCCTACGAGATTTCCCGGCGGGCGGTGCGGGTGGGCTTCGAGTGGCCGGACTTCGAGGGGGTCATCGCCAAGCTGGCCGAGGAGGTCCGGGAGATAGCCGAGGCGGACGGCCGGGAGGAGAAGGAGCGGGAGTTCGGCGACCTGCTGTTCACGCTCGTGAACGTGGCGCGGTGGCAGGACATCGACGCCGAGGCGGCGCTGCGGCAGGCCAACGAGAAATTTTACACGAGGTTCGCCTACATGGAGGCGCTGTGCCGCCAGCGGGGACTGGATTTCCCTGCGCTGAGCTTTGAAGAGAAAGACGCGCTCTGGGAAGAGGCCAAGGAGGGCACGCGGGAGTGAAGTGGATGGTCGGGGCGAGTGGATTCGAACCACCGGCCTCCGCGTCCCGAACACGGCGCGCTAACCAAACTGCGCTACGCCCCGACGTGGCTATTATACGGCGAAACGGGTCGTTATGGCAAGCGGCGTGCCTGAAATCGTCGCGGGCTTCCGCAGCGGCGTAACGGCGTAAATGAGGAAACGCGGGTATGCGCGGAAGCGTAATTGCGCAAAAGCGTAACGGAGCAGTATGAAGTACGCCATCGTCATCATGGACGGCGCCGCCGGCCAGCCCCTGCCGGAGCGTAACGGCCGGACCTGCCTGGAGCTGGCGGCCACGCCCAACCTGGACGCCCTGGCCCCGGCGGGCAGGCTCGGGCTGGTGCGTACCGTGCCGCCCGGCATGGAGCCGAGCAGCGCCCTCGCCTGCATGTCCGTCCTCGGCTACGACCCGGTCGTCTACTACAAAGGCCGGGCCGCCATCGAGGCCAAGAGCCTCGGCATCGACGTCGGCCCCGGCGAGGTCATCTTCCGCTGCAACCTGGTGACCGTCGAGGACGGGACAATGAAAGACTACTCCGGCGGCCACATCGGCAGCCCGGAGGCGGCTGAGATCGTCAAGACCCTCAACGAGGAGCTCGGCGGCGACGACGTGACCTTCTACCCGGGCACCGGCTACCGGCAGTACGTCAAGCTGAGGGGACGACCGGAGTCCGTCCTGGCCGAGTGCACCGGCCCTCACGACATCCCGGACCGGCCGGTGGAAGACTACCTGCCCCACGGCGAGGGGTCCAAGTTCGTCCGCAACCTGATGCGCCGCTCCGAGCCGGTGCTGGCGGACCACCCGGTCAACGCGGCGCGGCGGGCGCGCGGCCAGAGCCCGGTGACCACCATCTGGTGCTTCTGGGCGAGCGGTGCGGCGCCGGAGCTGCCGCCGTTCAAGAAAACCTACGGCGTGACCGGGGCGCTGACCTCGGGGGTGGACCTGCTGCGCGGCCTGGGGATGATGGCGGGCCTGGACATTTTAAAGATTCCGGGCGTTACCGACGGCCCGGACAACGATTTCGCCGGGCAGGCGGCGGGGGCGCTGAAGGCGCTCGACGGCCACGACCTCGTCATCGTCCACGTGGAGGCCCCGGACGAGGCCGGCCACGGGGGCGATACCGACGGCAAGATAGCGGCCATCGAGGCCATTGACCGCGAGGTGCTGAGCCGCTTCCGGCAGGACCCGCGGGAGATTAAGCTCCTCGTCATGCCGGACCACCCGACGCCGGTCGGGCTGCGCACCCACACGCCGGACCCGGTGCCGTTCCTCATGACGGGGGCGGGGAAGGGGAACGGCGCGGCGCGCTTCACGGAGGCGAACGCGGCCGGGACTGGTGTTTTCATCGAGCCCGGGTATACAATAATGGGAACGTTCATCGGGAAAATGGCGTAAGCGCGGAAACGCGGAATTGCGCAACTGAGGACAAGCGCACCTGCGCCGGGGGAAAGGCCGGAGACGGGAAAATGTCACTGCTCGTTCAGAAATACGGCGGCAGCTCCGTCGCGGACGCGGACAAAATCCGCAGCGTGGCCCGGCGCATCCAGGCCACCGTGCAGGCCGGCCACCAGGTCGTCGTGGTCGTCTCCGCCATGGGCGATACCACCGACGACCTCGTCGCCCTCGCCTATAAAGTGACGGAAAAGCCGGCCATGCGGGAGCTCGACGTATTGCTCTCCACCGGCGAGGTCGTCTCCAGCACCCTGCTGGCGATGGCCCTCCACGCCCTCGGCCTGCCGGCCATCAGCCTCAGCGGCGCGCAGGCCGGCATCAAGACGGACGCCGCCTACAACGCCGCCCGCATCACGGACATTGACCCGCGGCGGCTCCAGCGGGAGCTCGACAGGGGCAACGTGGTCATCGTGGCCGGGTTCCAGGGCATCACCGAGGACCTGGACGTCACCACGCTCGGCCGCGGCGGCTCGGATACGACCGCCGTCGCGCTGGCGGCGGCCCTCAGGGCGGAGCGCTGCGAGCGCTACACGGACGTGGACGGCATCTACACGACCGACCCGAGACTGCTTCCGGAAGCCAGAAAACTGGCGGATATCAGCTACGACGAGATGCTGGAGATGGTGACCTACGGCTTCAAGGCCATCCACCCGCGCGCGGTGGAACTCGGGGAGCTCTACGGCATCCCCATCTTGGTGGCATCCAGCTTCAACAATCATCCCGGCACGCTGATTCACAAAGAGGTGACTATGGAGATTCGGAACAAGGTGCGGGGGATAGCCCACGACCCGGACGTGGCCAAGATCACCGTCGTCGGCGTGCCGGACCAGCCGGGCGTGGCGGCGGCCATCTTCGTGCCGCTGGCGGAGGCGGGCATCTCGGTGGATACGATCGTCCAGAACGCCAGCCGGGAGCACATCACGGACCTGACCTTCACGGTGGCGCGGAGCCAGCTCAAGGGAGCGATGGCGGTGGCGGGGCCCATCTGCCAGGAGATCCACGCCCGGGACGTGATCGCGGACGCCGGTCTGGCCAAGGTGAGCATCATCGGCTCCGGCATGTCCAACCAGCCGGGCTACGCGTCGCGGATGTTCGCCACGCTGAGCGAGGCGGGGGTGAACATCGAGATGATAGCCACCTCGGAGATACGGATCACCTGCATCATAGAAGAGGCCCGGATCAAGGACGCGGTCAGCGCCCTCCACCGGGCCTTTGAACTCGATAAGGCTGCCTGACGGCGGGAACCGCCCGGACAGCCTTACCGGGATGGCAGGAGGAAAAGAGGGAGGTTACTGGGGCGTGACGTTGACCACCTCTTTCACTTCCGGCACTTCCTGCTTGAGGATGCGCTCGATGCCGTTCTTGAGGGTCATCTGGGACATCGGGCAGCCGGCGCAGGCGCCGACCAGCTTGACCTTGACGACGCCGTCATCGGTGACCTCGACCAGCTCCACGTTGCCGCCGTCCCGCTGCAGCGCGGGCCGGACCTTGTCCAGGACCTCGGTTACTTTATCTTGCATTTTACGGTATTCTCCTTTAAAATTAGGGGGTGCTCGCCCCCCACCTATTCCAGATTGTATCTGCCGCCGGGGCGTTTGTCAAACGAACGCGAAAGATCGCTCGTTTTTCTCTTGTATCACCCCCCACAAAAAGGTACAATAGGCTACTTTTATCACAGCATAATTGTTTAATAATTGCTTAATAATAGACGACTACCGTTAAACCAGAATGACCGCCCGCCTCAGGCGGGCCTCCCGGGGTTGTCATGACGACACGTGACGATGAAAAACTGCAACGAGTCAAGGCGCAGCGGAGCAAGGAGGCTATTGACCTTGCCATGCAGGCGCGCTGGAGCGAGGCCGTTGACGTCAATATAGAGCTCACCAGGGACTTTCCCAGCGACGTGGACTCCTTCAACCGGCTCGGCCGGGCCTACATGGAGCTGGGCAAGTACACGCTCGCCCGCGAGGCGTACTCGCAGGCGCAGGCGCTCGACCCGTACAACGCCATCGCGGCGCGCAACCTGCGCCGCCTCAACGACCTGAGCGAGACCGATAACGAAGAGGTGGAGACGGACCGCGTCGAGCCGCAGCAGTTCATCGAGGAGCTCGGCAAGTCCGGCGTCGTCACCCTCTACGAGCTCTCCCCCAAGGAGGACCGGGCCCGCATGGTGGCCGGCGACCGCGTGACCCTCCGCCCGGACGGCGGCAACCTGAGCGTCTACAACAGCCGCGGCGTCTACATGGGCAGGGTGGACACCAAGTTCGCCCCGCGCCTGGTGCGGCTCATGGCCGGCGGCAACCAGTACGCCGCCTCCGTCGTCAAGTCCACCATGGACATGATGACCATCATTATCCGGGAGACGTGCCAGCATCCCAGCCAGGCCGGCAAGCTCTCGTTCCCGCCCAAGGGGATGGACGAGTTCCGCGCCTTCGCCGGGGACCGCAAGCTCGAGGACGACGACGACGAGGACGATTCCGGCTACACCATCGTCGGCGGCGACGAGGAAGGCGAAGTGCTCGCCAGCGAGCGCGGCGACATGGACGACAACGACACCGGCAACGAGGACGACTAAGGAGAGCAGCCTATGGTAACCGGCAACGTACGGCCCGTCAACATCGAAGACGAAATGCGCAGCTCCTACCTGGACTACGCCATGAGCGTCATCGTCGCCCGGGCGCTGCCGGACGTCCGCGACGGGCTGAAGCCGGTCCACCGCCGCATCCTCTACGCCATGCAGGACATGGGCCTGCGCCCCACCGGCCCCCACCGCAAGAGCGCCCGCCTCGTCGGCGAGGTGCTGGGCAAGTACCACCCCCACGGCGACGCCTCCGTCTACGACGCCATGGTCCGCATGGCCCAGGACTTCTCCATGCGCTACCCCCTCGTGGACGGGCAGGGGAACTTCGGCAGCGTGGACAACGACCCCCCGGCGGCCATGCGCTACACGGAAGCCCGCATGTCCCGCATCGCCGACGAGATGCTCGTTGATATTGACCGGGACACGGTTGATTTCCAGCCCAACTTCGACGACTCCCTCCAGGAGCCGCTCGTGCTCCCGGCCCGGCTGCCCAACCTGCTCCTCAACGGGGGCGCCGGCATCGCCGTCGGCATGGCGACGAGCATCCCGCCGCACAACCTCAACGAGGTCTGCGACGCCATTGACTACCTGGTTGACAACCCGAACGCCTCCATCGAGGAGCTCCAGCAGTTCGTCAAGGGGCCGGACTTCCCCACCGGCGGCATCATCCAGGGGCGGGACGGCATCCGCAACGCCTACAGCACCGGCCACGGCAAGGTGGTGGTGCGGGCGCGGGCCAATTTCACCACCGTCCAGACGACGGGCCGCAAGCAGATCATCGTCAGCGAGCTGCCGTACCAGACCAACAAGGCCGGGCTCATCGAGACCATCGCGGACCTGGTGCGGAACAAGAAAATCGAGGGCATCAGCGACCTGCGGGACGAGTCCGACCGGCAGGGGATGCGCATGGTCATCGAGCTCAAGCGCGAGGCGGACCCGCCCAAGGTGCTCAACAACCTCTTCAAGCACACCGCCATGCAGTCCGCCTTCTTCGTCAACATGCTGGCGCTCGTGGACGGGCAGCCCCGGGTCATCAGCCTCAAGGAGGCCCTCCAAGCCTACATTGACTTCCGCCGGCGGGTCATCACCCGGCGCACCCGGTACGACCTCAAGCAAGCCCGGGCCCGGGCGCATATTCTGGAGGGCCTGAAGATTGCCCTCGATAACCTGGACAAGATCATCGCCACCATCCGCGCCTCGGAGACGGTCGAGATCGCCCGCCGGGCCCTGATGGACGGCTTCGAGCTCAGCCAGCTCCAGGCGCAGGCCATCCTCGACATGCAGCTCCGCCGCCTCGCCAACCTGGAGCGGCAGAAGATTCTCGACGAGCTGGAAGAGGTGCTCAAGAATATCTCCTACCTGGAGGACCTGCTCGCCAACCCGCGGCGCATCCTCGGCCTCATCAAGGAGGACATGGCCGACCTCAAGAAGAAGTACGGCGACCCGCGCCGGACGGAAATCGTCGAGCAGGGCGCCCAGGACTTCTCCGAGGAAGACCTCATCCCCCACGAGCGGGTTGCCGTGACCCTGAGCGGCCGCGGCTTCATCAAGCGCATCCCGGCCCGCAACTACACGCCGCAGCACCGCGGCGGCAAGGGCATCATCGGGCAGGTGACGCGGGAAGAGGACGCCGTCATGCTCTTGACGGTGGCGGACACCCACGACGACCTCTTCTTCTTCACCGACCGCGGCAAGGTCTTCTTCCTCAAGTGCCACGAGGTGCCGGTCGGCAGCCGCACCTCCAAGGGCCTCGCCGTCATCAACCTCCTCTCCCTCACGGAGAAGGAGCGGGTGACGTCCATGGTGGCCACCAAGGGCCTCATGCCGGGGACGTTCCTCGTCATGGCGACCCGCAAGGGCGAGGTCAAGAAGACCGCCGTGGAGAAGTTCGCCACCATGCGCTCCAACGGGCTGATCGCGTTCGATTTCGAGCCGAGCGACGAGCTCGCCTCCGTCTGCCTCGCCACCGACGACGACGACGTCATCATCGCCACGCGGAAGGGGCAGTCCATCCGCTTTGCCGTGAAGACGCTCCGGGCGGCCTCCCGGACGAGTGGCGGCGTGCGGGGGATCAAGCTCCTCGGCAGCGACGTCGTCATCGGCATGGACAAGGCCGACGAGAGCGGCTTCGTGCTCTGCATCTCGGCAAACGGCCTCGGCAAGGTGACGCCGGTCGGGCAGTACCCGCGCCAGCACCGCGGTGGCCAGGGCGTGCGCACCTTCAAGATAGTGGACAAGTCCGGCGACGTCACCGCCATGCGCGTGGTGACGCTCACCCAGCAGGTCATGCTCATCTCCGCGGACGGCATGATGACGCGGACGCCCATCAAGGAGCGTAACCACGGCATCAGCACGCAGGGGCGGAGCACCCAGGGCGTCAAGGT
>DAOUEG010000026.1:0-10759 GCA_034430495.1 Dehalococcoidales bacterium
GCTTTCGCCGGCGGCGCCCCGCACTTTCGGCTGATACATCTCCATCAGCTCAGCAGCATTTTCACGTTTATCACCTGCATCCAGGCAAGGCCGTTCACCATGATGAGGCGCTCGAGGATGCCGAGGAACCCGAGCCCGCCGCCGAAGAACACGGCCATGACCAGCATCAGCGCCACCTGCAGCGAGCCCGATACCCGGGAGAACACCTGCCACCGGCCGGATTTGAAGGCCTTTTTCAGCGCCGGAGCCGTCAGGAAAGTGGCCACCGGGAAGAGGAACATGAGCACGCCGGTGGTGTACTCGTGGATGTAGCCGCCGATGGTCCGCGCCTGGCCGTCGATGTCCGTGTGGAAAACGCCGATGACGATGAAACTCACCGCGCATATCGTGATGGCGGCCGCGCCGAGCCGCATCCGGAGCGAGGCCGGCCGGAGCTTCCGCATCTTGAAGGCCAGCAGCAGCGTCGAGATACCCATCAGGTAGAACAGGACGGTCAACACGGTCCCGAAGCGCCCGACGACGAGCTCGCTTATCGTGTTCTGCACGAGGCCGTAGGCCGGGTCGGCGAATTTCAAAAACGTCGAACCGAGGATGAAGGCGAGCGGCACGCCCGCCGCGAAAATTTCCAGTACCCGGAGGAACCGGGGCTGCCGCGCGTAAAGTCGCGCCGCCCTGCTGATGGCACCGCAGTGCCGGATTCGCTGTAGCACGAAAAAGACCCGCCGTTCTCAGTTTGCACGCACCAGCAGCGGTAGCGGTACGAAGGGGAAACTGACTCCGGCTGGTCCTATTCTCAGTATACCACGGATTTGTTAAGACCATGGTATAAACCGGTGGACGCGAGATCAGCCCTCTTCCGGCGGGGGTGGCGGGAAGCCGAGGCGCATGGCGGCGCCGTTGGCGTCGAGGAGGTGCGTGCCGCCGTCGGCGATGATCACGTTCCCCGTGACGAGCGAGGCGTCCTCCGAGGCGAGGAAGGCGCAGATGGCGGCGATTTCCTCCGGTTCCCCCATGCGGTGCATCGGGGAGAGGGACACGAACTGGTCGAAGAGCTCCTCCACGGTCTTGCCCATCATCTCGGCGGCCGGACGGGTGTTGCCCTCGAAGAGCGGCGTGCGGACGGGGCCGGGGCAGACGACGTTGCAGCGCACGTTGGCCGGGCCGTACTCCACGGCGGCCATCTGCGTCAGCGAGACGAGGCCCCCCTTGGAGGCGGTGTAGGAGGGCCGGCCCGGCATGTAGCGCAGGGCGGAGAGCGAGGCGATGTTGACCACGGCGCCGCCCCCCTGTTTCACGATAGCGGGAATGGCCGCCCTCATCAGGAGGTAGGCCCCGGTGAGGTTGACCTCGAGGATGCGGTGCCACGAGTCGAGGGCCGCCTGCCCTTCGAGCCCCCGCTCGGAGGGGTCAATGGCGGCGCAGTTGACGAGGATATCGAGCCCGCTCCCGAGCGCCAGCGCCGCCGCCACCATGCGGTCCACGTCGTCCGGTCTGGTGATATCGCCCGGGCAGACACTCACCGCGCCCTCCGGGAGCGCCGCGGCCACGTCGGCCAGACCTTTTTTGTTGACGTCGGCCATCACGACGGCGGCGCCCTCCGCCGCGAAGCGCCTGGCCGTGGCCGCGCCGATGCCGCTGCCGGCCCCGGCGATGAGGGCGGTCTTTCCTTCAAGGTTCATGGCAGGTCCCTTTCTTGCCTGGTCGTTCGATTATAGAACGCCCCCGTCCGGCGCGTCCAGTAACGCCGGCCCGACCGGGTTGCCGCCCGGGCTGCCACAAGTCGTTACGTATTGACAAATGGCGCCCGCAAGACTACAATCACGGGGTCATGATGTAGCCGCCGTTACCGGTGCCCGGCTCTCTCTCGTCGGGGAGGCCTGCGATGAACCTCAAGGGATTTCTCGCTAATCTGAACGCCGAGAAACTCTCGCTGAACACCCTTTCCGGCTTCGTTGCCTTTCTCGCCGTCCTCCTGACGTTCGATGCCCTCACACCGTCTCACGTTATTCAGTCCGTCCTCGCGGAAACGGACGCCGGCCCCATTGTCATGGCCACGCTCTTCGTCATTGCGGTATCGGCCATCCTCGGCCTCATGGTGGACTCCGTGTTTCATACCTTCGGACGGAAGCTGGCCCGGTGGGCGTGGCAGCCGTTGGACGATGCTCTCAATAACCGGGAAACATTGATGAAAAGCATCGGCCTGACGCTCGCCGATTTCGAATGGGTCAAGGCGCTCGGCAGCAACATCGCCGCCGATGAAAACACCCGGCTGATGCGCTTTACCGAGACCGCCGGCAATACGGCCTACAGCCTGCTGTTACTGGCGCCGGCGGCCGGTCTGTACTTCGCCGCGGAATATGCCGTTGCCACGGCCTGGATCCTCGCCGGCTTGACCCTGGTGGCGGCGCTGGTCCTCATTTACACCTCGGCGGCCGCCCTGGGCAAGTATGAAAGCCGCAAGACGGCCGCGGCGATGGACGAGATAGCCAAGCTAAGCTCACAGCGTCTCAAAGCGGACCGGCATGACCGGCCTTTCTGGCCGTTTTTCTGGAAATCTCTCTACCTGGTCATTCCCGTCATTATCATGTGCGGTATTTCAGCGGCAGTCATCGTAACTACCCCCGGGGTAGCAAAGGAGTCAGGTATGAAAATTATCTCCGAAATGACCGGCGATAAGGTCCCCACGCTCGAAATCACCGTTGACAAAGCGGGGACCCCGATAGACGTCTCCAAAAGTATGACGGTGAAAATCAGGGGCAGCTACCAGTCCCTCAGCCTGGTAGCCAACGAAGGCGTGCTGGACTCGGTGGCACCGGAAGGTCCGAAGTGGCAGGTGAAGGCCGTGGTCAGCAACGGCGATACCAGCGCCGACATCAGCGTGAGCGACGGTGAATTCGTTCTTGTCAATGCCCTCGTCTCCTTCGCCGGGGGAAACGGGCGCCTTCAGGTCGGTGACATTGGCGAAGGTGACTGGTTGTTCCCGGTGGTCATGAAAGCCGGGCAGGAGAAATTCCTGCTGGCTTACATCAAGGTAATCATCAACCCGAAGGTTGTCCCCGCCGCTGAGAGTGCCGAGGCGAAACCGGCGGCGGCATCGGGAAATGCCACGAAAAAAGAGTAGCGGAAGTCCCGGCGTCGGGGGGAAGCCCGGCCGCTGATACCCCCGGTAATCCGGCGGCCTAGTACTCTTCCTCCGCCTCTTCGACGCCCTTGGCGGCGCCCCGCGGCGGCCGGACCTTCACGTAGACCTCTTCCGGTGCCTTCTTCACGCCGTCCACGGTCAGCAGGTCGTCCTCGACGGAGATACCGAAGAGCCGCTCGTTCTCCTGGAGGTACGGCAGGATGAGCTCCCAGTCCCTGGCCGAGAGCTTGGCGATGACGCCCCCGTTGAGCTGGTCCTCGACGATTTTGCGGTGCGGGTCGCGGAGGTAGACGGCCCCGCCGGACGCCAGCGAAAACAGGTTGGAGCCGGGGTACGGCGTCGGCTGGCTGACCACGTTGGCCTCGTCGTCGAACTCCACCCCGTTGAGCACCACGAAACCGCCGCCGCGGAGCGGGTTCCCGGCCATGAAGGACTCCGCCAGGTAGTCCAGGCAGGTGCCGTTGATGACGACCCGCGGCTTGCCGACGGCATTGATGAGCGGCCGCCCCGCCGCGTTGCCGAGCACGTAGACCTCGCCGCCTTTGGCGCCGTACATGAAGGTCTGGCCGACGTCCCCGTGGATGACGAGCTTGCCGCTCTTGGAAATCTGGGCCACCTGGTCCTGGGCGTTGTTGTGAACGGTTATTTCCAGCCCGTCGATGCCGGAGGCCAGGTAGTCGCCGGAGGAACCGTAAACGTCTATCTTCACGCCCTCGGAGCCCCTGGCCAGGCCGCAGCCGCAGAAGCGCTGGCCGCGGTAGCCGTAGCCGATGAATTGCCTCCAGCCGAGCGCGTAGGCGGCGCAGATGAGCCGGGCGTCGTTCTCGTCCCCCTCCGGCGGGAAGCCGGCGGCGTCAATGACGAGCACCTCCTCCGGATTCCCCGGGGCGCGGAGGTTGCCGCGGGTGCCCCGGTCGAGCCGGGCGTACGTGCCGGGATTTCTGCCGTTGAGGACCGGAACGGCGTCGAAGATGCGGTCGAGCGCCTCGCGGACGGCGTTGAGCACGTCGCTCCGCTTCTTTTGCCCGAGCGGCAAGCGGGCGTCGTTGAGGTAGGTAAGCACGTCAATCGCCGCCGCCCGACCCTCGTCGCCGGTGCCGGCCAGCGCTACGAGGCTGTCGCAGAAATCGCCGAGCTCGTCGAGCGTCCAGCCGGCCAGCCCCAGCTTGCAGGCGGCCTTCATGTCGTCCGGGGACGCGGAGGTCTTTGCCGCGCCCGTTTTCGCCGGGGCCTTCCCGCTCAGGTTGCCGTTGACGACCACCGGCTCGCCGAACTTGTTGGTGCAGGTCAGCTTCTTGGTGCCGGTGCCGTCGTCCTTGACGGTGAAAATAAACGCGCCGCCATCGGAGGCGGAGCCGCCGCGGCAGTTCCAGTAGCGGTCGGCCACCTTGCCGAAGCGCGGGTCCTCGGCGTTGAGGCTCTCCAGCGTGGCGTCAATGGCCTGCTTCTCGGAGCAGACGAGACCTATCTGCACCTCGCCGTCCTGCAGGGCGAAGACCTGCGGCCGCAGCATGGAGGTATCCGTGATGCCGATGAGCTGCAGGTAGTCCTCGTAAGGGTTGTTGCGGGCGATGATGAAGAACCACGGCCCGTCCGGCGAGGCGTGGATGTGGGTCATCTGGATGTGCCGGTAGACGCGCTGCTTCTCCTCCGGCATGAGGTCGAAGTCGTACTCTGACGTCGGCGCGATGGCCTCGATGAGGTACTCCAGCGGGTAGCCGTAGGTGCGGTTGTAGAGGTCGAACAGCAGCGCCGAGACCTCGGTATCCGTCAGGAACTGCGGGTAGATGTTCTGCTGCTTGAGGTATTCCGTCACCGCGTAGTAGTTGGCGAAATCGCCGTTGTGGACGAGCGCCTCGTCGAGACCGGCGAAGGGATGGGCGCCGCCGGGGTGCCAGACCCGCCCCTTGGTGGGGTAGCGCTGGTGGGCGATCCAGCCGTGGGCGCGGACGTCGTCGAGCTTGTAGTACTGCGCCACCTTCTCGGCGTAGCCCACGATTTTCAATATCATGATGTTGCGCCCGTGGGAGAGCACGAAGGCCCGCTGCTCGCCGAGCGAGGCGTAGAACTTCTGGTTGATTCTGGCCGTGTTCTGGTAGATATACTCGTCCTCGGCCTTGCGCGGGTCGAGGTTTTGCAGGCCGTTCTTCTCGATGAACTCGTCGAGCACGTTCGGCTTGACGCGGACGAAGTAGCGCTTCACGTCCGGCGGGCGGACTTCCAGCCCTTCGAGCTCGCGGTAGTCGCCGATCGTCGGGATGAACCCCGCCTGGGCGATGTCCAGGTTGGGCTCGACGAACTCCCGCTCCACCTCCGGCGCGGCGGTCGGGTCGAGCAGGGCCACCTGGAGCAGGTAGTGGGTAGCGAGTACGTCCTGGCTCACGCCGAGGTCCCCGGCGGCCAGCCCCACCGCGGCGATGCCGCCGCCCTTGCCGTTGCCGCGGTTGTGCATCTGGACGGAGGGCGTGTAGATGTGCCGTCCGCTCACCGGGATGGAGGCCATGAAGCCGGTGACCCCGCAGCCGCCTTCCTCGGCGGCCTTGGCGTAGGGCACGTTCCCGTGGGGGAGTGCCCGCCGCGAGGCCAGCAGCCTGTCGATATCGTTCCGTTGCGTTGTCATGGCGTTGTCCTTACAGGTAGTCCAGGTGCTCGAGCAGGTCGGTCCGGCCGACGAGCTCACGCACGCTCTTCATCCCGAAGCCGCGCAGCAGGTCGCACCACTGCTTGCGCCAGGCCAGGTACATATTGACGATGCGCTGCTCGGTGTACTCTTCGCTGACCATTACCCCGAGCTCCGGGTCCGTCGTGGCGAGGCCGCGGGCGCAGCCACGGCCGCTCTCGCACTTGCCGCAGCGGATGCACTCGAGGGCCACGAACTCGGCCGTGCCGATGACCACGCCGTCCGCCCCGAGCGCGATGGCCTTGGCCACGTCCATGGCGGTGCGCAGGCCGCCGCTGGCGATGAGGGTAATCTTATCACGGACGCCCTCCTCGGTGAGGAAACGGTGCACCCGCGGGATGGCGTACTCAATCGGCATGGCGATGTTCTTCTTGGCGATGTCCGGGGCCGCCCCGGTGCCGCCGTAGGAGCCGTCGAAGTGGACCACGTGCGCCCCGGCGTAGTAGGACCCGACGGCCACCATGTCCGAATCGGTCGGCGTGGAGACCTTGACGGACACCAGCGCTTTCGGGTTGATGTGCTTTATCCAGTCCACGTGCTTCTTGTGGTCCTCGACGGAGTAGACGCTGTGGAACGGGAACGGCGAGAAGAGCGCGTTGCCGACCACCGTCTCGCGCATGGCGGCGACCTCCGGGGTCACCTTGTCACCGAGCAGGTGCCCGCCGAGGCCGGGTTTAGCCCCCTGGGCGTACTTGAACTCCACCATCGGGGCGTGGAGGATGGTCTCCTCCCGCACGCCGAAGAGCCCGGTGGCCACCTGGGTGATGACGTTTTCCTTGTAGGGCAGGAACTCGTCCGGGTAGCCGCCCTCGCCGGTGGAGCAGAGGGAGCCCAGGCGCCGCGCCGCCCGGATGCGTCCCACCAGCACGCTCAGCGAGGTGGAGCCGAAGGACATGCCGCCGCTGTAGCAGGGAATATCGAGCTTGAGCTCCGGTCGCCCGTCGCCGCGCTTGTTGAGGACGATGGAGGTATCAATCTCCTCGTCGGAGAGGTCAATCCGCGCGGAGGCCGGCGGTGTCTTGAAGCGGAGCTTGTCGAACCCGCCGCCGGAGTTACCGGTCCGGTAGTTGAGGTTCACCACCGGGACGTTGCCGGTCTCGGCCATCTCCCAGGTGGCGACGAGCAGCTCGGACGGCCAGCGGTAGTCGCCGAAGGCCTCCATCATCGGGTTGAGGCCGAGCGTCAGGGCGTGCTGCGGGCAGCGGTCAATGCAGTAGAAATCGTTCTTCTGGCACTCGAAGCCGATGCAGCGCTCCTCCCTGGGTTTCAGGGAGCGGTTGTAGGCCTCGTAGCGCGGGTGGACGCCGTAGATGCAGAGCTCGTGGCAGAGGCCGCAGTTGTTGCAGGCGGCACTCCGCTTGATGATGTACTTGGATATCGTGTTGCGGAAACGGGAGGGGGCGGGCACCGCTTCCGGCAGCGTTCGCTTCGCTCGGGTCGTCATGACAGTCCCAGTCCCTTCGTTTTTCTCGGGCCGAAGATGGGCTCGAAGGCTTCCCGTTCCAGGTCCTCGAACCACATGGAGCGGCCTATCTCCCCGCGCAGGCGCCGCGCCTCGCGGATGCCCATGGCGCCCATCACCTCGAGGAGCTGGTTCCGCCAGGCGCCCATCAGGTTGAGAAGGCGCTGTTTTCCCCATTCGAGGTCGAAATCGTCCATCTGGACGGGACACTTCTTGCAGCTCGCCGGGTCCTCGCAGAGCCGGCACTCCAGGGCCACGAGCAGCGGGCGGCCGACGGTAATGGCGTCCGCCCCGCAGATGATGGCCTTGGCCAGGTGCTCCGCCAGCGCGATGCCGCCGGAGAAGACGAGGTTGACCGCCTCCCGGAGGCCGCCCTCGATGAGCCCGAGGTGAACGTCCCGGATGAGGTCTTTCAGGTGGCGCGGATCCGCCGCACCGATTTCCATGCCGTGGCTGTCCGCCCGGAAGTGCATGGTATCCACCCCGGCTTCCGCCAGGTGGAGCGCCTTGCCGGCGGCGCCGGCATCGAGTTCCAGCCCGACGGCAAGCGTCACATCAGGATTAATCTTCCTGACGGCTTTAAATTCCTTTTCGATGCCTTCCCGCCATTCGAGCTCCACCAGCTTGCTCGCCTCGATGAGGTCGGCGTGCTGTGTATAATTCTCCGCCGTCAGCATCGGCACGAGCGCCGCGGCGTACTTCTTGAGATTGTCGGTATAGCTCTCCAGGCTGATGAGCATGAGGGTGCCCATTTCGTGGGCGGCCAGGGCGACCGCCTCGATGGCCACCGGCCCGAGCGGCATGACGCCCTCCGGCTCGAAGATGACCGGCAGCGGTATTTCCAGCACGGTCGGGGCTTCGGTGAGCAGCTCGCCGTCCTTGAACTCCAGCCGCAGCGGCCGGCGGGAGAGCTGCACCAGGGTGTTGATGTACTCCCGGCCATGGATGCCGTCGCGGGTGGGCCGGACGATCTCGCTCATGTCCGTCCACATGCTGTCGAACCCCGGCCCCACGAAGCGGCCGCGGTAGCCGGCCCCGGAGACGGGCACGGCCCCCTTCTCCGCCTGGTCCCAGGTGGTGCTGATGATGTCCGGCGTCCAGTAGTCGTCGCCCATCTCCGCGTAGTCCGGGTTGAGCGCCAGCATCAGCGTCTCCTTGACGCAGTCCTGGACGCACCGCAGGCAGCTCTGGCAGTTGTAGAGGTACTCCGGCTCCTCCATCGTCTTGAGGTGCTCGCGGGTCTCGTTGTAGATGTTGTAGACGCACGTCTTCTTGACGCAGTTCTGGCAGCTCCCGGCGCACTCCTCGGCGAACTGCACGGTGGTATACTTGCCGACGCGGTGGAACCGCGGCGGGGTGACCTTCGTGTTGATATGGTACTTCTTCGGCATGGGTCCTCCGGGTCAGGCGGGTTCGGGGCGCGGCATGAGGCCGGCCGCCTCGACGATGCCGGGCACGGCGCTTTCGTTCTCGATGGCCATGATGTGGACGCCGCTGACGCCCTTCGTCTCCTTCAGTTCCTGTATCGTCTCCAGGCAGATTTTCAGGCCTTCCTCGGCAGCCTTGCCCTTCTCCACGCCCTTCATCCGGGCGATGACGTCCTCCGGGATGTCCATCCCGGCCACGTTCTTGGCCATGTAGCTGGCGGCTCCGGCGGTCTTTAGCGGCGTCACCCCGCCGAGGATGTACGCCTTCTCGGTCAGGCCGGACTCGCGGGCCATCTTGAGCCACTCCCGGAAACGCGGCAGGTTGTAGATGCACTGGGTCTGGATGAACCTGGCCCCGGCGTTGATTTTCTTCTCCAGCCGGATGACGCGGAAGGCGAGCGGGTCCCCGAACGGATTGGCGGCCGCCCCGACGAACATCTCCGGCGCCACGGCCAGATCATGGCCGCTCATGTCCTTGCCGGTCTCCCCCATGCCGCTCACCATCTGGATGAGGTTCATGGAGTCAATATCGAACACGTTCATCGCCTCCGGCTGGCTGCCGAAGGTCTGGTGGTCGCCGCTGAGACAGAGGATGGTGCGGATGCCGAGCGAGTAGGCCCCCATGAGGTCGGACTGGAGCGCGATGCGGTTTCTGTCCCGCGTCACCATCTGCATGATGGGCTCCAGCCCGAGCGAGAGCAAATGGGCGCTCGCCGCGATGCTCGACATCCGGACGATGGCCGTCTGGTTGTCCGTCACGTTGACGGCGTCCACGTACCCTTTGAGCAGGCTGCCCTTCCGCAGGACGACGTCCCTGTCCGCACCGCGGGGCGGGCCGCACTCCGCGGTGACCGCGAAGCCGCCGGATTCCAGGACCTTCTGAAGTCGGCTCTTCTCGCTCATATCACCAGGTCCTCCCGAAGCAGTTTGCGGGGCCCGCCGGAGGTAGCCGTCCGCCAGTCCTTGGCCGGGTAGATTTTCTTCAAATTATCGAGCTGGCCTATCGCCGTCAGCCGGTCAATGATGAGCTGCCAGGCGCACTGCGTGTCCGGGTTGACCTCGCAGACGCCGTCCTTCGAGCCGCCGCACGGCCCGTTGAGCAGCCTCTTGGCGCACTTGGTGACCGGGCAGATGGCGCCGAAGTCGGCGATGATGCAGTTGCCGCAGCCGGAGCACTCCTCGGTGAAGTAGCCCTTGCCCTCCATGGCGCCGTAGAAGGTGGTGTTGAGGCCCGGCAGACATATCTTGTTCCCGAAGCGCCGTGCGATGTCCTGCACGCCGACCGAGCAGGCCAGCGAAAGCACCGCGTCGTTGCGGGCGGCCGCCTCCGCGGCCTCGTGGATGAACTCGTCCTCGCACTGGCGCTCCACCGTCTGCTCTTCTATCTCGATAGCCTTCCCGTCGATTCTGAAGGCGAGGCGGAGCTCCGAGGCGAGCGCGGCCACCTCGTCCTCCCCGCCCGCGAAGCAGGTCTTGACACAGGTACCGCAGCCGAGGATGAGGAGCTTCTGATACGGCTCCACCATCTTCTTTATCTCGGCGAGGGGTTTTTGTTCGGCAACTATCATACTCGTTTCTCCAATCCGGCAGAGGGGGCGGACGGGCGGGCCGTCTAGGCAGCGGGGTTCGGCCCGAGGTCCTTGAGGGTGGCCAGGGTCCGGTCAATGATGCCGCTCACGGCGGCGTCGTCACCGGGAGTGACGTTGTAAATCTCGATGCGCTCCCCGCCGAGGCCGATTTCGTCGAGCAGGAACTTGACCCGGCCGACGCGCTTGGCGGCGCGCACGTTGCCGTCAATGTACCGGCACTGCCGCTCCGGGCAGACGAGCACCGCGACCGCGTCCGCCCCGGCCTCGTAGGCGCGGAGCAAATAGACGTCCCGCGTGGCGCTGGAGCAGGCCATCCGGATGATGGTGATATCGGCATCGTCCCGCTTGAGCGCCTCGGAGTGCCCGCCCGCCAGCGCGTTGACGCAGTGGAACACGGTGATGGCCGGTTTCCCGGCGGATTTTTCGGTGTTGGCCACGGTTTCCCTTCCGTCCTTCGCT
>DAOUEG010000027.1:0-5205 GCA_034430495.1 Dehalococcoidales bacterium
ATCGTTACCTCCTGCGGGGTCCGGGCTTGTTCTCCCCTTATTTCAACACAGGCGGCCGCCGCATACAAAGACAAAAGTCACCGCGCCGCAGGATACCGGACGCCCGGCGGGCGTACGTCTGCCATTGTACCACGTTTACCGGCGGATGGAAACGCGCCTTTACCCCTGGCCCGGCGGCGGGTTAGAATACGGGGGAATCACCTTCCGGGCAGGCATTATTCGTTGAATAAGGACACGCTCAACTGGCTGCTCCAGGGGCCGCCCTGGCTCGTGTACGCCGTCGAATCCCAGCTGCTGGACCGCGCGCCGGACCCCACCGCCGCCGTGCGGGACCCCGCCGTGGCCGGTCTGGTGGCGCGGCTCCGGGGCCGGGACCGGGGGCTGCCCGCCCTCGGCAGCGGTAAAGTCCACTACACGGAGACCGGCAAGGCCTACTGGGACCTCTTCATCCTGGCGGATATCGGCCTCACTATCGCGGACGTGGGTCTGCGGGCGGAGGCGGAGGCCGTCTTCGCCTTCCAGTCCGCGGACGGCACCTTCCGCATCCCGCCCAACGTCCGGCCGCACTACTACTGCATGTCCGCCATCCTCGTCGGCTCGCTGGCCCGCATGGGCTACCGGGACGACCCGCGCGTGGCCGCCTATATCCATGCCGCGCTCCGCGACCAGCAGCGCGGGGGCGGCTGGGACTGCTACGGCGACGACGACGGCTCCTGCCCCATGGACGACCTCAACCTCCTGAGGCTCCTCGGCCAGTACGAGGCCCGCCGCCGTGACCCGTCCCTCGGCGGCGCGCTGGATTGCCTCCTCTCCCACTGGGAGCGCGGCGATAACCGCTACGGCTTCGGGGTGGGCAGGCGCTTCCGCGCCCTCACCTATCCGGCCGTCAAGTACGGCGTGCTGCGGGTGCTGGACGTCCTCTCGCTCTTCCCGCGCGCCGTCGCCAGCCCCGCCTTCGCCGCCATGCTGGACCACGTCCGCTCCGGGGCGGTGGACGGGCGCTACCGCGCCGCGCCGGTGGACGGCGCCTACGCTGCGTTCGATTTCGGCCAATCGGCAGAGCCCAGCCGCTGGATTACCTTCCTCGTCGCCCGCATCGAGCAACGCGCCGGGCTGGCCGAAAATTCCTGAAAAATACGCCGATTTTCGCCCCGCCCCAACGTGAAAAACCGGGCCCCGCGCGGTATAATGGGGGTGAGGACGGGGCGCGTCCCCGGAAAGGATTTCCAGCCTTGTACCGAATCGAGGTCTCCGTCAAAGAAGGCTTTGCCGACCCCCGGGCGGAAGCGCTGGAAAAAGACATTCAGGACCTCGCCGTCAGCGGTGTCAGCCGCGTCCGCGTCGCCAGCGTCTACCTCCTCGAAGGCGACCTTGCCCCGGCGGAGTTGGAGCGTATCTGCGGCTCCCTCCTCGCCGACCCCATCGTCGAGGAGTACGCCCACACCGCGGCCCCCGCGCCGCCCGGCGCCCGCCTCGTCGAGGTGGCCTACAACCCCGGCGTCATGGACCCGGTCGAGGAATCCGTCCTCAAGGGCATCCGGGACCTCGGCATCGGCGCCGTCACCGCCGTCCGCACCGCGAAAAAGTACCTGCTCTGGGGCGACCTTTCCAGCGAGACCCTCCAGTACATCTCGGACAAGCTCCTCGTCAACAGCGTCGTCCAGCACGTCGTCACCGACGAGGAGATGGCCAACCGCTCGGCGAGCTACACCTTCAAGCTGGAGACGGTGGACATCGCCGCCATGGACGACCGCCAGCTCATGGCCCTCAGCGCCAACCGCTTCTGGCTCAACCTTGCCGAGATGTGCATCATCCAGGACCATTTCAAGAAGCTGGGCCGCCAGCCGACCGATATCGAGCTCGAGACCCTCGCCCAGACCTGGTCCGAGCACTGCATCCACAAGACCTTCAAGGCCAAAATCACCCTGGACGGCGAGGTCATTGATAACCTCCTCCAGAGCACCGTCATGCGGGCCACCCGGGAGCTGGACAAGCCGTGGTGCCTCTCAGTTTTCAAGGACAACGCCGGCGTCATTGACTTCGACGGCCGCTACGCCGTCAACTTCAAGGTGGAGACCCACAACCACCCTTCCGCCGTGGAGCCCTACGGCGGCGCCGCCACCGGCATCGGCGGGGTCATCCGGGATACCCTCGGTACCGGCCTCGGCGCCAAGCCCATCATGAACACGGACGTCTTCTGCTTCGGACCGCCGGACCTCCCCCACGAGGAGCTGCCCACCGGCGTCCTCCACCCGCGCCGCATCTTCAAGGGGGTGCGGGCCGGCGTGGCGGACTACGGCAACCGCATGGGCATCGCCACCTCCAACGGGAGCCTCTTCTTCGATAAACGCTACATCGGCAACCCGCTCGTCTACTGCGGCACCGTCGGCCTCATGCCGAAGGACCTCAGCCAGCAGGGCCAGCAGCGCCCCGGCGACCTCGTTTTGCTCGTCGGCGGGCGGACGGGACGGGACGGCATCCACGGCGTCACTTTCGCCTCCGGCGAGCTCAACAAGGAGTCCGAGACGATTTCGTCCTCCTCCGTCCAGATTGGCGACCCCATCGTGGAGAAGAAGGCCCTCGACGCCATCTTGGAAGCCCGCGAGCGCGGCCTCTACGTCCGCCTCCACGATATCGGCGGCGGCGGGCTGTCCTCGGCGGTCGGGGAAACGGGCGAGACGACCGGCGTGCGCGTTGACCTGGAGAAGGTGCCCCTCAAGTACGCCGGGCTCTCCTACCTGGAAATCTGGGTCTCCGAGTCCCAGGAGCGCATGCTGCTGGCCGTGCCGCCGGAGAACGAAGCCGAGATTTTGAAGCTCTTCCGCGATAACGCCGTGGACGCCACCGTCATCGGCGAGTACACGGACACGAAACGGCTGGAGCTCTACTACGAGGGCACCAAGGTGGCCGACCTGGATATGGCCTTCCTCCACGACGGCCTGCCCCAGCTGGAGCGCACCGCCGCCTGGGAGCCGCCCCGCCACCCGGAGCCCGATTTCCCGGTGCCGACCGATTTGACCGAAGATTTGAAGAAGATCCTCGCCGCCTGGAACGTCTGCTCCAGGGAGTGGGTCATCCGCCAGTACGACCACGAGGTGCAGGGCTCGAGCGTGCTGAAGCCGCTCGTCGGCCTCGCCGGCGACGGCCCCGGCGACGCCGCCGTCCTCCAGCCGCTCCCCGATTCCCCCAGGGGCCTCGTCGTCTCCAACGGCATCAACCCGAAGTACGGTGATATAGACACCTACTGGATGGCCGCCTCCGCCATTGACGAGGCGCTGCGGAACGTCGTCGCTGCCGGCGGTTCCTTGGAGCGGGTCGCCCTGCTGGACAACTTCTGCTGGGGCAACCCGGAGAAGCCGGACCGGCTGGCCACCCTCGTCCGGGCCGCCCAGGCCTGCTATGACATGGCCGTCGTCTACGGCACGCCCTTCATCTCCGGCAAGGACAGCCTCTACAACGAGTTCGAGCACGGCGCCGAGAGCATCTGCATCCCGCCGACCCTCCTTATCTCCGCCATGGGCGTCATGGAAGACGCGGGGAAGGCCGTCTCGATGGACGCCAAGACCCCCGGCGACCACCTCTACATCGTCGGCACGACGTATGCCGAGCTCGGCGGCTCCCACTACTTCGAGAGCCACGGCGCCATCGGGAACAGCGTCCCGAAGGTGGACCCGCAGAAAGCCAGAAAGCTTATGGACGCGCTCTCCGCTGCCATGAAACAGGGGCTGGTGAAGGCCTGCCACGATTGCTCCGAGGGCGGCATCGCCGTCGCCGCGGCGGAGATGGCCTTTGCCGGCGGCCTCGGCATGGAGCTCTACCTGGAGCGCGTGCCCCTCGGAGAGGTCATCGAGCGGGACGACTACATCCTCTTCTCGGAATCGAACAGCCGCTTCGTCGTGGAGGTGGCGCCGAACGACCGGGACGCCTTCGAGGCGGTCATGGCCGGCAACACCTTCGGGGAGCTCGGCATGGTCACCGCCGAGACCGTTTTCTCCGTCAGCGAGCGGGCCGGCGGCACCATTCTGGAAGCGGACATCGCGGATTTGAAGGAGGCGTGGCAGGCGCCGCTGCGCTGGTAGGTATGGCCAAGGTCAGGACGTTAATGCTCCGCGCCCCCGGCACCAACTGCGACTACGAGACGCAGGTGGCCTTCGAGCTGGCCGGCTCGGCCGTGGACTCGGCGCTCGTCTACGAGCTCTTCCGCCGGGAGCGCTCGCTGGACGACTACCAGATACTCGTCATCCCCGGCGGCTTCACCTATGGGGACGATATCTCCGCCGGCCGCATCTTCGCCAATGAAATCCGCCTCCAGCTCGGCGAGGACATCAGGGGCTTCGTCGCGCAGGGCAAGCTCGTCATGGGCGTCTGCAACGGCTTCCAGGTGCTCGTCAAGACCGGCATCCTGCCCGGCCTGGAGGGCTTCGGCCCCCAGCCGGTCACCCTCACCAACAACGATTCCGGCAGGTTCGAGTGCCGCTGGATTCATCTGCAGGTCAACCCGGCCAGCCCCTGTGTCTTCACCCGCGGCATGAGCGGCATGTACATCCCCGTCAACCACGGCGAGGGCAAGCTCGTCGCCGCGCCCGGCGTGCTGGAAAAGCTGAACGTGGTGGTGCGGTACGTGGACGCGGCCGGGAACACCGGCGCCGGCTACCCGCACAACCCCAACGGCTCCCTCAATGACATCGCCGGCATCTGCGACGAGACGGGGCGCATCTTCGCCCTCATGCCCCACCCGGAGCGGTTCGTCCGCTGGACGCAGCACCCGCGCTGGACCCGCGAGGCGCCGCGGCCGTCCGGCGATGGCCTCCAGGTCTTCGTCAATGCCGTCGCCTGGGCAGCGGGGATCTAGCCGGTCCGGCATGGCCTGGCTGCGCGCCTGGAAAGAAAGGGCCCGCCGGCTCAAGGCGGACGCCCGCGCTCTCTTCTTCGCCCTCGGTGACCGGCGCGTGCCCTGGTACGCCAGGGTGCTGGCGGGGGCGGTGGTCGCCTACGCCGTCAGCCCCGTAGACCTAATCCCGGATTTTATCCCGGTGCTCGGTCTCCTCGACGATATCATCCTGATTCCGGCCGGGATGTACCTCGTGTTCCGGATGGTGCCAAAGGAAGTCGTCGCGGAGTACCGGGCGCGGGAGCCGCGGCGCGGGACACCGGGTATCATGGGGTGGGCGGCGGCCGCGGTGGTCCTGCTCGTCTGGGCGGCCG
>DAOUEG010000028.1:0-7241 GCA_034430495.1 Dehalococcoidales bacterium
CTGGCGGCCCCCCGGCTCTTTTTTACGAAGCGGTTGCGGTCAGTCGTGCTCCGTCCCGTCCGCGTTGATGAAAATCATCTTGTCCCGCAACTCTTCCTTGACGAGCTTGGGGAGGGACGTCTCCGTCAGCTTGGGGGCGTACTGGCACTGGATGAAGAGGAAGGGGCGGGTGACCTGCAGAATGCGGAAGGGGGCGTGGATGAAGTTGGCGGGTATCCATATCATGGTGGAGACGGTGACGAGGTGGCTCTCCATCTCCGGGCCCATGCACATCTCCATGGTGGCGCCGAGGTCCCGGGGGTGGTCCGTGTCCGTCCCGAGCGCTACCAGGAGCTCCGGGTCGTTGTGGACGTGGGGGCCGTGGCCGGGGTGTTTGGCGGCCTCCTCGCCCATGAGCATCACGGAGAAGTACCTGCTGCCGGCGATGATGTCGGTGTCCGTGAAGGCGACCATGCTCGGCATTTGAGAGAAGCGGCTCTTGAAGCGCACCTCGTCCGGAAGCTCGTTGAGGAAATACCGGCTGTATTTCATCCCAGGCATGCGTCAGCCTCCCTTGCCAGGTTTACGTTGTCGCGGCTCGCGGTGGAGCCTCTAGCTCCGGACGATGGCCTTGGCCGGGCACCACCATTCGAGCGTGTCCATGCACTCGCCGCACTCCACGCAGATGTCCTGGTCAATGCGCACCGTGTAGAGCACCAGGCCGTCGAACTCGGTCGTCTTCTCGTCCACCACGAAGGCGTGGTGCGGGCACTGGGTCACGCAGAGGCCGCACTTGAGGCACTTGGAGGTATCGATACTGTATTTCATCGCTATTTCCTTTCTCGCGGCCTCAGGCCGGCAGCTCGTAGCCTTCGTCCTGCCAGCGCGACCAGTCGATGCGCTCCCGGGCCTCCCGCGGCAGGATCTGGCGGTAGGATTTCTCCGTGTGGTTCGGTCCCTGGTTGATCTCGATGAAGATCCAGGGGCGGTCGATGCGGACGGGCTTCCACGGCGAGTGGATGAAGTTGGGGGGTATCCAGATGCAGCAGGTACGCGTGATGTGGTGCTCCTCCAGCTCCGGCCCCAGGTAGATGACCACCTCCGCGCCGAGGTCCATGGGGTGCTCCGGGTCGTTGCCGATGTGGAAGAGCAACTCCGCGTCCTTGTGGATGTGCGGCGGGTGCCCGGCGTACTTGAAATCGCCCAGTTGCTGGCCGTAGCCCGGAGGGCACCAGTGGATCATGTAGAAGTTACTGCCGGTCGCGACGCTGTTCTCCATGCGGGCCATGACCGGGCGGCGCTCGTTCGGCCAGCGGGTGGGGTCGTATTCGATGATGTAGTCGTCGTATTTTGCCATGAACGGTCTCCTTATCAGGCCGGGGCCTCGTAGCCCTCGTCCACCCACATGTTCTTCCAGTCCATCTTCTCGCGGACCTCGCGCGGCAGGAGCTGCCGGTAAGACTTCTCCGTGTGGTCCGGGCCCTGGTTGATCTCGATGAATATCCACGGGCGGTCAATGCGGACCGGCCGCCACGGCGAGTGGATGAAGTTGGGGGGTATCCAGATGCAGCAGGTGCGGGTGATGGTGTGCTTCTCCAGCTCCGGTCCCAGGTACATCACGACCTCGGCGCCGAGGTCCATGGGGTGCTCCGGGTCGCTGCCGATGTGGAAGAGGAGCTCGGCGTCCTTATGGATGTGCGGGGGATGCCCGCCGTATTCGCCGAGCCCTTCGAACATGTCCCCGAACCCCGGCGGGACCCAGTGGATGAGGTAGAAGTGGCTGCCGGTGGCCACGCCGTTTTCCATGCGGGCCATCACCGGGCGGCGCTCGTTGGGCCAGCGGGTCGGGTCGTACTCGATGACGTAGTCGTCGTATTTGCCCATGACAGGCCTCCTCCGTGTGGTTGTCGAAATGGTACTCCAGTCCGCGGGACGTGTCAAGGAACAAAACCGGCCTCCGGGCGTTTGCCAATAACGCCCGTTTACGTGTAAAATAGGAGTGTGATGTTCGTCCGTTCCCCATGGAAAGCGCTCCCCCGCTTCGCCCGTTCGGGAACGATAGGCCATTAGCACCACCGACGTCCCGCCCCGCCCCGGAAAGTCCTGTTCGCCCGTGCCCGCGGGGTCGGAACGCCCGCCAAAGGAGGAAACGCAGTGAACAAGACAGCCCAGCTCACCCTCACCTCGGACGCTCCCGGCGCCCGCCGTTTCATGCTCGGCAACGAGGCCATCGCCCGGGGCGCCGTCGAGGCCGGCGTCCAGGTCGTCGCCTCCTATCCCGGCACCCCGTCGAGCGAGATAACGACGGCCCTGGTCGAGAGCGCGAAGGAGGGCCATTTTTACGCCGAGTGGTCCGTCAACGAGAAGGTGGCCCTCGAGGTCGCCATGGCGGCCGCCACCACCGGCCTGCGCTCGCTCGCCATCATGAAACACGTCGGCGTCAACGTGGCCCACGACCCGCTCATGTCCGCCTCCTACATGGGGCTCGGCGGGCTGGTGCTCATCTCCGCCGACGACCCCGGCCAGTGGTCGTCCCAGAACGAGCAGGACAACCGCCTGCTGGCCCGCCAGGCGTACATCCCGGTGCTGGAGCCCGCCTCCGCCCAGGAGGCCAAGGACATGATGGCGGACGCCTTCCGCCTCTCCGAGAAGTTCGGGCAGATGTGGATGCTGCGCTCGGTGACGCGCATCGGGCACGCCCGGGGCGACGTCACCTACGGCACGATAGACGAGACGAACCGGGTCGGCACCTTCGTCAAGAACCCGCAGAAATTCGTCTGTCTGCCGGCCAACTTCCGCGGCAACCGGCGGCTCGTCATCAAGCGGCTCGAAGCCATCGAGGATGCCGTGGACGATTTGCCCTACAACCAGCTGACCCTCAGGCCCGGTGCAAAGCTCGGCGTCATGGCCTGCGGTATCTCCTACGGCTACGCCATCGAGGCCGTCCGCTGGCTCGGGCTGGAGGACAAGGTCGCCATCCTGAAAATCGGCACGCCGTACCCGCTGCCGAAGAAGCTGACCAAGCAGCTCCTGGAGGCGGTGCCGGAGGTGCTCGTCTGCGAGGAGCTCGAGCCCTTCGTGGAGGAGGCCACCAAGGTGGTCGCCAAGGACAACGACCTGACCACGAAGATCCACGGCAAGGACCTGCTGCCGCTGGCCGGGGAGCACAACGTGCGGCTCATCGCCGAGGCGCTCAGCAAGCTGACGGGGGCCAAGCCGCCGGTTGACTTCGCGGAGATCGACAAGATTCGCGAGGAAACGGCGGAGCTGCTGCCGCTCCGCCCCCCGACCATGTGCGCCGGCTGTCCCCACCGCGCCTCCGGCTACGCCATCAACGTGGCCGCCACCCGCTACGAGCGGGAGACCGGCAAGGAGGCCATCAAGACGAGCGACATCGGCTGCTACGCGCTCGGGGCCAACCCGCCCCTCAACATGGACGATACGGCGGTCTGCATGGGCGGCTCCTTCGGGATGGCCAACGGCTTCGCCCACGTGACGGACCGGCCGGTCATCGCCCACCTCGGGGACTCCACCTTCTTCCACTCCGGCATCCCCCCGATGATCAACGCGGTCTACAACCAGGCCAACATCGTGATGGTGGTGCTGGATAACTCCACCACCGGCATGACCGGCTTCCAGCCGCATCCCGGCGCCTCGACGACGCCGGAGCTCAATATCAAAATCGAGGACGTGGCCAGGGCCAGCGGCGTGAAATTCGTCGAGGTGGTGGACAGCTTCGACCTCGCCTCGCTCATTGATACCATCGAGCGGGCCATCCGCTACGAAGGCCCGGCCCTCGTCATCGCGCGGCGGCTCTGCAACATCATTGACGCCCGCGACAAGCGCCGCGCGGGGATCAAGACCTATCCCGCCGTGGTGGACAAGGAGAAGTGCGTGGCCGGGACGCCGCCGGCCTGCCAGGCCACCTGCCCGCTCCACATTGACATCAAGGGCTACGTCGGCCTCATCCGCGAGGAGAAGTTCTCCGAGGCGCTGGCCCTCATCAAGCAGACGCTGCCGTTCCCGTCCATCATCGGGCGTATCTGCACGGCGCCCTGCGAGGGCACGTGCACGCGGAACGACGTGGAGACGGGCATCGGCATCAACGCCCTGAAGCGGGCGGCCACCCGGTACGGCGAGTACGACGACGACCTGTCCATCGCCGCGGAGAAGGCGGAGAAGGTGGCCGTCATCGGCGGGGGGCCGGCCGGCCTCATGGCCGCCTGGGACCTCCGCAAGAACGGCTACCAGGTGACCATCCACGAGGCCTTCAGCACCCTCGGCGGGATGATGGCCTTCGGCATACCGGAGTTCCGCCTGCCGCGGGACATCCTCAACGCCGAGACGGACCTCGTCAAAAAGCTCGGGGTGGAAGTGAAGCTGAACACGAGGGTCGGCACGGACGTTTCCCTGGCCGACCTCCAGAAAGAGTACAACGCCGTCTTCGTGGCGGTGGGGGCGCACAAAGGGCGCTCGCTCGGGGTGGCGGACGACAGCGCCGCCGGCGTCATTGACGGCACCGAGTTCCTCTACGAAGTGAATACCGGGCAGAAGACGCCCGCCGGCAAGAAGGTGGCCGTGGTGGGCGGCGGCAACGTGGCCATTGACTGCGCCCGGACCTGCGTCCGTCTCGGCTACGAGGACGTGAGCATCGTCTACCGGCGCTCCCGCGCCGAGATGCCGGCCATCCCGGCGGAAATCCACGAGGCGGAGGAGGAGGGCGTCAAGCTGGTGCTGCTCTCCGGCCCGAGCAAGGTGGTGACGGCCGGCGGCAAGGCGACCGGCCTCGAGTGCGTCAAGATGACCCTGGGGGAGCCGGACGAGAGCGGGCGGCGCCGCCCGGTGGCGCAAAAGGGCTCCGAGTTCGTCATCGAGGCGGACCTCATCATCGCCGCGGTGGGCGAATCTCCCGAGCTCGACTTCATGGGCGGGAAAGCCGTGAAGGACGGGCTCGTCGGGGCGGACCCGGTGACCCTGGCCACGAGCGTCAAGGGCGTTTTCGCGGGGGGCGATGCCGTGACCGGCGCGGCGACGGTCGTCCAGGCGATGGCGGCGGGGCGGAAGGCGGCTAAATCCATTGACCGCTACCTCAAGGGCGAGCCGATGGACGTCGGCCGCGAGGGCGAGGACGTCTACGAGACGAAGCTCACCGTGGACACGTGGGGCGTTCCCCCGCAGGAGCGGGTCGCCATGCCGTCCATCCCGGTGGCGGAGCGCAGGGGCAACTTCAAGGAGGTGGAGACCGGCCTGAGCCCGAGCGAGGCGGTCGTCGAGGCGAACCGCTGCCTCCAGTGCGACTGCAAGATATGCATCAACCTGCTCGGCTGTCCGGCGCTCGTCGTGGACGACGGGAAAGCGGCCGTGGACGAGAGCCAGTGCCCCGGCTGCGGGGTCTGCGCCCAGGTCTGCCCGCACGATGCCATCAAGGCGGGCGGAGAATAAGGAGGCGACGATGAACGAGATCAACATCATCATCTGCGGTACGGGCGGCCAGGGGGTCGTCCTCGTCTCGGAGCTGCTCGGCGAGGCGACGGTGGCCGGCGGCCTGGCGGTGAAGGGGTCCGAGGTGCTCGGCATGGCCCAGCGCGGCGGCTCCGTGTTCAGCAACCTGCGGCTCGGCGGGGACGTCATCGCGCCGATGACGCCGGAGGGCAAGGTGGACGTGCTGGTGGCGGTGGAGCCTTCCGAGGCGCTGCGGAACATCAACTACCTGGCCAAGAACTCCGTGGTGGTGCTCAACACGACGACGGTGAAGCCGTACACCTACTACCTGGGGACGAGCGACTACCCGAGCGCGGAGGCCATCGTGAAGCAGCTGCGGGAGGTGACCGACCGGATCATCACCCTCGACGCGAGCGGGCTGGCGAAGGAGGCGGGGAGCCTCCAGGCGGCCAACGTGGTGATGCTGGGGGCGCTCTTCGGGAGCGGGCTGATGCCGATCGACCAGAAGTACGCCAAGGAGGCGATCGCGGCGCGGTTCAACGAGAAGGTGGCGGCCATCAACTTCAAGGCGTTCGACGCGGGGTACGAGCTGGTGAAGAAGGCGCTGGCGGGGTCCGCCAGCTAGAGCAGGTTTCCAGGAGAAATCAGAAGCCCGGCCGGGGGGGACCCCGCCGGGCTTCCGGTTTTTCGGGCGCACGTTGACAACGGCGCGGAAAAATGGAAACCGGTGAAAATTTTACATTTTCGACCTTTTCGTAGCTTCGGAGCGGGCGAGGATTACCCCGGTCACCATCCGGGCGGCCCGGTTAGCTTTGGAAATCGCGAGTTTCACGGCGCACTACACGCCCGTTGGGAAACTGTTTTTATGGCGTTGCAGTGCTACTATAGCAGAACATTTGTTTTAATGTCAAGGGAATTTTGTCGGGGGGTTTCCCTACGGAGGAAACCGAAGGGAGCGCCTGCCTCACCCCCTGCCCCCTCTCCAGCCGGGGCTCTGGGCTGCTCCACCATTTGTCAGGCTGGAGAGGGGGAGAAAAAGAAAGAGAGGGGGCGAAGCCCCCTCTCGACTCCCCCGCACGGCGGGACTGCTTCCGCCGCTCTTAATAAAGGCGGGGGAAGAAAGAACGGGGGCTCAGGGGGCGGCGGGCCGGCGCCAGCAGGTTTCAGCCAGAGGGTATCACGGTTGGAAGGGTTTTCCGGCGGGGGCAGCTGCTTTACGCGGTGCCGCGGTTGATAGAGCCGTCGTGCATCTGGAGGACGGCGTCCGCCATCTCGGCCATGCGGAGGTCGTGGGTGACCATGATGCCCACCTTGTTCCTGCCCTTGACGCCCTTGACGAGGGTTTCCACCACGTGGTGGCCGAGGTCCGAGTCCAGGTTGGCGGTGGGCTCGTCGGCGAGGACGAGGTCCGGGTCCCGCATCAGCGCCCGGGCGATGGCGACCCGCTGGCGTTCGCCGCCGGACAGCTCGGTGGAGAGGAAATCGGCCCGGGAGCCGAGCGCCATCTCTTCCAGCAGCTGGACCGCCCGTGCCGCCATCATGCGGCGGTCGCCGGGGCCGATCTGGTCCATGAGCAGCAGGTTCTCCCGGGCGGTGAGGAAGGGGAGCAGGTTATTGGCCTGGAACACGAAGCCGATGTGGTCCCGCCGGTACTCCTGGCGCTCCCTGGTGGAGAGCTGCTCGATGCACCGGCCGTTCACCTCTATCGTCCCGGAGGAAGGCGTCAGCAGCCCGCCGAGCATGGAGAGGAGCGTCGTCTTGCCGGAGCCGGACGGCCCGACGACGGCGACGAACTGCCCCGCCTCGACGGTGAACGAGGC
>DAOUEG010000029.1:0-51219 GCA_034430495.1 Dehalococcoidales bacterium
GGAGGTTGTCGGCAGTTTCGAGTAGGGTGGTAACCTGGGCCTCGGTCAGACTGGGCATGATGAGCTTTTCCTGGCGGGGGCCTTTCAGTCGTTTGATGGGATTGGGGAGTTCATAAGTATCCTCGCGCCAGTTGTAGAACGTTTTTATCACTCGATAATAGCTGCTTCGATTGCCGAGGCTGGGGAACTGGCCGAGGAACTGCTCCACATCGGTCTTCGTCGCTGAATCGGCGTTTACCTCGAAAAGAAAGCGGCGAAGTTTAATCCCGTAACCTCTAATGGTCTGCTCGGTGCAGCCCATGTTCTCTCGCGAGGCTAGGAATTCTTCGTAGTAGTCGTGCTCGTATCGGCCACAGACTTGATACTCGTGGATGGCCCAGATCAGTTTCAGCGCAGGTTTGATCTTACCGTTTTTAACCTGGGCGATGTAGCTGTCGCTAAGCTTACTTCGGAAAGCGAACCATGAGTTACTCGTGGAGGCGGTGATTTTCCGAAGTAACTGAACGTAAAGATCGCTCTCATAAGCCCTTGGTCGGTAGTTCAAATCTACCCGCTGCCACCAAACACCCTCTCATTCCCCGTTCCACGGGCCCCTAGGTTAGTTTTGCGCTCACCACGTATTCTGGTGCGACGTAGCCCGACGCTTCCCTTTTCACATTGAACGTCTTAATGCTGTGCCACGGAAGGGTCGAGGTAGCGGTGATGAAAGATGCGGATATGCTGAAACTTGCCCTGTTCATCCGTATCATAAAGAACGCACTGGTTCATCACGATAACATCGCCCTTTTTCCCCATGGCGGTAGCGCCTTCTGGTGGGTCACGGAAGACATGAAACTCGGTAATTAGTTCGACGAAGAACTGGTTACCGTCGGACATGAATGCCCCCAGGTTGAGCACTTCACGGACATTGGCGGCAATGGCCTGGTAATTGGCGATGAACTCCTCTGGCCCGTGGAGCGTCCTGGCGGTTGACTTGGGGTTACCAAAGCTGTCCGGATATTCCAGGATAACGTCCGGGCGGAAATAGCTGGTGACCTTGTCCCACCGGTGGTTGTTAAAGTGGTCCATGTATTCCAAAAACTGCTGGCGGTTCATTAGTGCCTCCCAACCTTATGTTGATGTTGCTGAATTATAGCAACAGGACACCTCAAAGGAAAATACCTTGCCATTCGTTCGCATCCAGCCGCTGCCGTTTCGCATTTGTTTCCCGTCTCGTGTAGAATTTCCCCGGTGGCTCGTATGCGTTTTTCCTTTTGCCCCATGAATGAAGCGTTTGCCGATGACATCGTGGCGCACTGGCACTATGATGGTATCTACGCATTCTATGATATGGACGCGGACAAGGACGACCTTGAAATTTTCATGAACCGTGACTACTGGACCGAATTTACCCGCGGGGTGGTGGATGAGACCGGTGAACTGGTGGGATGGGCTACCTTCTATACGGAAAATGATGAATTTTGGCTGGCGTTGGGGCTACGCCCTGACCTGACCGGGCGCGGGCTGGGCGAGAGCTTCGTGGACGCGTGTGTCGGGCAGGCAATAGCGCACTATGCTATCCCCCAGAGCCGTATCAAACTGGCCGTGGCGCAGTTCAATGAGCGGGCCATCAAGGTCTACCGGCGGGCCGGTTTTACGGAAACGGGACGTGAAACGCGGGACACGCACCTCGGCCGGTTGCCGTTTATCATCATGGAGAGACCCGTAGCAGGGGCCGCCGGCCAAGGCCAGGCTTGACAGGCCGCAGGCCGGGTAGCATAATTACTTCCCGGAAGCAACCGGGAACGTGGAGATAAGAGCATGAACGAGGGAAAGCTGGATAGAATCCTGAGAGGAATCATCGGGATTGTGCTCGTACTGGTGGCGTCGCTGGTGCTTCAGGGCGCCTGGCAGATCGTGCTGTGGATTATCGGCGGCATCTTGCTGGTCACCGCTATTTCAGGTTTCTGCCTGCTGTACTACCCCTTCCACTTTTCTACCAAAAAGTAACTGCCGGCTGCCCGGTCGGTCGGGTAGAACCAGTGGGGTAGGCGGTCGGTGGTAGTCCGGCCGCCGCCAAGCATCCCCCCTTTATGCACCGCGGTCGTGCTGTGCTATAGTGGTACCGGGGTTTGCCGTGACGATTGAGATTATCCGGGCCGTGGCCGTCGTAACGGGCGCGCTGCTGTTTTATTCCATCGGCGTCATCACGGAGCAAAAGAAGAAGGCGGTTACCCGCCGGGTGCTCGTCTTCCTGACCGGCGGCGTGGTGCTGGATATCTCGGCGACCACGCTGATGATACTGGGTTCCACGAACTACCCTTTTACGGTCCACGGATTCCTGGGGTATATTGCCCTGCTGCTGATGCTCGTTGACGCCGTGCTTATCTGGCGGCACTGGCTCGGACACGGCGCGACCGCCATTTCCAGGAAGCTCAATATCTATACACGGTGCGCCTACGGCTGGTGGGTCATGGCGTACATCGTCGGCGCCATCATGAACGCCGTCCTGGCGTGATAGCGCCACGCTGGCCTTGGCCGTTATCAGCACCCATTTCATTCGAGGGGTTGACCATGAACTATCGTGATGTAGGAAAAACAGGACTGAGAGTATCGGAGGTCGGGTTCGGCTGCGGCAACATCGGCGGGCTGATGGTGCGGGGGACGTTCGAGGAGCAGGTGGCGGCGGTGTCCCGCGCCCTGGACCTCGGCATCAACTACTTCGATACCGCCCCGGACTACGGGCGCGGCCAGTCCGAGACCAATCTGGGCAAGGTGCTGGCGCACCTCAAGCCGGACGTGCACGTCGGCACCAAGGTCAGGGTGAACCCGGAAAACCTGCCGGACCTCGAGCGGTTTATCATGACCTCGGTGGAAACGAGCCTGCGGCGGCTCGGGCGCGCCGGCGTGGATTTGCTCCAGCTTCACACGCCCATCGTGGCCGCAGGGCAGGGCCTCACACCGGACGACGTGCTGGGGGCGGGCGGCATCGCCGATGTCTTCGAGAAGCTCCGCTCTCGTGGCCTGACGCGGTTCCTCGGTCTCACTGGCCTGGGAGATACCGCCGCCATCAAAACGGTCGTCGAGAGCCGCCGCTTCGATACGGTCCAGGCCTACGACAACCTCCTGAACCCGTCGGCGGGGTGGGCGGTGCCGCCCGGCTTCGGCGGGCAGGATTTCCAGCAGCTCATCGGTCTCGCCGGTGGGCTCGGCATGGGCGTTATCGTCATCCGGGTCATGGCGGGCGGCGCGCTCGGTGGGACCTCGGCCCGGAGCGGCTACGCGTCGCCCACGGTCGGCGGGGCCCTGGCGGGCGGTTCCGACTACGAAAAAGACGAGCAACGCGTCCGCACGCTGCTCTCGCTCGCCGGCGATGAGATTCCGCTCCCCGAAGCGGCGGTCCGCTTCGCCCTCATGGAGCCGCACGTCTCCACGGTGCTCGTCGGCTACTCTGATATCGCCCAGATAGAAGCGGCGGTAGGCGCCGCCGGCCGGGGTCCGCTCCCCGCGGCCTTCATGCGGCACCTGGAAGAGGCCTGGGGCCGGGACACCGCCGCTTAGTAGTCGGACAGGAGCCGGCCGTAGCCGGGCAGCCGGTCGTTGATGCCGGCCAGCCGCAGCAGGTTCCAGACGGTCGCCTGGTTGCTGGTGACCACCGGCTTGCCCAGGTCGGTTTCCAGCTTCTCGATGACGTCCAGCGTGTGCAGGGTGGTACAGCTGATGAAGAGGGCCTGGCTCTCCGGCCGGTCAACCTCCCGGGCGAGGTGGTAGACCGTCTCCTTCGAAATCCGCGGGATATCGAAGCCGGCCTTGTTGAGCCACTTCGCCTCCAGCACCTCGATGCCGTTATCGGCCACGAATTTGACCGCCGCCTTGGCGACCTCCTCCACGTACGGCATGGCGATGGATACCTTGGTGATGCCCATAGCGCGGAGCGCGTCAATGACGGAGGTGGAGGTCGTCGTCGCGGGGACGTTGTGCACCGCCTGCAGTTTCTCTATCAGCGTCTGGTCGTACCGGTAGCCGCCGATGAAGCTGGTGGCGGTGCCGGCCATCGCCACCGCGGCGGGCCGCGCGTCCGCCAGTAACCTGGACGCCTCCACGATGCCGTCCCCGGCCGCCTTCAGGTCCTTCAGGATGCCCTCGGCCGTGCCGCCCCCCTCGAACTTGTAGCGGTGGTAGTGACAGCAGACCCCCTCCGGCACGACCCGGTTGAACTCCGGCTCCGTGGCGATAATCCCCGAGGGCACGAGAACGCCGAGTCTGGCGCGCCATCCGTACATGGTAGCTCCTTCTAAATATACATGCGGGTCGGGCCGGTGGTGAAATGGAAGATGGGCGTGTCCACCCGCCGCACGATGAACGGCGCATGCTTCAGGCCCGCCGGTACGAAGACCAGACAGGTCTTGGTGATGAGGTATTTCTCGTCGTCCATCCAGAATTCTACCTCGCCGCCGAGGTTTTCAGGGTCGGTGTAGTTGGTCCCGATTAAGGCCAGCACCTCGTCGTAGGCGTGGATGTGGGGCTTGACGAGCACTTCCTCGGACCCCTTCCAGAACCAGAAGCAGGAGACGTAGAACGAGCCGGGGAGGGTCGTGTCGTCGAGGTGGACGAGCCGCGTCTCCATGCCCGGCACGAAGTCGTTGGTGTTGATGCGGAAATCCGCTAGCTGTAAATCCGGCCGCACGCCGGTCACGATGTAATTTTCGTACTTGTTCTCACTCACGCGGTGGCTCCTTCACGAGTGGTACGCGGCCGGCAGGGCGCGTGCCAGTTCGTCGGAGGTGGTGACCCAGCCGAATACGGAGGTAACGTTCCAGACGGTCGCCCGGTGGGTGAAATCCGGGCCGATATGCCCGCAGCCGTCGTCCACGAGGACGGGGAAGTAGTCGTTGAAATAGGCGTCCCGCAGGGTGGACTCCACGCAGACGTTGGTGGCGATGCCGATGAAGACGAGGTACCTGACGTCCAGCGTCTTCAGCACGGCGTCGAGTTCGGTGTTGGCGAAACCGCTGTAGCGGTTCTTGTCAACGATGATGTCCCCGTCCTCGGGCCGCAGCTCTTCGATGATTTCCCAGTCCCGGCTCCCGCGGACGAGGTACTTCCCCGCGAGCTCCGGGTGCTCCCGCATCCTGACGAGCGCCAGCTCCTTCCAGTAGTTCGGGGACTCCGGCCCGCCGGCGTTGGAGAGGTCCGGCGTGTAGCCCATCCGCAGGTAGATGACCCGGACACCGGCGGCGCGGCAGGCGGCGATGACGTTCTTGTCGGTTTGGATGACCCGCTCGGTGCGGGCCTCGTCGAGGTTGCCGATGGCGTCGAGCGTACCGCCCTTCGAGCAGAAGGCATGCTGCATGTCCACGACGACGAGGGCCGTCCGGTCGAGGTCCAGCTTGATCGCTTCCGGCCGCGCCGGCACGGTGATGTCCATGCGTTTTCCTCCGCGTCTAGAGCTCCATTTCCTTCAGGTCCGGGGCCGGCTGCAGCGTGGCGCCGGTGAGTTCCTGCACTTCCTCGAAGGTCCAGCCGGGCGCCAGCTCCTTGAGGACGAGGCCGCTCGCCGTGACCTCCATGACCGCCAGGTCCGTCACGATGAGGCTCACGCACCGGCTCGCCGTCAGCGGAAAGGTGCACTCCTTGACGATGCGCGGCTCGCCGTCCCGCGTCGTGTGGAGCATGGTCACGATGACCCGCCCGGCACCTACGGCCAGGTCCATGGCGCCCCCCATCCCGGTGGCCGGGCGGCCCGGCCGGCCCCAGTTGGCCAGGTCGCCCCACTCCGAGACCTGGTAGGCCCCGAGCACGACGGTATCAATGTGCCCGCCCCGTATCATGTCGAAGGCGAGGGCGCTGTCGAAGAAGCACATCCCCGGCGCCCGCGTCACCGGCTGGTCCGAGGCGTTGATGAGCTCGTAGTCCTTCTCCTCGTCGCTCGCCAGGCCGCCGTAGCCGAGCACGCCGTTCTCGCTCTGGAAGTAGACGGTGCGGCCCCCGGGGATGAAATCGGCGCAGAGCCCCGGCATGCCGTAGCCGAGGTTGACGACGGCGCCGTCGCTGAACTCCCGGGCCGCCCGCAGGGCGATGGTCATCTCGTCGAGGCGCTCCTTCATGCCGCCACCTCCACGATGCGGTCAACGTAGACATGCGGCGTCACCACCGCCTCCGGGTCGAGCCCGCCGGCCGGCACCACCTCGTCCACCTCGACGATGGTGACCCGCGCCGCCGCCGCCATGACCGGGTTGAAACAGCGGGCCGTGCCCCGGTAGACGAGATTGCCGAGCTCGTCCGCCTTGGAGGCTTTGACCAGCGCGTAATCCGCCGTCAGGGGCAGCTCTAAAATGTAGTCTTTCCCATTAATGACCTTGGTTTCCTTGCCCTCCGCCACGACGGTGCCGGCGCCGACCGGCGTGTAAAACCCGCCGAGCCCGCCCCCGCCGCAGCGTATCCGCTCCGCCAGCGTCCCCTGGGGCACCGTCTCCAGCTCCAGCGTGCCGGCGTTGTAGGCCAGTTCCAGTGGGGAGGTAGGGGGCATGCCGCCGAGGGCCGGCACCGAGCCGATGAACTTCTTCACCTGGCCGCCCTCGAAGAGCACGCCCGCGTCCCGGTAGCCCCCCGGCTTGATACGGCCGCTCAGCTCGTAGCCGACCCCGCCCATGTTGGCGATGACGGTGAGGCTCCTGGCCCCTTGCTCCGCCAGCGCGACGATGAGGTGGGTCGGCAGGCCCCCGAAGGACCCGAAGCCGCCGATCATCACCGTCGCGCCGTCCGGAATATCGGCGACGGCTTCCCGGCAGGTCTGGTAGCGCTTGCTGGTTGTCATAATGATTTCCTTATTCCGCCCCGGTGACCAGTTCCGTCACCGTCCGTAAGCTCTCCGGCGGCGTGGCCGGGGGCACGTCTCCCTCGGTGGTCACGAATACGCCCGGCACGGGGCCGCCCGGCAGGTAGTTCCTCAGGTACTCCTTCACCGCGTTGCCGCCCTGCCTGAGGACCTCGGACGGCACGGCCAGGCCGAGGGCACAGCTCCGGCCGCCCGCGGCCGCCTGCCACGTTTCGATAGTAATACCCGCCGCCGCGATACCGTCGAACCCCAGCCCGATGAGGTCGCCGAGTGTGTCCGGGTTGACCGCGCCGGGCACGAGCACGGTGAAGGCATTGTAGAAACGGACGCTGTTGACGAGCGGCCCGAGCGCCGGTTCCAGCCGGGCAAGCTGTTCCCCGGAGAGACCTCCCGCCAGCGGCTCCGCCACCACGATGAGGTCCGGCTCCCGCTGGCACAGCACCTGCACGATTTTCAGCAGGAAGGCGGCCGTGGGCTCCACCAGGGCGAGGCTCTCTTCGACCCCCGTCCCCGTCAGGGCCGCGGCCAGGGACAGCGGGCCGGGTACGGCCGCCGCCAGCGCCACGCTGGCCCCCGCCACCATCTTGATGCGCCGCAGGGACTCCATGACCGTGGCGAAACGTCCGGTCGTTGCCGCTTTCTCCACGTCGAGGCTTTCCAGCCGCCCCGAGTCGAAACCGGGCAGCGGCTTGGCCACCGGGAAAGCGTCGTCGGCGCCCCACGCCACCGGACCGCCGGCCAGCTCGGCCGCCAGCGAGACGTCCAGTCCGGTGCTGATGCCGTCATACCCGTACAGCGTGCGGGCGTTCTGCAGGCACTTGACGTACTGGGTGGGGTCCGCGTAGAGACGTTTGACCGCTACCTGCTCCAGCCTGGCGGCGTGGGTGAACACCCAGGGCAGGAACGGCGGGCGGGGCAGGTCGGCCCGCTCGAAGGCCCCCCGCACCAGTGCCTTGCCGGTCATCGCCGTGTTCATGGCGCGGCACCCGCCTAGAGGCGGATGATCTCGCGCTCCTTCTTTCCGTCCGGCCAGGAGCCGTAGTATTCCAGGATTTCCTCCGGCGGCTTGAGCGGGGCCCACTCCTTCTCGAACTCGTCCCAGGTCTGGCTCCGCGCCAGGCGGTCCTGCCGCTCGGCCTGGCGGGCCCGCTCCGTCTTTTCGGCGTCCACTTCCAGCGTCTCGGGGTCGAACACCACGTGGTAGACGTGCTCCGCCGTCCACGCGGAGATTATCTCGTTCTTGAGGTCTTGAATGACGGCTTCGGGCTTTCGCTCCAGTACGTCGCCGTAACCGGCGCCGCCGCCGCTGAAAACCACCCACATGTCCCCGTTGTTCATCACGTGGGTCTTCTTGAAGATGCTGCTTATCTGGTAGTCGCCGAGGATGGACCGCTCGGAGACGAGCTGCATCGCCCCGGACGGGATGTCCTTGTCGCCCCGCTTGAGCTTCTCCCAGATGTCCGTGTGGAACACCTCGATGCCCGGCAGCGTGGACGGCGGGTAGCCCCCGAACAGCCCGATGGCATTGCGCAGCTTGCTGCCCTTGACGTGGCTGTTGTAGAGGGCGTGGTCAACGTAGTTGACGATGTAGATGGTCTCCGTCCCGGAGCCGCCCCGGAACCGGCCGAAGCCGCCGCTGTCCTTGCTCAGCTTGGCGATGAGGTTGAAGAACTGGAACTCGTTTTCCAGGTCTTCGATGTCCGGCGCCCGGCCGCTCGGGCAGTGGGAGAAGCCGTAGGAGTCCACGCCGTCCATGTCTGCCCGCGCCCCGTGGCCCTCGGTGTTGAGACCGAAGGCGAGGAAGTCCGCGATGGGCACGCCCCACTGGTTGACGCCGGAGACGATCACGCCGACCCCCGTGTTGCCGGTGGCCGCCGCCACCAGGTCCCGCTGGTCGCTGTCGAACATGACCTTGCTCATGCAGATGGTGCCGAGCGTCATGGCGCCGTGGGAGGAGGGAGCGCTGATGCTCTGGGCCGCCTCTGGATGCGGGTTGAACATGCAGCCCTCCGGCACGACCCACTCCATCGGCGCGAAGATGCCCGCCGAGACCGGCAGGTCGTGGAACGAGTAGGACATGAGGTGGATGGCGATGTTGGCCGCCAGGGAATGCGGCATGCAGTGCTGGGCGCTGTCCGTCTCCGGCGAGGTGCCGGTGAAATCCCAGATGAGCCGGTCGTCCTTCTTGGTCAGCGTCAGGAAATTCCGCACCAGCTGGTGCTTCTCCCCGACGATGTCCATGAAGGTGACGGCCCGGTAGACGCCGTCGTTCCAGGTGCGGATGCGCCGCCGGGAGCCTTCCTCGGACTCGATGAGTATCCGCCGGAACAGCCCCTTGACGAAGGCGTTGCCCTTCTGCTTGGCGAGCGCCACCAGGCGGACCCGCAGGCGGTCGGCGCCGCTGACGCGCGCCCGCATGTCAATGGCCTGCATCCGCGGGGCACGGGACATGAAATTGACGCACATCTCTACCAGGTCTTCCCGCAGTCGGAAATTCTCGCCTATCTTGATGGGAGAGAGCAGCATGCCCTCGTCGTGGCGGGTCTTGGCGGTCAGCGGCATGCCGCCCGGCTCGCAGGCCCCCGTCTCCGGCTGGTGCACGGCCGCGTTCGTCCAGGCGATGAGCTCGCCGTCGTTGAAGACCGGCATCACCACTATCTGGTCGCAGTTGTGGATACCGCCGTAGAGCGGGTCGGACACGTAGAAGATGTCGCCGTCCTTGCAGCCGACCGTCGGCTCGTCGAGCCAGTTCGCGGCCACGTACTTGATGGGCAGCTGCCCGACGACGGCGTGGAGGTACGTCCCGCACCAGGCGTCTATCATGTCCCCCTGGGGGTTGTAGATGCCGGTGACGAGGTCGCCGGAGCGCAGCATGCTGCTCACGCCGAGTTTCAAAAAGACTTCCTTGGACTCCAGCAGGAAGTTGTTCAGCTTCTCGGTGTAAATCTCATAGTCGCCCGGCTGCAGCAGCTTCATGCACTCCAGCTCTTCCTCGGTGGGCGGGCTGGGCTTTATCCATTCCAGCAGTTGTTTCGGGTCCGGTCGCATGGCGGGCCTCCCTTGGTCAGTGTACTTCGATGATGAAGTTGTGGTATTTGTCCACCGCGAGGGTGGCCGGCGGCGGCAGCACGATGGTGGTGTCCTCCGCCTCGATGATGGCCGCCCCCTCGATGCGGTTGCCGTGTTTCAAGAGGCGGGCGTCGTAGATGGGCGAGGGGCGGTACTCCCCGTACTCTACCCAGTAGGCGTTCCGTTCGCCCTTGAGGGCCCCGGCGTCCGGCTTCTCTCCTGTCGCCGGGTAGGTGGGCAGCGTCGGCTTGGGATAGTCCACCGTGGCCCGCAGGATCAGGTTGAGCACGTCCACGCCCCCCTGCGGGTAGGCGGATATCTTGTTGTAGACGCGGCAGTACTCGTCCTCGAAGGCCCGGTAGATGGTCTGGACGTCCTCGGCGCCGCGGAGGAGGACCCGCGGCGAGGTGAAGCGGAGGATGTTGAGCTGCCCGCCGTACTTGGCCTCTATCTCCAGGCCGAACTTGATGGCCTCCGGCGAGAACCCCTCGTTGGTGATGTCCTTGATGGCCCGCTCCTGGAGGGCCTTCACGGTGGCGTTGTAGACATCGTAGTCCTCGAACGGCTTCATCGTCACCGGGGCCAGCAGCGGCAGCCGGAGCGACTGCTCGTAGAGGTGGAGGATGTCCATGGTGCTCGACCCGTAGGCGCAGAACACCGGCGAGAAGGGGAACACCACCATCTTGTTCACCCCGGCGTAAGGGCCGTAGGAGCAGCAGTGGGTCGGGCCCGCCCCGCCGAAGGCGAAGCAGATGAAATCGGCCGGCTCGTAGCCCCGCAGGAACGTCTCCTTGGCGATGGTATCGCCCATGTTGGCGTCCACGATGCGCTTGATGAGCAGCGCCGCCTCCTCCGTCTCGACGCCGAGCGGCTTGGCGATTTTGTCCCGGATGGCGTTGCGGGCCTTGTCCCTGTTGAGCTTGAGCTTGCCGCCGTGGTAGTAGTCCGGGTTGATGTAGCCGAGCACGATGTCCGCGTCGGTGACGGTCGGCTCCGTCCCGCCGAGGTTGTAGGCGGCCGGTCCCGGCATGGAACCGGCCCCCCGCGGCCCGACCTCCAGCCGGTTGCCCATCACCGGGTTGAGCCACGCGATGCTCCCGCCCCCGGCCCCGATGGACCGCGTCTCCAGTACCGTCATGTCCACCCACCAGCGGTCAATGAGCGGGTGGTACTGGTAGAAGCGGCTGCTGCCGGCCACCACCAGCCCTAAATCGAAGCTCGTGCCGCCCATGTCCGTGACGACGATGTTATCGTAGCCGAGCGTCTTGCCCACGTTCGCCCCGCCGATGAGCCCGGCCACCGGGCCGCCGTTGAACGTCTGGATGGCGGAGGTGCGGAAGACCTCGGCCATGCCGCCGCTGTTGTGCACCATCATGATGGTCTTCTCGTAACCGGCGTTGCGGAGCTCGTCGCCCGTGCCGGAAATCTGTTCCCACATGGAGTAGTGCAGGTAGGCGTTGAGGATGGTGGTGACGGTGCGGGTGTACTCGTTCTGCTTGGGCGCCACCTGTGAGGACAGCACTACCGGCATGGCCCCCAGGTAGAAGTCCGGGTACTCGCGCCGGATTATCTCGGCGATGCGCTTCTCGTGGGCCGGGTTGGTGTAGGAGAAGATGAGGCTGACGACGAAGCCGCGCGCCCCCCGGTCTACCAGGAACTGGAGCTTTTCGAGGAAGTCCTCCTCGTCGAGCGGCCGCACGATTTCACCCCGCGAGTTGACCCGCTCCTTGACGCCCACCGTCATCTCCCGCGAGATGACCGGCTCCGGCTTGGTGATGCGGGCCAGGTTGCGGATTTCTCGGAAGGTCAGCTGGTCCGACCACGAGGCCCCCTTGCCGATGGGTACGATGTCCTCGAACCCCTCCGTCGTGATGAGCGCCAGCTTGAGCCCCGTCCGCTGGATGAGGGTGTTCATGGCGATGGTCGTGGAGTAGCGCACCACGTCGGTGCTCTTGAGCAGCTCCTCGACCGGGACGTTGAGCAGCCCCGCCGCGTCCCGTACCGCCCGCATGAAGCCGACGGACAGGTTGTAGCCGGTCGTCGGCGTCTTGGCGAACACGGTCTTGCCGTCGTAGCTCAGGAAGAGGTCGGTGAACGTCCCGCCGATGTCAACGTCCAGAGAAACCTTCATGCTCGTACCTGCCTCGTTTTTAATCCCCTCATCAGCCTGTAAGATACTTGGCCTTCAGCGCGTCGATATCCAGCTGGATATCGTGGGTCACCGGGTGGCCCGGGGGCAGCATCTCGTTCTCCACCATCACGCCGCAGCCGGGACAGTAGAACTCCACCAGCACCGCCCACTTGGGGTCGGGGGCGTAGGTGAACTCGCCCTTGAGCGGGGAGTTGTAGATGGTGGTCGGGTCTTTCCGGACGTAGACCCGGCAGCCCTTCTTGTAGCTCTCCCGGGCGGAGATGAGCTCGTAGCCGCAGCGGTTGCAGCACCAGAGCTCCTTGTCCAGGTCGATGTCCAGGTATTCGGTAATCTGTCGCTTGTGACTCATCTGTTTCACCCCGTCAGACGGACTCGATGACGCCGTTCAGTAGCTGGTCCACCGTGTACTTCTTGCCGCCGGGTACCACTATCGTCGTATCGTCGCTCTCGATGATGGCCGGCCCGGTGATGACGTTGCCGTTCTGCAGCTTCGCCTGGGCGTAGACCGGCGTCTCGATGAAGCTACTCTGCCAGTACACGTCCCGCTTCCCCATGAGCGCCTTCTCCGGGCTCGCGCCGGCCGGCGGGCTGGCGGCCAGCTCCGGGTGGGCCACCGGGCTCGAGGCCCGCAGCCGGAACAGGCGCAGCTTTACCTCGTCGGCGTGGCCGTTGCCGCTCCGCGCTTCCCAGGCATCGAGGACCTTCCCGGCGTCCGCGGGCTGCTCCAGCCGCGTGACCGGGGCGTCGAAGGCCGTGCCGCCGCCGTCATCGGTTTCCAGCTCCAGCGAGAACGTGACGTTTTCCTCGGTCAACCCCTCGCCCCGCATGTCCCGCAGCAGGTCCTGCTGCAGCTCGGCGACCACCGCGTTGAACTCCTCCATCTGGGCGCCGGTCGCGTCCCGCCGCAGCGAGAGCCGCGCCAGGGACTCGTAGGTGTGGAGGATGTCCGCGCAGGAGGAGCCGAAGGCGCTGAACACGGAGCTGAACCGGAAGCAGTAGACCTTCGGGATGCCGACCTTGTCGGCGATGCCGGCGGCGAAGGTCCCGCCCGCCCCGCCGAAGGAGAAGAGCACGAAATCCGCCGGATCGTAGCCCCCGGCCTTGATGAGGCTGCTGATTTCCCCGGCGCAGACGTCCGCCATGGCTTCCATGACGAGCCGCCCGCACTCCTCGTCGCCCAGGCCGAGCGGCGTGGCTAGGTTTTCGTGGATGGCCCCACGGGCGAGGTTCGTGTCCAGCGTGCGCTTGCCCCCGAGGAAGTAATCCGGGTCGATGTAGCCGAGCACGACGCAGGCGTCGGTGGAGGTGGCCTCCGTGCCGCCGAGCCCGTAGCAGGCCGGGCCCGGCATGGCGCCGGCGGAGTCCGGCCCCACCTGGATTTTCGTCTTCTTGCCCGGCCGGGCGATGGAGCCGCCGCCGGCCGCCGCCGGGTAGACCTCGATGAGCGGCAGCTTGACCGGGATGCCCTCCATGTCCGTCTCCCGCTTGGAGCCCGGCGTGCCGTTGATTACGAGGCTGATGTCGGCGCTCGTGCCGCCGATGTCGAGGCTGGCTACGTAGGGCAGGTTATAGTACCGGCTCATGAAGCTGACGCCCATAATGCCGGCGGACGGACCGGAGTTGTGGGTCATGATGGCGGTGGTCTTGGCCACCCGCGCCGCGCCGCCGTCGGCGTGGGTCACCAGCAGCGGCTTGCGGTAGCCCAGGGCGCGGACGTCGTCCTCCGCCTTGTACAGGAAGCGCACCATGTCCGGGTGGAAGTAGGCATTGAGCAGGGCCACGTTGGTGCGGGAGGCCTCGTCGGTGGTGGTGCTGACCTCGTGGGAGAGCAGCAGCGGTACCGCGCCGAGGTAGTGCCGTGGGTAGTCGTCGTCGGCTATTTCCCGTACCTTGAGCTCGCCGCGGGGGTCGGTGTGGGAGCCGGAAAGGCTGACCACGATCATCCGGGCGCCCCGCCCCAGCAGCTGGCGGATGGCCGCCCGTACCTGCTCCCGGTCCGGCTCGCCGTCCTGTCCGGGCGGGTCAATGGTGGCGACCATGGCCGGGCTGAGGATCGTATCGAGCACCGGGCTCCTCCCGGACTTCGCGTAGAGGCTCTCCTCGAACCCTTTGGTGACGATAAGCCCCAGCCGCGGGCCGGACCTCTGGATGAGGGTGTTGGTGGCGTGGGTCGTCGAGAAGCGTATGACCTCGGTATCGCGGAGGAGCTGCGCCACGGTGACCTCGAACTTCGCCGCGCCCTCCTCGATGCATTGCAGGAAACAGACCGTCAGGTCGTGGGGGGTCGTGTCCACCTTGACCCACTCGATGCGCCCCGCCGCGGTGAAGAACCCGTCCGTGAACGTCCCGCCGTTGTCAATATCAATTGTGTACTTCATACCGCCCCCGTTGAAAGGGATGCCGTTATTTTAGCGACATCCGGCAAAAAAATACAAACTCTTTGCGCCGGTGCCGTGGGCGGGAGGCAAAAATACGGCATCGCCGCCCGGTATGGTATAGTGAATTCGCCGGAAACGACAGCGCACGGGAGGAGCCGCATGGACAACCAGCCGGCCGGTGGCACGGCCTTCGATCACCTCATCCACATCGGCGTCGTGGTCAGGGACATGGAGCAGGCCATCGCCCGCCTGACGGCTCTGGGCATCGGCCCCTTCAAGCCGAGGATTCTCCCGCCGGAGAACCGGGAGACCTTCCGGGGCAAACCCTTCGTGCCCGCCGAGCACGTGACCATCCAGATAACCCGGATCGGCAATCTGGAGCTCGAGCTTATCCAGCCCACCGCCGGGGAATCGCCGCACCGGGAGTTCCTCGATGCCAGGGGGGAAGGTATCCAGCACCTGGGCTTTCGCGTCGCTGACCTTCAGGGAGAGATTGAAACGCTCACCGGCGCCGGTTCCAGCGTCATGCTGACCTCGGCCTTCCCGAACGGCGGCGGCGTGGCCTACCTCGACCTCGGCGTGGCCGGCCTCGTCGTGGAGCTCGTCCAGCCCGGCCCGCGGTAGCGGCCTACGTCCCTTTCTGCACCAGCTCGACGAACAGCCCGCCGGCTTTCAGGTCCACGTAGGCGATGCGCCGCCCGGTCGGCATGTTGGCCCGGAGCACCACCTCGCAGCCCTTGGCCGTGAGCTCGGCGATCTCCTTGTCGAAATCGTCCACGGCGAACATGACGTGCTGAATGCCCTCGCCCTTCTCGTCGAGGTACTCCTTGTGCAGGCCCTCATCGCCCATCGGCTGGATGAGCTCCAGCTGCACGTCGCCCCAGTCCGCCATGCTGATTTTCACCGGCCCGTGGAACGGCTCGCCGCGGAACCACTCCTCGCGGTCGGGCGGCAGCACCCTCGCCGCGAACGGGCTGAAGCCGAGCGTCTCCAGCCGCGCGGTGCTCTCGCCCATGTCCCGCACGACGACGCCCACCTGCATCAGCTCCCAGTTTTTCGAACGGATTTCGGATAGTTCCATGAACCCTCTCCTCGGTGCCGTCTAGCCCGGCATCATCCCGCCGTCTACGTTGAGCGTCTGGCCGGTGATGTTCCTCGCGTCCTCGGAGGCGAAGAAGACCACCGCCCGGCCGATGTCTTCCGCCGTCTGCCCGCGCCGCAGCGGCACGATGGGCGCCACGTACTTGTCGAAGAACTCTTTCGGCGTCAGCCCCTCCGCGCCCGGCGTGGCCTGGATGCGCCGCGGCACGCTCCGCTCGTAGAGCGGGGTGTAGAGGACGCCCGGACAGACGCCGTTGACGTTGATGTTGAACTCGGCCAGTTGGAGCGCCAGCGTCATGGTGAACTGGATGACGCCCGCCTTGGCCGCGCCGTAGCTCATCATCGGGGAAATCTCGGCGCCCCGGCCGCTCATGCCGCTCGGCCGGCCCCGCCCGGACGGCGGCCGCCCGCCGATGGAGGCGATGTTGACGATTTTGCCGCTCTGCTGCTCGATGAGGTGCGGCATCACCGCCCGGCACACGAGCATGGTGGTCTTGAGGTTGAGGCGGACGGTGTCGTCCCACTCCTTCTCCTCCAGGTACGGCTCGCCCGGCTTTTCCTCGTAGAACCGGGCCTCCCCGCCGACGTTGTTGACCAGGATGTCAATGCGCCCGAAGGCCGCCAGTATCTCTTTCACCACCCGGTCCACCTCGCCGCTGTCGGTCACGTCGGCGACGAAGGTTTCGGCCCGCCGCCCCATCCCTTTCACGGCCGCCGCCACCCGCTCCGCGTTACCCCGGTTCACGTCCACCACGGCGAGGTCTGCGCCTTCTTTGGCCAGGCACCGGCAGATACCTTCGCCGATGCCCGCCCCGCCGCCGGTGACCACCGCTATCTTGTCGTTGAGTTTCAAGCTGTTCCCCCCCTTCAGCCCACACGCTTCGGCAGGTCCTGCCCGAGCGACGCCGGGAAGCGCCGCACCAGCTCTTCGAGCGTCCACACCCCGTCCTTGTAGAGCCCTTTGATTTCCGTCGGCCGGGAGTAGAGCGCCACCCGCCCCCGCGAGGCGCCGAAGACCTGCCCGTTGATGCCGGCCGCCTCGTCCGTGCTGAGGTAGAGCACGACGGCCGGGATGTGCTCCGGGCCGGGCGGGTCCACCGATTCCTCGTAGAGCTGCCGTCCCAGCAGGCCGGCCTCGTACTGCCGCGTGTGGAAGGCGGCGCCCCGCCGCGGGCTCATCCGCGTGTCCGCGATGGGGATAATCGTGTTGCAGGTGACGGCGTGGCCGTCCATCTCGAACATCTGCGCCAGGGCGGTCGTCAGGCTGACGACGCCCCCCTTCGACGCGCTGTAGCCCCCCGCCACCATCCCGAGCCAGGCCGGCGAGGCGAAGTTGATGATGCGGCCTTTTCCCTGCTTCACCATGTGGCCGGCGGCGTGGCGGCAGGTGTTGAACGTCCCGGTGAGGTTGACGGCGATGAGAGCGTCCCAGGCCTCCTTCGGCGTTTCCCAGAACGGCACGCGGCTCGGCGCGCCGATGCCGGCACAGTTGATGAGAATGTCTATTTTCCCGAAATTTCCCACGCAGGCAGCGATAATGCGTTCTGCCGCGTCGAAATCCGCCACCGAATCATAGCTGGGCACGGCGGTGCCGCCCGCCCGCTTGATTTCCGCCGCCGCCTCGTCCGCCGGGCCGCGGTCGGCCCCGGTGCCGTCCGTCTCACCCCCCAGGTCGTTGACGACCACCTTGACGCCTTCTCTCGCTATCGCCAGGGCTAGTTCCCGCCCCTGGCCGCGGCCGGCGCCGGTGATGACGGCGCACTTTCCTTCCAGCAATCCGGACATGATGAAACCTCGCGCGAACCCGGCGTTTTCCCCGCATCGTGAAAAATGCGGCCGGGTTTTTCCGTGTAGTACCCCCGAATATACACCGGGCGTCGGCCGGAACGCAAGCCGCCGCCGGGCCCGCCCGGGTCGAAGGAGCCTCGATAGTCCGTGGGTTTCAGGGATAGCGTTTCGTTTTTGGTCATGGTATATTGGGTAATATTCTCCGGCACGGGTGGGGTAATGCGGGTCCTGATAGCGGATGACCATTTGATAATGAGGGAAGGCCTGCGGGCCTTGCTGGAATCCCGCGAGGACATCGAGGTGGTGGGCGAGGCCACCAACGGCCAGGAGGCCATTGACCAGGTGGCCAGGCTCCAGCCCGATGTCGTGCTGATGGATATCTCCATGCCGGTGATGAACGGCCTGGACGCCACCCGCTTCATCAAGAAGGCCGACCCGGACGTCAAAATCCTCATCCTGACCATGCACGAGGGCGATGCCTACTTCTTCAATATCCTGGAGGCCGGCGCCTCCGGCTACTTCATCAAGGGCGGCTCCACCTCGGAGCTCATTTCCGCGCTCCAGGCGGTGGCCCACGGTGATGTCTTCCTCTACCCGACGATGGCCAAGAAGCTGCTCGTGGACTACCTCCAGCAGGCCAGGACCGGGCTCTACAAGGAGACCCTCGACGGCCTCACCCCCCGCGAGCAGGAAGTCCTGAAACACGTGGCGGAAGGCCACAACAACCAGGAAATCGGCGCCCGGCTCTTCCTCAGCCCGGCCACCGTCCAGACCCACCGCGCCAACATCATGGCCAAGCTCAACCTGCACCGGCGGACGGACCTCACCAAGTACGCCATCAAGCACGGCCTCATTTCCCTGGACGAGTAACTACATATTTTTATGTAGTAAATTTCCTCATTCCTGACCAGTATCGCCGGGGATATTACACACAACGCCGTATTCCGTCCATCGGCCGCCTGTGCTACTCTGTTCCCAAGCATCACGTGGCCGTGCCTATCGCGGACCGGCCCGGCGGGTCGTTGCCCCGCCGCCAATGAAGGAGGCTGACAGATGAAGGATTATGCGAGTTGTGAGATTTGCCGCCTGGTAGGTCTGCTGGCGATGGTCGGCAGCATCGTGCTCGGCGTCGTTTTCTCGTTCCTGTTCTCCGGGTTCGCGCTGCTTTTCTTCGGCGTTACCTTCGTCATCGGGCTGGTCGTCTTTGTCGTCGGCCTGGCGCTCCACCGCTCCTCGGCGAGGACCGCGACCCCGGCCTAGCCGGACGGCGGGCCTTTCTCCGGCCGCGGAGGCGCCGCGCGGCGCCTTCCCGCCCGAACGACCCCTGACCAATTACCCACGCGCCCGGCCCTGCCGGGCGTCCGTTTTTTGGGCGGGTACCGCTCCTTTGCCGGCAGGATTTTTCGCGGTGCGTCCGTCCGGTGAAAAATATTTGTCGGCAGGAAGTTCCCCGGGCTGGGACATCCCGCATTGACATCGGCTGAAAACCCTGCTTATACTCGGAGTATCAGGCTCATACGATAGACGATGGCTGTCTGAACAGCGGCAGGGCCTTCGGGCCGCGCCGCTGTTGCAAGATATTTCTCGGACCCCGTTCACAGGCCGCCGTGCCTTGCCTGTCTGATAATATGAAAAGGAATAGAACGTAACCTATGGTATTTCCCTTCAACAAGCAGAGCAAAACGAAGAACCAGGGCAAAACAGCGGCGAAAAAGCCTCCCGCTTCATCCGGGGCCCCCCGCCGCCCGGCCACCCTCGGCGAGTTGAAAGCCTCCGGCTACCAGCCGGTCTCCGTCAAGGAAGAGGTGCGGCGGAACCTGATTGCCCTGATTAAGGACAAGCAGCCGGTCTTCCCCGGCATCATCGGGTACGATAACACCGTCATCCCCCAGGTGGAGAACGCCATCATCTCCGGCCAGAACATCGTCTTCCTCGGGGAGCGCGGCCAGGCCAAGTCCCGCGTCATGCGGCTCCTCGTTTCCCTCCTCGACGAGGCCATCCCCGTCATCCGCGGCTGCGAGATTAACGATAACCCCCTCGACCCCATCTGCAAGTCCTGCCGGGATACCATCGCCCAGCATGGCGATGCCACGGAAATCACCTGGCTGGACCGCGAGGACCGCTACGGCGAGAAGCTCGCCACCCCGGACACCACCATCGCCGACCTCATCGGCGACGTGGACCCCATCAAGGTCGCCGAGGGCCGCTACCTCTCCGACGAGCTCACCATGCACTACGGCATCATCCCCCGCACCAACCGCGGTATCTTCTGCATCAACGAGCTGCCGGACCTCTCGGAACGCATCCAGGTCGGCCTCTTCAACCTCATGGAGGAGGCGGATATCCAGATCAAGGGCTACCGCGTCCGGCTGCCGCTCGATGTCCTGCTCGTCGCCAGCGCCAACCCGGAGGACTACACCAGCCGCGGCCGCATCATCACCCCCCTCAAGGACCGCTTCGGTTCCCAGATACGCACCCACTACCCGGTCAATACCCGGGACGAGATTGCCATCGTCGAGCAGGAGTGGCAGCGCTTCAGCGATGTCGATTTCTCCTTCTTCGTGCCGGACTACATCAAGGAGATCATCGCCGAGATTACCCACCAGGCCCGGCGCAGCCCGGATATCGGCCAGCGCTCCGGCGTCAGCGTCCGCGTCTCCATCGCCAACATGGAAACGGTCGTCTCCAACGCCATCCGCCGCGCCATCACCCTCGGCGAGAAACAGGCGGTGCCCCGTATCACCGACCTTCCCTACATCGTCGCCTCCACCACCGGCAAGGTGGAGATGGAAGGCTTCGAGGACAAGGACGAGGGCAAGATTATCAATGACCTGACCAATCGGGCCGTCCTCTCCGTGTTCAACCGCCACCTCTCGTTCGAGGACTTGGACCCCATCATCACCCAGTTCGCCAACGGCTTCAACGTCGAGACCTCGGACACCATGCCCGCCCGGACCTACGCCAAGTACGCCAGGGAGGTCCCCGGCCTGGCCCCGGCCGTCAAGAAGCTGGTGGACAAGGAGACCCCGGAAGCGGTGGCCTCGGCGGTTGAGTTCGTCCTCGAAGGCGCCCACCTCAACCGGCGCCTCAACAAGACCCGCATTGAAGGCAAGACCATCTACAGGCAGCAGCATGGAAAGTAACCGTTACTCGGAATGGGACGGCTCGCAAAATATCTTTGAAGCCGAGCCTGACAAGCTCATGGACGAGCTCCAGCAGAACCTCATGTCCGATGGCAACCTGGCCCGGGCCCTGCGTAATATGCAGCGGAGCGGCATGACCGATTCCGCGGGCCGGCGCCTGCCGAGCCTCCAGGAGCTCATGCAGCGGCTCCAGCAGCGCCGCCAGGAGCAGCTCAAGAAGTACAAGCTGGACTCCATGATGGAGGACATCCGCCAGCGGCTCGACGAAATCATCAATACCGAGCGCGACGGCATCCAGCAGCGCCTCGACGACGCCCGCCGGCAGGGGTCCGAAGTCGGTAAGGACCTCGACCCGGCCATGCGCGACCGGCTCCTCAAGAACCTGGAGGACCGCGCCCAGCAGAACATGGAGAAGCTGGAAGCCCTCCCGGAGGACGTCGGCGGGCGCATCAAGGACCTCAATGACTACGACTTCATGGACGCGGAGGCCCGGCGGCAGTTCCAGGAGCTCATGGAAATGCTCAAGCGGAACACTATGTCCTCCTTCGCCAAGGACATGACCCAGCGCCTCAAGAACATGGACAAGGATTCCCTGGCCGCCATGCGGCACTTCATGGAGGCCGTCAACCAGATGCTCGAGGCGCGCCGCCGCGGCGAGGAGCCGGACTTCGATGCCTTCATGCGGGAGTTCGGCCAGTTCTTCGGCGATAACCCCCCCCAAAACCTCGACGAGCTCATCGAGCGCCTCCAGCAGTCTATGGCCCAGGGGCAGGCCCTCATGGAGAGCCTCTCCCCGGCGGACCGGCAGGAGCTCCAGGACCTCATGGATTCCATGCTCGACGAGTCCACCAAGTACGAGATGGCCAAGATGATGGCCAACATGGAATCCCTCTACCCCGGCTGGCTGGATACCGAGGGCTACGACTTCACCGGCCAGGAATCGCTGTCGTACGCCGAGGCCATGAAGCTCATGGAGCAGCTCCAGAACATGGACCGGCTGGAAGACCAGTTCCTGGATTCCCGCTACGGCGGCTCCCTCGACGAGATTGACGAAAAGCTGGTGGAAGAGCTCCTCGGCCCGACCGAGGCGGAGGAGCTGAAACGCATGCGGGAGATTACCCGGATGCTGGAAGAGGCCGGCTACATCCGCAAGGACCGCGGCCGCTACGAGCTCACCCCCCGCGGCATGAGGAAAATAGGGGAAAAAGCCCTCAACACCGTCTTCGCCAGCCTCAAGAAGGACCGCATGGGCGCCCACAACATCCGCCAGCGCGGCACCGGCGGCGAGCGCATTGACGAGACCAAGCCCTACGAGTTCGGGGACGACTTCGATTTGCACCTCCAGAAGACCCTCACCAACGCCCTCCTCCGGGAAGCCAGGCTGCCGCTCGATATTGACGTCAAGGACTTCGAGGTCTTCCGCCAGGAGCAGGCCACCCGCTCCGCCACCGTCATCATGCTGGATATGAGCCTCTCCATGCGCATGGGCGGCAACTTTGAATCCGCCAAGATAATGTCCATCGCCCTCAACTCCCTCATCGCCGGCAAGTTCCCCAAGGACAGCCTCCATATCATCGGGTTCTCCGCCGTGGCCCGCCGCATGACCCCGGAAGAGCTGACCTACATCACCTGGGATGATTTCACCCCCTACACCAACATGCAGATTGCCTTCATGATGGGCCGGAAAATCCTCTCCAGGGAGCGCGCCGCCAACAAGCAGATAATCCTCGTCACCGATGGCCAGCCGACCTCCCACATCGAGCACGGCCAGATTGTCTTCCACTTCCCGCCCACCCGGCGCTGCATTGACGTGACCCTGCGGGAGGTGCAGAACTGCACCCGCGCCGGCATCATTATCAATACCTTCATGCTGCCGAGCCACGAGAGCTTCGAGTTCTTCGTGGACCGCATGGCGCGCATCAACCGCGGGCGGGTCTTTTTGACGGAGCCCGGCGACCTCGGCAAGTACATCCTCGTTGATTACCTCAACAACAAGAGGGCGACGATATAGACCGGCCCGCGGCGGTTTCTGGAAATGAGGCCCGGCTCGGGCCTGATTGGATACGTTACGTATGAGTAGATCCTGGTGGTCGGACTGGTCGTTCGTCCGGTATGACGACACGCTCTCCATCCTCGACGTGCTGTCGTCCGGCACGCTCGATTACCGGCTGGCCGGCCTCCTCTGGGTGCTCATGGAGCAGCGGGCCTCCCTCATCGTGGCCTCCGGCCCCGTCTACGCCGGCAAGACGACGCTCTTCCACTCCCTGCTCGATTTCTTGCCCCCCGGTATCGAGCAGTACTCCCTGCGCGGCTTCTCCGAGGACTTCGATTTCGTCGCCGACCACCGGCCGGACACCACCTACCTCGTCTCCGAGGAAATCAGCAACCACCAGTACGAGTACCTCTGGGGGCACCAGGTCCAGAAGACCTTCCGGCTGCTGTCCAGAGGCTACCGCTTCGGCGCCACCATTCACGCCCGCGACGTGCGGGAGGTGGCCTACGTCCTCCACGGCTACCTCGAGGTTCCCCTCAATCTCATCGCCGAGCTCGGCGTCGTCGTCACCCTCCAGGCCCGGCAGGGCCGCAACTATGATGACGACATCATCCGCCGCATTGACACCGTGAACCTCATCGGCATGGATGGGGAGAACCTCATCGCCCAGACGCTGGCCGCGCGGGAGTCCTTCGAAGGCGCCTTCGAGTATCCCTCCGAGCCGGCGCTCCAGGCCGCCTTGACCGCCAAGTTCGGCTGCGGCTGTCAGCACGTCTTTGCGGAGATGGAGGCCCGGGCCGGCCTGCTGCAGCAGCTCCACGAGAGCGGCCCGCATCCCCGCGAGGAAGTGAGGCGGACCATCGCCCGCTTCTACCGGTCGCGCTCCCGGTAAACGCCCGCAGTGCGGCTTTGCCTCGAAGGTCATTCCGGGGGAGTCCGCTCAGGCGGGCGACCTTCCGGGGCTGGGGCGCCCCGGTCGGGCGCTCGGTGAGGTGAGACCGGTTTGTGCTGCCCGGCGCGGGGGTTTACAATGGAAAGAGATGCGGCCTTTGAGCCACCCGCCGGTAACGGCGGTTGCGCGGCCGCGAGATAGTAAACATGGAAACCGAACAGCGCTACGAGTTTGGCAACCTCACCCATATCTCCGCCGTCGCGGTGGGCGTGCCCGGCCAGCGGACCTTCTTCCTCATCATCGCCAACGGGCGGGAATGGGTCCGCGTGTGGCTGGAGAAAGAGGTGCTGGAAGCCCTCGCCGTCGCCATTGAGCGCCTCACGGATGCCCTCGCTCTGGAAAAGCTCTATGACCCGGCCTCCGCGCCGGAGGAAGGCCCCGGAGCGAAGGAAGCGCCCGCCGGCCTGCCCGCCAGCGAGGTCGAGGTGGAGCAAATCAGCCTCGGCTACGACGAAGGCAAGGCGATCCTTGACCTCGTGGTGCACCCCTCCGGCCCCAGGCCGCTCGGCTGGTCGGAGCTGTACTGCCACCTCGGCCTCGGCATGCTGAAGGAGTTCGGCGTCCGGGCGGCCAAGGTCTGCGCCGCCGGCCGGCCGCGCTGCCCCCTCTGCGGCCTGCCGATGGACCCGGAAGGCCACATCTGCCCGGAATCTAACTGACGTTCGGGGCCGCGCCCGGCTTCGGTGGTTCCTGCTTCTTCCCGGCTTCTTTCCGCCCCATGGTGCGCAGCCGGCGCCACAGCCTGCGTACCGGGTGCCGTACCGGCCGTAGGTCCTTGACCGCCTGCCGGGTGACCTCCGCCGCCCCGGCCAGGAACGGCTCCCGCCAGTCGTGGAGGGGCGTGGGGTCCTTCGTCCCGGGGGCCGGCAGGAACGTCTCGAGCGCCACCCATTCCTTGCTTCCCTTGGGCCGCGTGTAGACGAGCCCGCCCAGTTCCTTGATGATGATCGCCCCGGCGGCCACGTCCCAGAGACAGGGCCGGCCGAAGAGCGTGTACTGGAAGACGCCGGCCGCCGTGTAGACGATTTCCAGCGCGATGCTCCCCACGCTGCGTCGCTCGTGGGGGCGCTTGCCGCTCGGCCCGGCCAGGCGGTAGAACGGCGGCAGCCCGAAAAGCGGCCGGCCGGAGGCGGCCCGCGGTTCGACCTTCTCGTCGTCGAGCCAGGCGCCGTGCCCCGTCCGGGCGTGGTAGACGCCGGCGGTGGCGAGGTGGCTCACCGGCGTATAGATGGCGCCGGCCACCGGTACGCCCTGCTTGAGTACCCCGACGGAGACGCAGAAGAGCGGCATCCCGTTGATGAAGTTGGCCGTGCCGTCGAGCGCGTCGAGCACCCACGTGTAGGCCGCCCCCGGCGCCTCCCGGGTGCCCTCCTCGCCGATGATGCCATGGTCCGGGAACGTCTCGTTGATGGCTTTCTTCAGGTAGGCCTCGGACTCGGTATCCGCGTTGGTCACCGGGTCCTGGTTGTTCTTGCCCTTGAACGTGATTTCTACCGTTCCCCGGAAATGCTCGAGCACGATTTGCCCGGCCCCCCGCGCGATGGCCACCGCGTGGGCCTCGATTTCCTCCAGCAGCTTGTCGTCGTTCGTCTGACTGTTCACGTGCTTTCTCCTTGTTGGTATCCCGGCCCCCTAGAACGGCGGCCAGGGGACGCTCCGGCGCGTCTGCGGGAAGGTGAAGACCGGGTCGGCGAGCAGGGCGTGGAGCCGCCCGTCGAGGGCCTCGACCTCCTCCTCGTGGAGGAGGTTCCGCAGGCCGTTCCGCAGCTTGCCCCCCTGCCCGAGTTCCACCGCCAGCGCCGCCAGGTCCGCCACGATAGGCTCCGGCACCGGCCGCCCGGCGAAGTCCCAGAGCACCGTCCGCAGCTTCGGCGCCGCGTGGAAGGTCAGCCCGTGGTCCACCACCCACAGGTGGTCGCCGGCCCCCCGCAGGAAATGCCCCAGCTTGCGGTCGGCGTTGTTCGTCACCTGGTCGAAGGCCGCCACCCGCTGGAGGTCGAACGTGTTGATGCCGGCCAGCGTGTCGGCCATGCGCTCGTTGACCGGATGGACGAACCACTGGAACGAGCCCACCCCGTAGGGGCCTTTGCGGATCACGGTCGGCGGCACGAGGTACCACCCCAGCGCCCGGCTGACGAGGAAGGCGGCGTACTCCCGCTTGTAGAGCGAGCCGTCCGGGAAGTCCCAGAGCGGCGCCTCGCCGCGGCGGGGCTTGTAGATGGCGAGTATCGTCTGCGCCTCGCCTTCTAGCTCTGCTGCGAACACGTCGTTCGAGCCGCGCGGCAGCAGGCCGTGGTCGGTGACCCTCGCCGAGGCCAGGAACTGGCAGGCCCGGCGGGTCGTGGCCTCGTCGAACGATTCCTCGGGATTGATGATGGCGCGGGCGGTCTCTTCGTTCACAATGGTACCGTGGCTGGCGGGGTGCGGTCTCTCTATCTTTAACGTAGCAAACTCCGGGTACGGAGGCAAGCGGACCCGCGCGGGATGACGCGCGTCGTGCGCGGGGACAATCGGGGAAAAAGAAGGGAAGGGCGGTGCTGGCGGGGCACCGTAGCAGGCCGCCGGGGCTTGCCCCCGGCGGATTGAATGGCGCGGGCGGCGGACGGCCGGGCTAGAACTTCTCCAGGGTGATTTCCATCTTCCGTGAGTAGAGGTCTTCCTTGCCCAGCGAGTTCACGTCCTTGGGGTGCTTCTCGACCACGTGCTTGTTCATCTTGATGAGGCCGAAGTGCCGGTCGTAGTCCGTGATTTCCGTACCGCAGAGGTCGCAGCGGAACACGAACGTCGTCGGGATGGTCTTCATCTTGACGACTTCCTTAAAATCCTTCATAGCAGCTCCTCCCAGAAAAAACGACGTGTGCCATCGTTTATTATAGCCTACTTTACCCTAGTATAGCACGCAAATGCCATAATTCCATCGTCCCGGTACCCTCGGGCCGGAAAATTTCCGGCCTCCCCACGCTTGTACAACCGGGGCCCCGCCGTGGTAAGCTGGGGGAAACGGCCAGCGTGCTACCGGACGATGCCTGCGCGAGTTGAGTTCTTAAAATCCCTTCCCTATTTCACCGGCCTGGACGCGGCGACGCTCCAGGAGGTCGCCCGGGAGACCGTCGAGCTGTCCTTCGACCGCGGCCAGGTGCTCTTCCTCGAGAACGACCCTTGCCGCGGCCTGTACGTGGTGAAGGAAGGGCTTGTCCGCGTCTTCAAGACCTCCCCGGAGGGTCGGGAGCAGGTCATGAGCATCGCCCGCCCCGGCGATAGCTTCAACATCGTCCCCGTCTTCGATGGCGGCCCCAACCCCGCCACCGCTGCCGCGCTGGAGAAGACGGACGTCCTCCTCGTTCCCACCGGGACCTTCCACTCCCTCATGAAGCAGTGCCCGGCGGTCGCCGCCATCGTCCGGCTGTTGGCGGCGCGCCTCCGCCGCGTCACGACCATGGTGGAAGACCTCTCCTTCCGTACCGTCGTCAGCCGGCTCGCCAGGCTCCTCCTCGACCTCGCCTCGGGGGAGGGCGGTACCGGGCCGGGACCGCAGCTTACCCAGGAAGAAATGGCCGCCCGGGTCGGCAGCGTCCGGGACGTCGTTGGTCGCGGGCTCCGCCAGCTCGAAAGGCTCGGCGCCATCGAGATGGCCCGGAACCGCCTGCTCATTGTGGACGCGGACCGCCTCCGGGAGATGGCGGCCTAGTCAGACAAAAGTCCTAGCGGCCGGAGTGGAAATGCCGCACCATGGAAGCGTGAACACTATGTCGGGACAGGGTAACGGCGGCACCGCGGACGTGCCGGTCATTGACCGGGACGCCTGCATCGGCTGCGGCAGCTGCGTGGACTTCTGCCCCGGCGCGGCCGTGCGGCTCGTGGACGGCAAAGCCGCCATCGTCAGTCCCGCGGCCTGCACCTATTGCACGGACTGCGAGGCCATCTGCCCCACCGGCGCCATTTCCTGCCCCTTCACCATCGTCATCGTCGATAAAAAATCCGGGTAGTCATCGCGAGCAGCACCTATAACGCGGGGTAGGGTCGCCGTAGCTATGGCGGCCTTTCGTAACGTAATCTCCGCCCGGATCTACAAGACTTAAGTCGTAGTCGCAGCGGCGTTCGCGTGAGAGCATGAAAGCAGGACTCAGCGGGTCGGCCTGCCGGCCGGCCGCGTCAACGGAGGCGACAAGATGAATGAAAAAGTACAGGCTGCTCTCGACCGCATCCGCCCCGCCCTTCAGGCCGACGGCGGTGACGCCGAGCTCGTGGACGTGAGCGACGGCGTCGTCAAGGTCCGCCTCGTCGGGGCCTGCGGCGGCTGCCCCATGTCCACCATGACCCTCCGCCAGGGCATCGAGCGCATCATCCGGCAGGAAGTGCCCGAGGTCAAAGAGGTCGTCGCGGTCTAGGCAGGGTTGCAGCCATGAGTGAACGGGGCCGGCCGGCCGGCATACTGAAGGAAGAGCACGCCGCCGTGCTGGCGAAACTCCAGGCGCTGGAAAACCTCCTGGGGCGGCTCGCCGACCGGGAGGCCGTCAGGCTGGACCTCCGGGAATTGGGGGAATTCTTCGCCCGGGACTTCTGGCTGCACTTCGACAAGGAAGAGTACGGCCTCTTCGTGGAGCTGGGCCGCTACGTCCCCCGCCATGCCGGCCCGCTCCAGATGATGCTCGACGAGCACGTGGACCTGCGCAACCTCCACGAGGTCTTCAACCAGTCCCTGGCCGATTACCTGGCCGCTAACGACACCCCCCTCACCCGCGAGACGATGCGCCGCACCGGGCTCGCCTTCATCGCGGCGCTCCGCAGCCACATCGAGAAAGAGGACGGCATGATTCTGACCCTCGCCAACGCCCACCTCACCCCGGCCGAGGAAGAGCGCGTCGTGCTCATCTACGGTCAGATAGAGGCCGCTGCCGCGGCCCGCCTGGCCCCCGGTTGCGCATAATTAACGTCGTAATTTCCTCGTACGATTGAAGCTCCCTTCAAAGTCGAACAATCTGACAACGGTAATTTCGTCTTGTCAGGTAATTCCCACGACTGTGTTCCACGTTGTGAAATCGGATTGCCGGTGGTCTGACCACACTTCCTCCCGCCGTTCCGGCTGGCCCCGGCTGCCCCCGCGGGCGGTCATTTTGGGGGAAGCCCTCACCCGGAATGGTGGTTTGTACACTGTACCGCCTGACGTTGGTACTATATGCTGGTAAGAAATAGGTCATGCCACGGACTCCTTCGGCCGGGAGGATACCCTTATGGGAAGCAAAAAAACCGTTACCGTCGTCAGCCCGCAGGTCCTTTTCCGCAACGGCCTCGAATACCTCCTGTCCGCCGAACCGGATATCCAGGTCATCGGCTCGGTGGACTACAACAACGGCGTCGAGCACGTCCTGGAGAAGGTCCCGCCGGATACGGCCATCATTGACATTGACAGCGCGCCGGACCTCGGCTTTGACATCGCCCAGCGCATCAAGCACCGCCTGCCGAACGTCGGCATCATCGTCTTTTCCTCCAACACCAACGACGAGGAGCTCTTCGCCTGCCTGAAGGCCCAGGCCTCCGCCTACCTGAGCAAGCAGGCCGCCGGGACGGACATCGTCAAGACCATCAAGATCGTCGCCGAGGGTGGCTACCCCATCAACGAATGCCTCCAGACCAAGCCGCGCGTGGCGGAGCAGGTGCTGCGCAACTTCCAGCGCCTCTCACTGGAGAGCGAGACCCAGGAGGTGCTCTCGCCCCTGACCCAGCGGGAGACGGAAATCCTCCGCCTCATCGCCGAGGGCTACCTCAACAAGCAGATTGCCGCCAGCCTGGAGATCAGCGAGCAGACCATCAAGAACCACGTCACCTCCATCCTCCGCAAGCTCAACGCCAACGCCCGGACGGAGGCGGTCGTCATCGCTATCCGCCAGGGCCTCATCACCATTGACTGACCCGCGGCCGATGCGATGCCTCCGTCTGTAGTAGCCAGACCTCCCCGGCGCCGCCCCGCCAGGCGGCGGCGCGTCCGTTTTCGTATCGTTATCAGCTTTTTTCGTGCTGTTGCCGCTTGCCGCGTTACCTCGCCTTCACCCCGGCCCGGTTTTCCGGTACAATACAACCAATGTTTGCCCGGACGGGCAGGCCCGGTCCCTCTGGCCGGGAACCGGCGGAGAGAGGTACGAGCGTGGAAAACACCGGAAAACCGTGGGCGGAGCTGACCAGAGAGGAAAAACGGGAGCGCCGGCTGGAGCCCTACCGTAACCCGGAGGGCGTCACCTTCCGCGACGCGAAAGCCGAGCGTCTCTACCACGTACGGGTCAGCCGCCAGCTCGCCGCCCAGATGTGTGAGAAACCGGACCGCGTGCCCGTGTCCCTGCCGCTCGGCGGCTATCCCGCCTACTACGCCGGTTATGATTTCAAGACCGTCATGTACGATTACGAGGCCGCCCGCGAGGCCTGGACCAGGTTCATGTGGGACTTCTACGAGGACATGGACAACTACGGCGCCGGCTTCATCTTCTCCGGCCGCGTCTTCGATATCCTGGACTACCACCAGTACTCGTGGCCCGGCCACGGCCTCGGCGATAACGCCACCACCTACCAGTTCAACGAGGCCCAGTATATGTCCCCGGAGGAGTACGACCGCTTCCTCGATGACCCGGCGGACTTCGGCTTCCGCGTGCTGACCCCCCGGACCATCGGCGCGGCCGAGGCCTGGCGGTTCTTCCCCCACCTCACCAACTTCAACGGTATGCCCATGGTCCCCATCATGCCCTTCGTCCGCCCGGACGTCCGCGAGGCCTTCAAGAAGTTCATCGCCGCCGGCGAGGAGCTGGAGCGCCAGAACCAGGTGATGGGCGGCCTTTTCCGGGAAATCCTGGAGGCCGGCTTTCCCGCCGGGCGCGGCGGCATGGGCAGCGCCCCCTTCGACCTCATCGCCGATAACCTCCGCGGCACCCAGGGCGTCGCTATTGATATGTACCGCCACCCGGAAAAGCTCCTCACCGCCATTGATGTCGTCACGGACATCCACATCAAGCGGCTCATCGAGAGCGTCAACGCCGTCAACGGCTTCCAGGTCTCCTTCCCGCTCCACAAGGGCGATGACGTCTTCATGTCCCGCAGGCAGTTCGAGAAATTCTACTGGCCGGGCCTGAAGAAGGTCATTGACGCCCTCATCGCCGAGGGCATCATGGTGCACCTCTTCGCCGAGGGCTCCTACAACCAGCGGCTCGACTACCTGGGCGATTTCCCCAAAGGCTGGGTGAGCCTCCTGTTCGACAAGACGGACATGGCCGCCGCCAAGAAGGCCATCGGGGACAAGTGCTGCATCGCCGGCAACGTGCCCGCCTCCCTGATGGTCACCGGTACGCCGCGGGAGGTGAAGGAGAACTGCCGCCGCCTCATCGAGACCTGCGCCCCCGGCGGCGGCTACATCCTGGCCGGCGGCTGCTCCGCCACCGAGACGAAGGACCCGGACAACTTCCGCGTCTTCATGCAGGCCGCCGTCGAGTACGGCACCTACTAGCCGGGGAACACCGCCACGGCCTCTATCTCGACGAGGGCGTCCTTCGGCAGCCGCGCCACCTCGACGCAGGCGCGCGCCGGCGGCTCCTCGCTGAAGAACGCCGCGTAGGCGCCATTCATCTCGCTGAACGTGCCCATGTCCTTCAGGAAGACGGTCGTTTTCACCACGTCGGCCGCCGTCAGCCCCGCCGCGGCCAGGATGGCAGTGATGTTCCTGAGCGATTGCCTCGTCTGATCGGCCACGCTCTCCCCGGCGAAGGTGCCGCTGGCGGGGTCCGCCGGCAGCTGGCCGGACACGAAGAGGAGATTCCCCGCCCGCACCGCCTGGGAGTAGGGCCCGATGGCGGCCGGGGCGTTTTCGGTGCTTACTGTCTTTTTATCAGGCATGGTTTCCATCCTTGTCAGTTGATAGGCGGGTTACTCGGTGACCGGCAGGCCGGCTTGCTTCATCTGCTCGGCCAGCGTCGCCCTCACGCCCGGCGTGGCCTTGCGGAACGGGTAGTGGATGGTCCACTCGAAGTACTCGTCCAGGTCGTGGAACAGCCCGTTCTGGGCGAAGGGGTCGTTCTCGCGGAGCATCTTGGCCATTTCCATCGAGGCCACCGAGTAGATGGTCAAATCGTACTCCGCCTCCCCGAGAGGTCCGGCTTCCCACTCGTAGCCTGATTGCGTGGAGCCGCCCGGCCCCAGCCGGTTCCAGGCGTGCTGGAACAGGAACGACGGCACGGGCCTGCCGGCCTTGTCGTCCGCTTCGAACCTCGTTATCCGTTCGGTGTCGGTCCTCGCCAGGGACGCGAAGAGCCGCGGTGGCGTGACCACGTTGACCCGTATCTCCCGGACGGTCGGCTCCGTCCCGGGTGGGTAGCTCGGCAGGATGCCCATGCCCCGCATCAGCCCCTCGATCATCTCTCGCGTGGGTTCGGCTATCTTCCAGCAGGGCGTGTGGACGGACCACGTTCGCCACCAGGCGTCTTTCAGGAGGCCCCGTTGCAGGAGCGGGTCGCCCCGCAGCAGCGCCCGGGCCGCCGTTACGTCCGGTGTCGCGTACACGCCGATGAACCGGGTGAAATCGGCGGACGGTCCGGCCTCCCAGACGAGCCCCTTTTCCTCGAGGCCGTGCTGGTAGCGGACGTGCGCGGCGTAGGTGTCCGCCAGTGCCTTCGGCAGCTTCGCGCCGTTCTCGTAGAGTTTTCGGAGGTCCGCCCCGGCCGCCTCCTCGTAGCGTGATGCTGCCATCGTGCTGACCTCACTGGTTTGATTATAGTAACTAAGGATATATCACCGGCCTGACCGGCGCAACCGCGCGGCTGCTTTGCCGTTTTGACCACGGAATCGTATAATGGGTAGGGAGGCGATATATCGCCTTCGGGAGCGCTGCCTTGTATTTCCACGGTCGTTTCACCATGCCTGACGAGCGGCCCAGGGTGACCTGGCGGCTGCTCCGCCGTGTCGCCGGGTACGCCAGGCCCTACAAGTGGTTCATCGCCGCCATGCTGGCCTTCACGCTGGCTTCGGCCGGTCTGGGACTCGTCACGCCGCTCATCCTCCGTGACCTCATTGACCACGTCCTGCCCGATAAAGACCTCCACACCCTCCTGCTCCTGTTCTTCGCCCTGCTCGCCGTTCCCTTTCTCAACGGCGTTCTTAACGTCCTCCAGCGGCAGGTCAATGCCCGGGTGGGGGAAGGCGTCGTCTTCAACCTCCGGAACGAGCTCTTCTCCCACCTCCAGCGCATGTCCTTCGGCTTTTTCACCCATACCCGCGTCGGCGAGCTGATGAGCCGCCTCAACAACGACGTCGTCGGCGCCCAGAACGCCATCAGTAATACGTTCGTTAACATAATATCGAACCTGGTGGAAACGGTCGCCACCCTCGCCGTGATGTTCGCTCTGGAGTGGCGCCTTACCCTCATCAGTATCGCCGTGTTTCCCCTGTTCATGCTCTTCGCGCGCAACCTCGGCAGGCGTCTCCGTTCCATCGCCCGCCTCCAGCTCGACCTCAACGCCAAGATGAACGCCGTCATGAACGAGTTGCTCAATATCAGCGGCGCGCTCCTCGTCAAGCTGTTCGGCCGCGCTCGCCAGGAGGACGAGCGCTTCCGCGAACGGGCCGCCGGGGTGCGGGACGCCGGTGTCCGGCGCGCCGTGACCGGGACGATGTTCTTTACCAGCATCGGCCTCGCCAGCGCCCTCGGTATCGCCCTCGTCTACGGCGCCGGCGGCTGGCTCGTCATCAGGCAGGCCCTCACTATCGGTACCATCGTCGCCATGGGCGCCTACCTCGGTAACCTCTACTCGTCGCTCCAGGCCCTCACCAACGCTCCCGTGGATTTCGCTACTTCGATTGTCAGCTTCGAGCGCGTCTTCGAGGTCATTGACCTCGAGCAGGACATCGTCGAAAAGCCCGGCGCGGTGGACCTGGCCCACGCCGAAGGCTCCCTCGAGTTCCGGGAAGTCTCCTTCGCCTACCGCATCAACCCGCGCTCGCTGCTCAAGGATATTCACCGCTACGGACAGATGCAGGATGTCCAGGCCGTCCTCTCTGGTGACCGCCCGCGGAATGGCCGGAACGCCGAGAACGGGAACGGTGCCGCCGGGAAGGCGCTGCCTCCGGACGGCAGGGTCGAGACCGTCCTCGACCGTATTTCGTTCCGGGCGGAGCCGGGACAGCTCGTCGCGCTGGTCGGGCCGAGCGGCGCCGGCAAGACGACGCTCACCTACCTCATTCCCCGCCTCTATGACCCCACCGCCGGGCGCATCCTCATTGACGGGCAGGATATCCGGGACGTGACCCTCGCCTCGCTGGCCGGCCAGATAGGCATGGTCACCCAGGAGACGTACCTCTTCCACGATACCATCCGGGTCAATCTGCTCTACGGCAAGCCGGACGCGACGGATGCCGAGCAGGAGCAGGCCTGCCGCGTCGCCAATATCCACGATTTCATCGCCGGCCTGCCGGACGGCTACGATACCCTCGTCGGCGAGCGCGGCTACCGCCTCAGCGGCGGGGAGAAGCAGCGGCTCGCCCTCGCCCGCGTCATCCTCAAGGACCCGCGCATCCTCGTCCTCGACGAGGCCACCAGCTCCCTTGACAGCGAGTCCGAGGCCCTCATCCAGGACGCCCTCCAGCGCGTCATGAAGGGCCGCACGAGCATCGCCATCGCCCACCGCCTCAGCACCATCCTCAACGCGGACCTCATCCTCGTCATGGACCGCGGCCGCATCGTGGAGCGCGGCGACCACCGCACGCTGCTGGCCCGCGGCGGCCTCTACGCTCGCCTCTACGAGACGCAGTTCCGCCGCGCCGCCCGGCCCGCCGACCGCGACGATGGCTAGAAGGGGTTCTCCGGGTTCTTCCCGGCCAGGATGTTGCCGCTGAGCTGTCCGAACAGCCGCGGCACGAGCGCGTCCGTCCAGATGTAGAACCGCTCCTCGCGGATCGCCTCGAAGACGATGTCCGCGGATTGCTCCGGCGTGAGGACCGGGACGTCGCTGAACTGCTGCCCCAGCGTCGGCCGTCCGCTGTCTCCATGGGGCGGCGCGGTGGCCGCGCCGCCGGGACGGTTCCGCTCCGCCGCCCCGAGCCGCGAGCTGACGAACGCCGGACAGTAGACGCTGGCGCCCACCGGTGCCTTCTGTTGTTTGAGCTGCAGGTAGAGCCCCTCGGACAGCTTTACCACCGCCGCCTTGGTGGCGGCGTAGATGATGAGCTTCGGCTCGGCGATGAGCCCCGCCATGGAGGCCGTGTTGACCACGTGGCCGGGCTCCCCCTGCCGCAGCATGGCGGGCAGGAACGCCCTGACGCCGTGGATGACCCCCTTCAGGTTCACCCCGATGAGCCACTCCCAGTCCTCCAGCGGCTGCTCCCAGATGGGCTCCCGCTCCGCCAGGCCGGTGTTGACGCCGGCGTTGTTAAAGAGTAAATGCACGCCGCCGTAGGTCTTGACCGCCGCCGCCGCCAGCGCCGCCACGGATTCATGGGAGCTCACGTCCGTCCTCACCGCCAGTACCTCGGCCCCGCCGGCCTTGAGCTTCGCCGCCGCTTCCCGGAGGGCCGGTTCCTCGATGTCCGCCAGCACCACCTTCATGCCCTCCCGGGCGCAGCGCTCCGCCAGCCCCCGGCCTATCCCGCTGGCGGCTCCGGTGACCACCGCTACCTTGTTTTTGAACTCCCGCATGGTACTTGCTCCCCGGGCACGCGTTGTGTACACTATAGGTAACCCGGCGGCGGGTGTCAAAACGGGCGCCGGCCCCCGGAGGTGAGCTAAGTCACAGCGCCACCGGTGCCACCGGCGTACCATGAGAGGTGGAGTGGTGCGGGGCCGGTGCGGCCCGTAGTGAAAGGAGATGTGGCTACCATGATGATCGGTCAGGAAATCAGGCACGAGGGAACGAGCCTCTCGTTCGAGTTCTTCCCGCCCAAGGAACAGCCGGGCGAGGACCGCCTCCTGCAAAACGCTAAAAAACTTGAAGAGGTCCACCCCACCTTCGTCTCCGTTACCTACGGGGCCGGCGGCGGCTCGGCCAAGAATACCCGCCGCGTCGTCGAGCGCCTCCTCAAGGAGACGAAACTTACCCCCATGCCCCACCTTACCTGCGTTGACCAGAGCTCCCAGGAGCTGTCGGCCATTCTCAAGGACTACCGCAAGCTCGGCGTGGAGAACGTCCTCGCCCTGCGCGGCGACCCCCCGGCCGGCCAGCAGGAGTTCGTCGCCCCGGACGGCGGCTACTGCTACGCCAAGTACCTCGTCCAAATGGCCAGCGATATGCGCATGTTCTCCATCGCCGTGGCCGGCTACCCGGAAGGCCACCCGGAATCCCCCAGCCTCGAAAAGGACACGGCGTACCTGAAGGAGAAGATTGACGCCGGCGCGGATTTCGTCATCACCCAGATGTTCTTCAACAACCGCTACTACTACCAGTTCCTCGAGCGGGCCGTCAAGGCCCGCATTGATATCCCGCTGCTCCCCGGCATCATGGTCATCACGGATATCGAGAAGATCAAGAGCTTCGCCAAGCGCTGCTTCGCCACCCTGCCGGACCGCGTCATCAGCCAGTTCGAGAAGGCCAATGGTGACCCCGGGGAGATGAAGAAGGTCGGCATCGAGGTCGCTACCCGCCAGTGCACGGACCTGCTGAACCACGGCGTGCCCTACCTCCATTTCTACACCCTCAACCAGGCCGACGCCGTCACCCAGGTCGTGCGCAACCTCGGCTGGGAAGACCTCAAGAAGCGCAAGCAGAAACCCGCCTCGGCGGGGAAATAGCCCCGTCGTACCCCTTCCCCGGCGGTACCCTCGGGGGCGGGGAGTCCGTACCAAAATACTAGGCCGGGTAGCGTTATCCCGTTGACACGCTCCCGGCCTCGTGGTATCCTCACTTCGCCGACTTCACGTGGAGGCCGTACCATGAGGATACCGCGTATCTTTTTAGCCGCCCTGATGCTCGCCGTCGTGGGGGCTGCCGTGCTCGGCTGCGGCGGCACCACCGGCGTCTCGGAAGCGGACTACCAGGCGCTTCAGACCAAACTCGATACCGCTCAGCAGTCCCTGGCCGATGCCCAGGACCAGGTCAGCCAGCTCCAGCAGGACCTCCTGGCGGCCCAGGCGGAGGCCGATACGCTCAAGACGCAGCTGGCGGACGCCGCCGCTGGCCAGATTGACCCGGCCGATTACAGCGCGCTCCAGCAGCAGTACCAGTCCAGCCAGGCCCAGGTGGACTCGCTGACCGCCCAGCTGGCCAACGCCTCGAAGAGCTACGATGCCGCCCAGGCCGAGATTGACGACTACGTCGCCCGGATTGCCGACCTCCAGCAGCAGATTGACGAGCTTTCCGCTCCCGCCACGACGGAACCCCCCGTCCCGCTCACCGAAGGCAGCATCCAGACGGTGCTCTGGGACCGCGTCAACCAGGAGCGGGCGGCCGCCGGCGTCTCGCAGCTGACCACCGGGCAGCACCTCGTGCAGTGGTCGGCCCAGCACGTTCAGCAGATGGACACCGCCCACCATACCACGACCTTTACGGACGCCACCATACCGGTCCAGGCCGCCTACATGGCCGTCGGCTACCAGGAGGTCTATGAGCTCGTGGATGCCGTCATCTACACCTGGAAAATCAGTCCGCAGTGGTACAGCGACCAGATACTCCAGCCGAACGTCTCCTACGGCGGTCTCTCCGTGCTTGAGTCCGGCGAGGTCTTCTACATCTCCTTCATGGCGTCCAACTACCCGTAGGCGGCGCACCGGGGCGGGCTTTTCAAACGGCGCCCCTCTCCGCTACCATGGGAGTATGGGGTCGAGGTTACAGCGCGAAGCCCGTACCGTCAGCGTCATGATACGGCACTACTGCCGTGACCACCACGGCGGCGGGCCCCTGTGCCCCGAGTGCCGTGAGCTGGATGCCTGCGCGCGGGAGCGGCTCGGGAAATGTCCTTTCGGGGATGGCAAGACCACCTGCGCCAGATGCCCCGTCCACTGCTACCGTCCGGAGATGCGGGCGCGCATCCGGACCGTCATGCGCTACGCCGGCCCCCGGATGCTGCTGTGGCACCCCGTCATGGCCGTCCGCCATCTCCTCGACGGGCGCCGCCGGGAGCCGATAAGAAAAACGGAGGAGCCTTAAAGCTCCCCCGCCTTCCCCGGTTTGGGCCTGACCGGGCTCCCTCAGTCCCGGGCCCCCATCGCGATGAGGATTTCCCCCACGGCATGGTCGCTCTCCAGCCGGTGGCGCATCGGCCGGTCGGGGTGGATGGTGTAGCGGTTGCGCCGGCCCTCCTTGCTCCGGGCCACGTAGCCGCCGGCCTCCAGGTCCGAGATGATTTTCTGGACCCCCCGCAGCGAAAGCCCCACCTCCCGGGAGATGATTTCCGTGGTGCTGCGCGGGTTCTTGGCCAGGTAAACGAGCACCCGCCCGTGATTGGAAAGGAATGTCCAGTTGCCTTTTTCCACGCCCGCTTCTCCTCGGCGTTCGGTTGACAGGTCAACCGCCGTTGACTTACTATTAAGGTAGCATCGTAATGCGCGTATTCCAGTTCGCATTATAGCGTTCCTCTCCGCCGGTGTCAATCAGCCGGTGACCCGCCCGAGGTGGTATTGCACCGTCCCGGTATCGTACAATATAAAGTCCGGCGCATAGTTTCCTTTCCGGTCGGGGGCCCGGCCGGAAGTTCAGTTGCAGCGAGGTAGCCATGGGAATTCAGATTACGGATTTAACGCTTCGGGACGGCCACCAGTCGTTGATCGCCACGCGGATGCGCACCCGGGACATGCTGCCCATCGCCGAGGAGCTCGATAAGGTCGGCTTCTTCTCCCTCGAGGTCTGGGGCGGCGCTACCTACGATGCCTGCATTCGTTTTCTCAACGAAGACCCCTGGGACCGGCTGCGCCAGCTGCGTTCCCGTATCAAGCATACCCGCCTCCAGATGCTCCTCCGCGGCCAGAACATCGTCGCCTACCGTCACTACGCGGACGATGTCCTGGAGGAGTTCATCCGGCTCGCCGTCAAGAACGGCGTGGACGTGTTCCGCATCTTCGATGCCCTCAACGACCTCCGCAACATGGAACCGGCCATCCGCTTCGTCAAAAAGTACGGCGGCCACGTCCAGGGCGCCATCAGCTATACCACCAGCCCCGTCCACACCAACGAGGCCTTCGCGGACATGGCCGTCGAGCTGGAAAAGCTCGGCAGCGATTCCCTCTGCATCAAGGACATGGCCGGCCTCATCTCCCCGGCCCAGGCCGCGGACCTCGTCAAGGCCATCAAGGCCCGCACCTCCATCCCGCTCAACCTGCACTCCCATACCTCGAGCGGCATGGCCATGATCAGCCAGTTCGCCGCTGCCGGGGCCGGCGTGGATATCATAGACACCTGCTTCTCGCCCTTCGGCTGGGGCACCTCCCATTCCCCCACGGAGAGCATGGTGGCCGCCTTCCAGGGCACCCCGTACGATACCGGCATTGACCTCCAGAAGATGTACGAGATAGGCGAGTACTTCAATACCGTCGCCGCCCGCTACCGCATGCTCTTCACCGCCGAGGCCACCCGCCCCAACGTCAACGTCCTCCTCCACCAGATTCCGGGCGGCATGATTACCAACCTCGTCAGCCAGCTCCGCGAGCAGAACGCCCTCGACAAGATCAATGAGGTCTACGAGGAAATCCCCCGCGTCCGCAAGGACCTCGGCTACCCGCCGCTCGTCACCCCCACCAGCCAGGTGGTCGGCATCCAGGCCGTCCTTAACGTGCTCGCCGGCGAGCGCTACAAGCAGGTCACCCAGGAGGTCAAAAACTACTTCCTCGGCCAGTACGGCCGCCCCCCGGCGCCGGTGGACCCGGAGATACAGAAGCTCGTCATCGGCGACGAGCGGCCCGTCACCGGCCGCCCGGCTGATTTCATCAAGCCGGAAGTGGAGAAGCTCCGCAAGGAAGCCCAGACGCTCGGTATCCTCCACCAGGAAGAGGACCTCATGACCTACGCCCTCTACCCGCAGGTGGCGGTCAAGTTCCTCCGCGGCGAGATCAAGGAAGAGAACCTGCCCACCCCGGCCGCGGCCGCCGGCGGCGGCGTCGCCGGGCTCGAGTTCCCGGCTGAGTTCAGCGTGGATGTTGACGGTGACGTCTACAACGTCAAGGTCACCTCGGTCATGGGCGCCACGCCGGCCGCCGCCAGGCCCCAGAAGGCCAAGGAGGCGCCCCCCGGCGCCGTCGTCGCGCCCATGCAGGGCATGATTCTGTCCCTCAAGGTCAAGGTCGGTGACAAGGTCGCCGCGGATGACGTCGTCGCTACCATCGAGGCCATGAAAATGCAGAACGACGTCAAGGCCCCCCACGCCGGGGAGGTGAAAGAGATTCACACCCACGAGGGCGAGGTCGTCAACAACGGTGACGTCCTCATGGTGGTGGCCTGACGCGGGGGCCGGGGAGGCGTTATGATTAACAAGATTCTGGTTGCCAATCGCGGCGAAATCGCCATCCGCGTCATGCGGGCCTGCCGCGAGCTCGATATCCCCTCGGTGGCGGTGTACTCGGAGGCGGACGCCAACTCCCTCTTCTCCCGCTACGCCAACGAGGCCTACTTCATCGGGGCCGCCCCGGCCACGGAGAGCTACCTCAACATCAGGAAAATTATCGCCGTCGCCCTGGAAGCCGGCGCGGACGCCATCCACCCCGGCTACGGCTTCCTGGCCCAGAACCCCAGCTTCGCCTACGAGTGCGAGAAGCAGGGCATCACCTTTATCGGCCCCTCCAGCGAGGTGCTGGAGCTCTTCGGCAACAAGGTGGCCGCCCGCGCCGCCATGGAGGAAGCCCATATCCCCACCGTGCCCGGCTCGGAAGGCGCCGTCAAGAACCTCGACGAGGTCCAGGACATCGTCGCCCAGATAGGCTACCCGGTCATCATCAAGCCCTCCGGCGGCGGCGGCGGCATCGGCATGACCGTCGTCACCAGCGACGAGGACTTGAAGAACGCCATGGAGTCCGTCCGGCTCATCGCCAAGAGCACCTTCGGTCTCTCGGAAATCTACGTCGAGAAATACCTCCCCCACCCCCGCCACATCGAGATACAGGTGCTGGCGGACTCGTTCGGCACCACCGTCCACCTCGGCGAGCGCGAGTGCTCCATCCAGCGCCGCTACCAGAAGCTCATCGAGGAGGCCCCCTCGCCCGCCCTCACCCCGGAGCTCCGCCGCGAAATGGGCGAGACCGCCGTCCGCGCCGCCCGGCACGTCAACTACCGCAACGCCGGCACCATCGAGTTCCTCTTCTCGGACGGGCAGTTCTACTTCCTCGAGGCCAACACCCGCGTCCAGGTGGAGCACCCCACCACCGAGATGGTCACCGGCATTGATATCGTCAAGGAGCAGATTACCATCGCCGATGGCAAACCGCTCAGCTTCAAGCAGGAAGACGTCAAGATGAAAGGCTGGGCCATCGAGTGCCGCATCAACGCGGAAGACCCGCTCAATAACTTCGCCCCGTCGCCGGGCAAGCTCAAGCACTACCGCTCCCCCGGCGGCGTCGGCGTACGGGTGGATAGCGGCGTCCACTCCGGCTACACCATTCCCGCTATCTACGACCCCATGATTTCCAAGCTCATCGTCTGGGGCCGCGACCGGCTGGAGGCCATCGCACGGATGCGCCGCGCCCTCTACGAGTACATCGTCCTCGGCGTCACCACCAACATCCCCTTCCACAAGGCCGTCATGGAGAACCCCACCTTCATCTCCGGCGACCTCGGCACGCACTTCATCGCCCAGGAGACGACGCTGCTCGACGAGATGGTCGCCATCGAGGACCGGGACCAGCCCCTCGAACAGAAGCTGTCCCAGATTTTCGATGACAAGGCCCGCGCCGCCGCTATCGCCGCCGTCGCCCGCGTCCTCGCGGAGCTGGAAGCCGGCAAAGACCGCAGCAACAAGTCCTTCTAGCTGACGGCCGGCTGCGCGAACACGAACTCGTCCTCGACCCGCGCCATCAGCTGGTCAACGAGGATGGCCAGCAGCGCCGCCGGTACCGCCCCCTCGATGACGAAGGCCAGGTTGCTCTGCACCAGCCCGGCCACGATGGGCGAACCCAGTCCCCCCGCCCCGATGACCGCGCCTATCATCGCCGTGCCGATGTTGATGATGACGGATATCCGCACCCCGGCGATGATGACCCGCGCCGCCATCGGCAGCTCCACCTTCCACAGCGCCTGCTGCCGGCTCATGCCGAGCCCCCGCGCCGCGTCGAGCAGCGCCGGGGAGACGGCTTCCAGCCCGGCCACCGTGTTCCGCACCACCGGCAGTAGCCCGTAGAGGAAGAGCGCCACCACCGTCGGCTCCAGCCCGAACCCCAGCATCGGCACCGCCAGCGCCAGCACCGCCACCGGCGGGAACGTCTGCCCGAAGCTCGTCACCGTCGTCACGATGGGCAGGAACGACCGCCCGCTCGGCCGCGTGACCCAGATGCCGAGCGGCAGGCCGATGAGCACCGTCAGCCCGCTCGAGATGGCCACCATTTCCAGGTGCTCCAGCACCAGCACCGCCAGCGGCGCCCGCGGGTGGAGCACCTGCGACACGTCCGGGAAGAAATACCGCAGCGCGCTCTGCCACCACGCCGTGTTGACGATGAGCACGGCGAACGCCGCCGTCATCACCAGTAAAATGGCCCAGTTCCGGTACCGCGTGGTGCTCATTCCGCTTGCCGGTTCTCCGCGGTCGCTTCTTCTATGTCGCCGAGGTCTACCTCGCCGATGAGTTTGCCGCCGTCGTCAACCACCGGTATCGCCTTGACCCCCTGCCCGAGGATGCGGGAGAGCGCCTCCCGCAGCGTCGCCATCGGCGTGACGGTGCCTTCCGCCACGTCTACCGGCGCCAGCGCGTCCGCCAGTTTCTCGCTCCCCTCCAGCCCGAACCGGTCCACCCAGCCGAGCAGCGTGCCCCCGGCGTCGGTTACCCAGACCCAGCGGCAGTCCTCGCAGGCTTTCACCGCCTCGCTTACCGTCGCCGTGACCGGCACCGCCGTCACCGGCCGCACCACGCTCTCGATGGTCAGGCGGGAGAGCCGCTTCAGCGCCCGGTCCGTACCCACGAAATCGTGGACGAACTTGTTGGCCGGCTTGGCCAGGATGGCTTCCGGCGTGTCGTACTGCACGAGCTGCCCCTGGCTCATGATGGCGATGCGGTCCGCCAGCCGGATGGCCTCGTCCAGGTCGTGGGTCACCAAAATGATCGTCTTTTTCAGCTCCGCCTGGATGCGCAGGAACTGCCCCTGGAGCCGCTCCCGGGTCAGCGGGTCCACCGCCCCGAACGGCTCGTCCATCAGCAAAATGGGCGGGTCCGCCGCCAGCGCCCGCGCCACCCCGATGCGCTGCGCCTCCCCCCCGGAGAGCTGGGACGGGTACTTCCCGGCGTAGTCGGCCGGCTTCAACCCCACCAGGTTCAGCAGCTCGGTCACCCGCTCGGCCGCCCGCCCCTTGTCCCAGTGCAGCAGCGCCGGCACCGTGGCGATGTTGGCCGCCACCGTCATGTGCGGGAAGAGCCCCACGCTCTGGATGGCGTAGCCGATGGACCGCCGCAGCTGCTCCGGGTTGGTGGCCATCACCTCGCGGCCGTTCACCGATATGCTCCCGGACGTCGGCTCCACCAGCCGGTTCACCATGCGCAGCGTCGTCGTCTTGCCGCAGCCGGACGGCCCGATCAGCACGCACACCTCCCCCTCGTTCACCTCCAGCGAGAGGTCCCGCACCGCCACCGTCTCCCCGTACCGCTTGGTGACCCGGTCGAGCTTTATCATCCCGGCCTCCTCGCCAGCCCCTTCGGCGTCGCCGCGCGAACGGCCAGCCGCATCACCCCGTCCACCACGAGCGCCAGGAAGAGGATCGGTATCGTCCCCAGGATGATGAGGTCGGACGCCGCCTGCCCCAGCCCCTGGAAGATGAACCACCCCAGCCCCCCGGCTCCGATGAGCGCCGCCACCGCCGTCAGCCCCACGGACTGCACCGCCGCCGTCCGCACCCCCTCCAGGATGAGCGGCGCCGCCAGCGGTGTCTCGATGCGCCGCAGCCGCTGCCACCGGCTCATGCCCATGCCGGCCCCCGCGTTGACGATGGCCGGGTCCACGTTCTTGAGCCCGGTGTACGTGTTCCGCACGATGGGCAGCAGCGAGTAGATGATGAGCGCGATGACGGCCGGCGCGTCGCCCACCCCCCGCACGCCGATGTCCCGCAGCCACGGGTACGAGAACGACAGCGCCGAGAGCGGCGCGATGAGGATGCCGAAGAGCGCCAGGCTCGGTATCGTCTGGGTGATGTTGGCCACGAAGAAGATGGGCCGCTCCGCCTGCTGGCTCCGCACCGCCCAGAACCCCAGCGCCACCCCGAGCACGGTGCCGATGCTCACGCTCACGCCCACGAGCACCACGTGGTGCACGAACTCCTGGAGGAAGCGGTCGGACCGCCCGGCGTACTCCATCATCACGGAGAGGTTGTCGAGCCGTCCCGTGAAGAGCCATGCCAGGCAGAAGACCGCCCCGCCCCAGGAAAGCCCCTGGAACCAGGCCGCCCGGTCCTTGAGGCGCTGCCGCGCCGCGAAGATGACCACGTAGCAGGCCGCCAGCGTCAGCCAGAACCCCAGCCCCAGGGACACCCGGCTCGCCGCCGGTTCGCCCGCCAGCAGCCGCGTCGCCGCCAGCCCGCTGAGGACGACGGCCAGCACGAGGACGGCGTTGGCCGCCAGCCCGGTGACGATGGCCGCCCGCCGGTCCCGCCGCATCACCCCGAGCACCAGGCACACCAGCCACAGCGCCGCCAGCAGCAGGGGCAGGCCCCAGCCGTACACGTCGTGCAGGCCGATGGACGTCCCGCTGACGATGCGGTTCGCCTTGAACGTCCACCAGCCGATGACCGCGGACGGAACGCCGATCACCGCGCCCACGAGGGCGACCGAATCAGCGTTCCGCACACGGTTCATCATGGTTGCGTCGGATGGTGGCCGGCTATTTCAGGAATCCCTTGGAGACGAGGTAGTCGCGCGCCACGTCCTTGGGGTTGAGCCCGTCAACGGCTATCTTGCCGTTCAGGGTCTGCAGCGTTTCCAGCGTCAGCGATTCGAACACCGGGTTCAGGACGGTGGCGATGTCCGGGTACTCCTGCATGATTTCGCCCCGCACCCGCGGGGCCGGCTCGTAGACCGGCTGCGCCCCCCTGGGGTCCTGCAGGATGACGAGGTTGAACGCCGCCAGCGAGCCGTCCGTCCCGTAGGCCATGGCCGCGTTGACGCCGTCGGTCCCCTCGGAGGCGGCCTTTTCCGTCTGGGCCGTATCACCGCTCGAGACGCTCACCAGCTGGCCGCCGCTCAGCGTGAACCCGTAGACGCTCTCGAACTTCGGCAGCGCCACCGGGCTCGTGATGAACTCCTCGGAGCCGATGAGCTTTACATAACCCCCGTTGTTGACGTAGGCCGCGAAGTCGTCGAGCGTGACGAGGCCCTCCTGGTCCGCCAGCGCCTTCGGCACCGCGATGGCCCACGTGTTGTTGGCCGGCGCCGGCGCCAGCCAGACGATGTTGTTCTGCTGCTGGTCCAGCTGCTTGACGCGCTCGTAGCCCTGCTGCGCGTTGTTCCACACGTCGGAGTCCTGCTCGTTGAAGAAAAAGGCGCCGTTGCCCGTGTACTCCGGGTAGATGTCTATTTCGCCGCTCTCCAGCGCCGCCTTCACGATGCTCGTCGCCCCGGTCTGCGTCTTGTCAACGACCGTGTAGCCCTTGTCCCGGAGCATCAGGATTATCATCTGCCCCAGCAGCGAGCCCTCGGTGTCTATCTTGGACCCGACGACGATGGTCCCCTTGGATCCGCTGCACCCGGTCATCACCAGGCCGAGCGCCATGATGGCCGCCAGTGCCAGCAAGAGTGGTTTTTTCATATAGGTTCCTCCCCCTTTGGTGATCCGTGAGGGCCGGTGTGCCGGCCCTAGTAGGGCTGCCAGCCCTTGCCCTGCCGCAGGCCGCGCACGTAGGCCGCCTGCCCGGCGTGGATGATGGCGTCTTCCAGGATGCTTACCAGCCGCACCCCCACGGTCGGCGGCGGCGTCCACGGCCCGCCGAGCTCCCGGTCGAGGTCCGCGGCGCTGAGCGTCTTTATATAGTCGATGGTCCGCTCCGTGGTCGCCTCCACGTAGCCGAGCAGCACCGGGTTGTCCGGCGGCTCGAAGGCCGCCACCTGCTCCGGCGTGGCCCCGAACCCGGTATCCCCGCCGTCCGCCGGCCGGTTGAACTTCTGCGCCCAGCCGTCCTTCAGGTAGAGCTGCTCGCTCCCGGCCAGCTCCGCCACCTGGGCGTCGTGCTGGCGGGTCAGGTGCCACGTCAGCCAGCCGATGCTGTTGGTGTCCCCGGTGGGCTGCCACGCCAGGTCCTCCCGGCTGAGACCGCTGAGGATGCGCCCGAGGTATTCCGGCACGCGGTTGTAGCCGTCAATGAGAATATCGAGCCATTCCATCGTTTCCCCCTCTCCGTGCCGCGCGGTCCGTATGGCCAGTTTACCCGCCCCGTGTCCCCGCGTATGTGACATTTGTCCCCGGCACGCGTGTTTGTTATTGTACCACGGTTTGAACTTCTCTTCAGCCTTCCGGCGCCCCTCCCCGGGGAGAAAACGTCGTTTACGGCCGGCCCGGCCTTCGTCCCTCACTTGACACCGCTAAGTGCCCGGCCTAGAATTCACAGGAGGGGGACGTGGGAAAAAGCTGTGCGATGTCCCGTTGACAAGACCGGCATGGTCATCATCGAGCACGAAGGTATCGAGCTCGACTACTGCACCCGCTGCAAGGGGGTCTGGTTCGACGCCGGCGAGCTGGAGCTGTTCCTCGAGCTCGGCGGTATGCCGGACCCCGCGCCCTTCCTCCGGGCCATGAAGGAGCGGGCGGAAGCCGTCACCGCGGAGAAGCCCCGCGCCTGCCCGGTCTGCGGCCGCAAGATGAAGAAGGCCGCCGTCAACCAGGACGGCTCCGTCATCGTTGATGTCTGCCGCGATGACCACGGCATCTGGTTTGACCAGCGTGAGGTCGAGCAGCTCGCGGAAGCGCTCGCCGGGCAGTCGCCGGAAGGGAAAGAAGCGGCCGGGATGGTTCTCCACTATCTCCACGACGTGTTCCGCTATTGACCGCGCCGCCCCGGACATAATTTCTTAACACCTGGTCTGGTAGTATGGTGAACGGGAGGATAGAACTATGTTGGCTCTCTGGATTATTCTCGGCATCATCGTTGTCCTTGTCCTGATGGTGATCGGCTGGTACAACGGCCTGGTGCGGCTCCGCAACCGGGTCAAGAACGCCTGGGCGCAGATCGACGTCCAGCTCAAGCGCCGCTTTGACCTCATCCCCAACCTCATGGAGACCGTCAAGGGCTATATGCACCATGAGCGGGAGACCATGGAAGCCGTCACCCAGGCCCGCGCCGCCGTCCAGCAGGCCACCGGTGGCGGCGCCGCCGCCCGCGGCCAGGCGGAAGGCGCCCTCGGCGCCGCCCTCGGCCGCCTCTTCGCCGTCGCGGAAGCCTACCCGGACCTCAAGGCCAACCAGAACTTCCTCGCCCTCCAGGAAGAGCTGACCTCCACGGAGAACAAGATCAGCTTCTCCCGCCAGTACTATAACGATTCCGTCCTCCAGTTCAACAACAAGATACAGATGTTCCCGAGCAATATCGTCGCCGGGATGTTCAACTTCAAGGAGGACGAGTTCTTCGAGGTCACCGTTCCCGAACAGCGCGAAGCCCCCAAGGTGAGTTTCAGCTAGCGGCAGGGCGTCATGTGGGAGCAGATACGGGCTAACCGCGTCCGTTCGTTCGTCCTCATCGCCCTGATGGCCGCCGTCCTCATCGGCATCGGCTACGCCATCGGCCTCTTCGTGGCCAGCCCGGTCACCGGGCTCGTCATCGCGCTGCTCGTCTGGCTCTTCATGACGCTCATCGCCTTCTTCCAGGGCGATAGCATCTTGCTCGGCCTCTCCAACGCCCGCAAGATAAAGCCGGGCGACCACCCCCGGCTCTACAACGTCGTCGAGGAGATGAAGATCGCCTCCGGCCTGGAAAAGATGCCGGATATCTACATCATTGACGACCCCGCCCTCAACGCCTTCGCCACCGGCCGCGACCCCAACCACGCCGCCGTGGCCATCACCTCCGGCCTGCTGGAACGCCTCAACCGCGACGAGCTCCAGGGCGTCATCGCCCACGAGATATCTCACATCAGGAACCGGGACGTCCTGCTCATGTCCCTCGCCGGCATCATGCTCGGCACCATCGTCATCCTCTCCTGGTACGTCACCCGCATGCTGTTCTTCACCGGCGGTATGCGGGGCGGCCGGCGCAGCTCCGGCGGCGGCCAGGGACAGGTCATCCTCATGCTCATCGGCCTGGTATTCATCATCCTGGCGCCCATCGCCGCCCAGCTCCTTTACTTCGCCGTCTCGCGCAAGCGGGAGTACCTGGCGGATGCCTCCGGCGCCCTCTACACGCGCTACCCGGAGGGCCTCGCCTCGGCGCTGGAGAAGATTGCCGGCTCGACCGCGGCCGTCCGGCACGCCAACAAGGCCACCGCGCCCATGTACATCGCCAACCCCTTCCGCTCCCGCAACATGAGCGCCGCCAGCCTCACCTCCACCCACCCGCCCATCCAGGAGCGCATCCGCATCCTGCGGGCCATGGGCGGGAACGTCTCCTATGCCAAGTACGAGGAGAACTACGAGAAGGTCCACGGCGGCAAGGTCATGCCGGCCTCGGCCATGGGTCTTGCGCCGGTGACGGCCCGGGAAGCCTCGGCTGATGAAGGGGCCCTCGGCGTGACCGACCGCCTGCGGCAGCGCCGCGAGACGACCGACGCCCTCGACCGCGCCCACGACTACCGCATCGTCACCTGCGAGTGCGGTACCAAGTGGAAGGTCCCCCGGGACTACCAGGACGACCACGTCCTCTGCACCCGTTGCGGGCGCCAGATAGACCTGCGGCAGTAGCTGGTCAGGCCGGGCGCGTCCCCACCGCCACGAAGTGGTTCTCCGTCCAGTTCAGGTAGGCGTCCGCCGTCAGTCCCGCCTCGGCGAACATCCTTTCCACCCGCTCCCGCGAGATGCGGCGGTTCCGCGGCGGCCCCATGTATTCGGTGTCCTCCCGCCAGTCAATGATGGCCAGCCGGCCGCCCGGTTTCAGCAGCCGGTACGCTTCCCTGACGAGCCGGCCGGGGTCCTTTATCTCGTGGAGGATGAAGCCGCCCGTCACTACGTCGGCGATGCCGTCCGGCAGCCCCGTCTCGAAGACCTCCGCCATCACCGGCGTCACGTTGGCCGGGGGGCGCTTGTCCGCCAGGTGCCCCTGCATGATGTCGCTGTGGTCCACGGCGTAGACCGTCCCGTCCCCCACCATCTCCGCCAGGGGAATGGTGAAGACGCCGGTGCCGCTCCCCAGGTCCACGCCGGTCATGCCGGGTCTGACCTTCAGGGTATCGCGGAAGAGCTCGGCGGGGCGTAGTTCCTTGATGCGGTCCGGGGTTTCCAGCTTGGCGGCCTGCCCCGGTTTGAAGATGCCGTCCGGATTGGGATTGGTGTTCATACTTGAATTGTATACCTCCTGCTGCGTGACGCCAAATTGACTTTTTCCCGGGGATGGCCTACCCTCTGTAGCAGCGCTACAGTGAACGACGGCCCCGGTGAAAGGAGTCCCGCATCCACGCCATGACCATCGCCCTGGCTCTCATCCTCGCTTACCTCATCGGCTCGTTCCCCTCGGCCTACCTCGTCGGCCGGCTCCGGCTCCACGCGGACATCCGCGAGGTCGGCAGCCACAACATGGGGGCCATGAACACCTTTTACCAGGCCGGCTTCTGGACGGGTATGCTCGTCCTGGCCATGGACATCGGCAAGGGGGCGGCCACCGTCGGCGTGGCGCGGGCCCTCGGTACCCCCGTCGTCGTCCAGTTCCTGGCCGGGATCGCCGGTCTTATCGGCCATAACTGGCCGGTCTTCCTCAACTTCAAGGGCGGCAAGGGCGGCGCCATGTGCATCGGCATCCTGGCCGTCGTCATGCCCTGGGGCATCCCGCTCTACACCGGCATTTTCCTGCTGCTGCTCTGGCTCACCCGGTTCCCCACCCTCAGCTACAGCCTGGCCTTTTTCCCCTGGATCGCCTGCAGCTGGTACCCGTACCACTCCTGGCAGTTCTTCGTCTACTCCTCCGCCATTTTGCTCTTCGTGGTGTTCCGCTACGTGACCCGGGTCAGGGAGATGCGCGCCCGGGGCGGCAGCTGGCACCGCGTGTTGCACCGCAAGGGCCTCTCGGATAGATTTTAGTCACATACGGGCCCCGTTTCTTCCTGTTACAGTGAAAAGACAGGAGGTACGTAATGTCGTACGGCTACAAGAAAAAGGTCAACCTTTCCTATGCCCAGGCGGTCGCCCGGACGAAGGAAGAGCTCCGGAAGGAAGGTTTCGGCGTGCTGGCGGAGATAGACGTCAAGGCCACGCTCAAGAAGAAGCTGGACGCTGATTTTGATAACTACGTTATCCTCGGCGCCTGCCACCCGCCCTTCGCCTACCGCGCGCTCCAGGTGGAGCGGGACATCGGCCTGCTGTTGCCGTGTAACATCATCGTCTACGAGGAAAACGGCGCTACCTACGTCTCCGCCATCGTGCCGACCGTCGCCATGAGCATGGTCCAGAACGAGGAGCTCGGCACCATCGCCGTGGAGGTGGAGCAGAAGCTGGAGCGGGTCGTCAACGCCGTCGCGGCCTAGCCGTTGCCTGCGGCGGCGCGCTTTTTCGCCGCCTCCAGCTCGTCCTCGAGCTCTTCCAGCTGGATCATCATGTGCGGCCGTACCGAGTGCGCCGGCAGGCGCCCCCTCAGGTCTTCGAGTTCGGCCTCTATTTCTTCGATGCTGCGCGGTTCCTTGTCCATACCGGACGGTGCTCCGTTCCCGTTATTTCCCCCTGCACTGCCAGTATAGGATCGTCGGGCCGCGCCGGGCGAGGATTTTTGTCGCATTTTTCCGGCGGCCTCCGTTGGTGTAGAATGGAAATCACCCGGATTGAAAAGGAGACCGTCATGCAGGAGACCATCACCTACTTCGAGGAACCCGGCGTCGCCAACACGGAGACCACGCTCGACCTCGCCGTCGCCCGGGCGCAGGCCCGCGGCATCGAGAAAATCATCCTCGCCTCTACCCGCGGCGAGACCGCCAGGGCCATGGCCGCCAGGCTGAAGGACACCGGCATCACCATGGTCGTGGTGCCGCACCAGTACGGCTTCATGGCCGGTCAGCGTTTTACGAGGGAGCTGGCCGCCGAGCTGGAAGGGCAGGGCCACGTTGTCCACTTCGGGACGATGCTGTTCCACACCGAGCGCTTTTACGGCGTCGAGGCCCCCAGGACCCTCGCGGACCTGCTCCGCTCGTTCTGTCAGGGCATGAAGGTCGTCGTGGAGATTACCCTCATGGCCGCCGACGGCGGCAAGGTGGAGATAGGCGAGGACGTCGTCGTGGTGGCCGGCACCGGCCGCGGCGCGGATACCGCCGTGGTGGCCGCGGCCTCCACCTCCACCCACTTCAAGGACTTCCACATCACGGAGATTATCTGCAAGCCGCTCCGCACCAAGCACCTCGAGCCCCCCAGGCCCGGCGAGGCCCCGCCGCGCCCTGAGCCGCCGGATTTCGTCCCCTCTCGGGACTCCCTGACTTGGTGACTGCTATCGGTATCGCTCTCGTGCCTCCCTTTGTAAAGGGAGGTCAGGAGGGATTTTGTCCCCCGGTCATTCTGAGGAAGCCGAGCGACCGAAGAATCCGTGGGTCGTGGGGACCTTGCCAGCGCAATTGCAGGACCTTGCTACCCGTAGAA
>DAOUEG010000030.1:0-57651 GCA_034430495.1 Dehalococcoidales bacterium
GCCCAGGCCCTCGGGTTCGGCTTCTACCCGCCGCTGGATCAGCTCGCCGGCCAGGGGAATATGGGCTACGACCCGAGCCTCCAGGTCCGCGGCTATGACGTCGCCAAGGCCAAGCAGTTGGTATCGGATGCCGGCTATCCCAACGGCTGTCCCATCTCGCTGCTGATACAGAACGTACCTGCGAGCGTGGACGCCGGCGAGTCCATCAAGGGCTACCTTGACCAGGCGGGCTTCCAGACGACGCTCGACCTGGCCGACCCCGGCCGGTTCTTCGCCAGCGTCTTCGGCACCGGCTGGGATGACGTCGTCCAGATGTTCTACGGTATGGTAGACCTCAATTCCTACTTCGACTGGTTCAGCACTGACCCCAAGTCCAACCTGGCTGACATGGCGAGGACCGACTACCAGCATCAGGAAGACTCTATCGCCAGTACCCTCCCCACCAGTGACGAGCAGAACCAGGCCATGCAGAAACTCCTCGATAGCGTCTACGATGCTGCCAACGTCATTCCTCTCTGGGTCGTCCCGGCCGTGACTATCGCCCCGGACTACTTCCATCACGATACCTACAAGCACGGCTTCATTCGTGAGGACTGGGAGAACTTCTGGATGGCCCCTCACTAGGGCTGTCCGAGCGCACATAGAGACCGAAACGTAACCGAATATACCGGGTGGCCCGTCTTCAAGACCCGCGGGCCACCCGGTATGAAGTTTCCGGCTCGTCCGGCGTCGCGGCCTCACCGGTCGCGTCGCGGTTGTAGTAACTATCGCGCAGTAGCTCTTCGAGCACCAGTTCCTCCCTGCAAAATAGCTCCTCCGTTATACTGGCGGTGTCCATTACATTGCCTGTTCCCCCTCGTCCTTCATTTCCTTCAGCGCGTTACGTCCTCATTATCAGGGCGGTACTTTAAAGCCGTGGCGGGCTTTTGTACGGGAATATCAAAAGATGTTCAAAGTTGTGTCAAAGAACACCGGCGCTCTCCCCCTCGCCGCCGGATGAACGCCCCCCGGCAGGATACCGGGAGATTGTTTTTAATATACCCCGGATAACCGGTTGTATTCGCCGGGGACTTTTTGTTATACTTGTCCTGGTTTCAGTAATACAAATGGTAAAAAGGAGGCGACGTTGGTATGAAAAGCAAGTCCGTCATCATCGCGCTGGCAACCTCACTTTTTTTGCTTGGCCTCGTTGCGATAGGCTTGGTTGCCTGCGGCGGTGAGACCACGACCACCACGACCTCGGCCGCTCCTTCCTCGGCGGCTTCGGCCACTACCAGCCAGCCGGCCGCTGCCGGCGGGACGGCCCTGACCATTACTAAGGGTACCGAGACCGTTACCCATACCCTGGCTGACATCGAGGCCATGACCCCGGTCGAGGGCTGGGGCGGCATCATGAACAGCTCCGGCGTCATCAGCGGGCCGTTCCGGCAGAAGGGCGTCGGCCTGCTGGGCCTCCTCGACGAGGTCGGCGGCATTACCGATGGCGATGCCATCCGCATCACCGCCAAGGACGGCTACTCGATGACCTACTCCTACGACCAGATAGCCAACGGCAACTTCACCACCCTGGACTGCTCGGACGGCGCGGAAGTCCCCCATGACCCCCTCACCGTCATCCTCTCCTACGAGGAGGACGGTACCGCTCTCTCGGACCAGATAGGCCCGCTCCGCATCGCCATCCTCAACGGGGATACCCAGGTGACCGAGGGCCACTGGTGGATAAAGTGGGTCCAGGAAATCGAGATTGTCCCGTTCGAAGCGTCCTGGAGCCTCCACCTGGAAGGGGTGCTGACGGAAGATATTGACAGCAATACCTTCGAGTCCTGCGCCGCTCCCGGCTGCCACGGCGCGTCCTGGACGGATGACCAGGGCCGCGTCTGGGAGGGCATCCCGCTCTGGTTCCTGGCCGGGCGCATTGACGACGAGAACAACCACAGCAAGGACACCCAGGCCTTTAACGATGCCGCCGCGGATGCCGGCTACGAGCTGACCGTCACCGCCGCCGACGGCTACGCCAAGACCTTCGCCAGCGCCGATATCAAGCGCAACAACGACTACATCGTCAGTTTCCGCCGCGACGGCGAGCCGCTGCCGGACAACCAGTGGCCGCTCCGCCTCGTGGGGCCGAACCTGACCAAGGGCGAGATGGTCGGCCAGATTGCCGATATCGTCCTCAGCTTCGGCACCGCCGAAGCGACCGGGACCGCCACCGCCACCGGCACGCTGCCGGCTGGGCCGGTCTGGTCCATCCACCTGGAGGGCGCCCTGGCCGAGGATGTGGACAATGCCTACCTCAACAGCTGTCTCGGCTGCCACGGCACGTCCTGGACGGACGATGACGGCCACCTCTGGCAGGGCGTGCCGCTCTGGCTGTTCGCTGGGCGGGTGGACGATGACTTCAAGCATAACCAGAACCAGCCCGGCGCCTTCAACGACGACGTCGCGGCGGCGGGCTACCAGGTCGAGGTCGTCGCCTCGGACGGGTATTCCAAGACGTTCGAGTCCGCCGATATCGCTCGTAACGACGCTATCTTCGTGGCCTTCGTCGAGGACGGCCAAGCCCTGCCGGAGGACCAGTGGCCGGCCCGGCTCGTCGGCCCGACTTTGACCAAGGGCCAGATGGTGGGGATGATAGCCGAGATTCTCGTCATCCTGCCCTGATGGAACGCTGCCCGTGACGGCGGGGGACTCCCTGCCCCGCCGTCACGCCCCGATCCCGGGGCCGGCGCCGCCGGCCCCGGGTAACGGCGGCGGCTTCCCGGCCTGTCCTTCAACGAGGCTCGCGGTACCATGCTGAAATCTTTGTTGCTCGTTGTGGTTATCCTGGCGGCCGGCATCCTGCCCGGCTGCGCGCGGGAAAAGGAGGTCACGACCCTCCTCGTGCTGCACGCCGGCAGCCTCGTCATTCCCTTCGAGCAGGTGGAAAAAGAATACGAGGCGCTCCACCCGGAGATAGACCTCCAGTTCGAGGGCCACGGCAGCATCCAGGTGGTGCGGCATACCACGGAAATCGGCGACCCCGCCAGCGTCGCCGTCGTGGCGGACTACTCGTTGCTCCCGCTCCTCATGTACCCCGCCCGGCTCCCGGACGGCTCCGGCCCCTACGCGGATTGGCACATTCGCTTCGCCACCAACCGGCTCGGCATCGCCTATACCGACGACGGCGCCTATGCTGACGAAATGACGGATACCAATTGGTACGAAATCCTCCAGCGCGATGACGTTAACCTGGGCCTCTCCGACCCGCGCCTCGACGCCGTCGGCTACCGCAGCCTCATGCTCATCCAGCTGGCGGAAAATTACTACCGCGAAAACAACCTCTTCGAAGACCTCATCACCAGGAACTTCACCCCTTCGGTGCCCTCCTTCGAGGACGCCGAGGGTATCTACCAGATACGCGTCCCGGAGCTTCTCCAGGCCAATAAGGACCGCATCTACCTGCGCGGCTTCTCCGTGCAGCTGCTTTCGTTATTGGAGGCCCGGCAGATTGACTACGCCTTCGAGTACGAGAGCGTGGCCCGCCAGCACGACCTCAACTGGCTGCCGCTCCCGCGGGAGGTGGATTTGAGCCTGGAATCCATGGCGGACATCTACGCCGGGGTGCAGGTCACCCTCGACTACCACCGCTACGCCACCGTAAACCCCGTCTTCGAGGGGCTGCCCATCGTCTACGGCGTGACCATCCCCAGGAGCGCCCCCCATCCCGCGGAAGCGGCCGCGTTCCTGGACTGGCTGCTCGGGCCGGAGGGCCGGCGGATACTGCAGGAGAACGACCAGCCGCCCCTCGAGCCGCTGGAAACGGACAATCCGGACGCCGTGCCGGAGCTATTGCGGCACCTCTTCGCCGGGAGCGGGTAGGGGAACAGGGGCATGAAACCACGCCGGCGCCTCGACGGACTTTCCTGGGGATTCCTGCTGCTCGGTGCCGTCATTTTGCTGTTCATCGCCACGCCGCTGCTGCGGATGATCGTCGGCTCCGATGCCGGTATCCTCGTGGAAACGGCCCGGGACCCGCGCGTCATTGACGCCATTTTGCTCACCCTCTACGCGGCCCTCATCGCCACGGTGGTGGGCTGTGTCCTCGGGGTGCCGCTCGCCTACCTGCTCGCCCGGCATGACTTCCGCGGCAAGCGGTTCCTGGAAGGCCTCATTGACCTGCCTATCGTCGTCCCGCACACCGCCGCCGGCATCGCCCTGCTCTTCGTCTTCGGGCGGACCTTCTTCGTGGGGCAGGCCTTCGAGGATATCGGCATCCGCTTCACGGATTCGACGGCCGGCATCGTCATCGCCATGCTCTTCGTCAGCGTGCCGTTTCTCATTGATTCCGCCCGTGACGGCTTCAAGGCGGTGGACGTCCGGCTGGAGAACGTGGCCCGGACCCTCGGGGCGACGCCGTGGCAGGCGTTCCGCAAGGTGACCCTGCCGCTCGCCTGGCGGAGCATCGTCTCCGGCAACATCATGATGTGGGCCCGGGGCATCAGCGAGTTCGGCGCCGTGATTATCCTGACCTACCACCCCATGATTGCCCCGGTCCTCATCTGGGAGCGGTTCCAGACCCACGGGCTGGCCTACGCCCAGCCCATCGCCGTGCTCCTCATCATCATCGCCATCATCGTCTTCATCACCTTGCGGCTGCTGGTGTCCCGGAGGGAGCGGCCATGATACGGCTCGACGGCGTCAGCCTGGAGCTCGGTGATTTCCGCCTGCGGGATATTGACCTCACCGTGGCCACCGGCGAGTACTTCGTGCTGCTCGGCCCGACCGGCGCGGGCAAGACGGTGCTTCTGGAAGCCACCGCCGGCCTGGTCCGCCTGTCGCGGGGAAGCATCTTCCTCGGCGACGAGGAGGTCACCGGGCGCCGGCCGGAGCAGCGGGGCGTCAGCATCGTCTACCAGGACTACTCGCTCTTCCCGCACCTCAACGCGCGGGACAATATCCTCTTCGGGCTGCGGCTGAAGAAAGCATCGCCCGCGGCCTGCGCCGAGGCGCTCGACTGGATTGCCGGTCTCCTCGGCATCGGCCACCTCCTGGAGCGCTGGGTGACGACGCTGAGCGGCGGGGAGCGCCAGAAGCTGTCGCTGGCGCGGGCGCTGGTGACGAAGCCATCGGTGCTGCTGCTCGATGAGCCGCTGAGCGCCCTCGATCCCCAGACCCGCGAGCAGATGCGGGACGAGCTGCGCCGGCTCCACGCCGGCCTCAATATGACCATCATCCACGTGACCCATGACTTCGAGGAGGCCCTGTCCCTCGCCGATCGCATCGCGGTGCTGGGGGAGGGGAGCCTCCAGCAGGTGGGCCCGCCGGAGGAGGTCTACCGGCGGCCGGCCTCGGTCTTCGTGGCCCATTTCATGATGGTGCGGAACCTGCTGGCCGGCGAGGTGTACCGTGCTGGGGACGGCAGCCCGCGTTTCCGCGGCGAGGGGTTGGACCTGGCCGCGCCGCCTTCCGCAGCGGGTCCCTGCCACGCGGCCATCCGCCCGGAGGACATCACGCTGGCTCCCGCCGGTGAGACGCCGGCTGCGGAAAACCGCCTGACCGGCACCGTCGCCGCCGTCTCGGACCGGGGGCCGCTCGCTTACGTCACGGTCCGCACCCCGGTGGAATTCACGCTCTTGCTAGCTGGCAGCCGCCACGGCCAACGGCCGGCGCCGGGTGATGAGGTCGTGCTGACCTTCCCGGCAGCGGCAGTCCACCTCATACGGGACGTGTGAGGGGTGCCTGGATCGAGGGGCGGGGACGGCGCCGGGTCTGATTCTCGGAGCAAAGAACCAAACGGTGTATGGCACACGGCGATGTGGGGGCATCGCTCTTCGGAGGCGCCGTCCCCGCCGACAGGCAATCGTTCTCGTAGCGACGCAGCAGTCCCGCGTAGTCCTCGCGGGTATCCACGTCGAATAAAATACCATCATCGTCCACCGGCACCTCGAGGGCCGGAAAGGCCCGGAGGGCCTCGATGTCCCCCTTGACCTTTTCGAGCTTGGGCAGGGTCCGGGCGGCCAGGACGATGTCCGCGCCCTCCCTGGCCAGCGCCAGGGCGATGGCCTTGCCGATACCCCCTGATGACCCGGTGACGACGGCTGTCTTTCCTTGAAACTCCACGTGGCACTCCTTGGTTTTCCGGCACGCTTGACATGCCTTATGATTATGTATTATTTGTATTATTACAACCATACAGAGGTGATGTCAGACCACCCGATAGGGTAGAATACGGAGAAGTCGCAAAGGAAAGGTGGCGTCATGGGAAAAATTACCGAAACGGTTTACGTCGGCAACACGTTCAGGGGGTGCACGTCCAGCTACGTCGTCACCGGGGACGGCGTGGTGATGATTGATACCCCGATGGTCCCCGCCGAAGCAAAGAAGTGGCTGGCCGAGGTCAAACAGCACGGCGAGCTGCGCTATGTCATCAACAACGAGCCCCACCCGGACCACGTCGCCGGCAACTGCTGGCTCGGCGGCACCGTCGTCGCCCACGAGGCCGTCCGCCCGGCCACGCTGGCCCTCGCCCGTCAGACCCTGGAAGGGCAATTGTCCTGGATGGCCCCGGACGCCCTGCCGCTCGATAAGGACTTTTACTGGCGCCCGCCGGACGTCACCTTCTCCCACGACCTGACCCTCTACCTCGGCGACCGCACCTTCCAGGTCCTCCTCATGCCGGGCCATACCCCCTTCGAGACGGCCGTCTACGTGCCGGAGGAAAAGGTGGTCTTTACCTCGGACAACGTCGTCCAGGCCATGCCCATCACGTTCCAGTGCGTGCCGGAGTGGACGGAGTCCCTGCGCCGCCTGCTGGACATGGACATCGAGTACGTCGTCCGCGGCCACGGCGAGGTCGGCGGCAAGGACGCCGTGACCACCATGCTGGAGAGCGTGGAGTACTGCTTCGCCGAGGTGAAAAAGGCCATCGCCGCCGGCTGGAGCTCGGCCGAAGCCCGGGAGCGCGTCACCTTCGCCGAGCGGTTCCCCCCCATGCCCGGCGACCCCATGGCCGCCATGCGCAAGGAGGGCATCGCCCACCTCTACGAGGTACTCCGTTAGCCCCGGCCCGCGTCAGGCCAGCGAGGCCTCGATGCCTTTCAGGTTCTGCAACCCCTTGACGGCCAGCTCCTCGCCGGAAGCGGCGAACGTCCGCCAGATGGCGCAGAGCCGGTTCAGCTCCTCGAAATTGGGGTCGAAGGACTCGATGGTCAGCGGCCCCGTGTAGCCCGTGTCTTTGAGGGCTGCGAAAAACTCCGCCCACGGCACCAGCCCGGTGCCGGGGATGCCCCGGTTGCTCTCGCAGACGTGGACGTAGCCCAGGTACTCCTGGCCGCAGGTCTCCACCGCCGCGCGGAAGCTGGCCTCCTCGCGTATCATGTGGAACGCGTCCAGGTGGACCTTCACGTTGCCGGTGCCGACTTCCTTACAATACTTGACCGCGTCCTCGGCGATGTTGATGAAGTGGGACTCGAAGCGGTTGACCGGCTCGATGGCCAGCACCAGGTCGCCCCGGCTCCTGGCGTAGCCGCTTGCCTCCCGCATCGCCGCCACCGACCACTGCCATTCCTCTTCCGTGCGGCACCGGCCGGACAGGTAGCCCCACGCCGCGTAGAGCACGCCCCCCAGGATGTTCGAGCCTATCTCGTAGTTGATGTCCACCATCCGCTTGAGCGTCTCGAGGGCGTGGCGCCGCACGCCGGGGTCGGGGCTGATGGGGTTCGAGTCCGCCGGCAGCCCGATGGTAGTGACGGCCTCGATGCCGACGTTCTTAATCTCGCGCTGCACCGCCGCCGCCGGGAACCGCTCCGGGTGGCTGACGTTGATATCGATGACGTCGAACCCCAGCTCCTTTGCCTTGCCGATGAGCGGCAGGTCCTTCTCGGTGAATTCCTCCGTCCAGATGAGCGAATCAACGCCGAACTTGAACATGGTTCTCCTTTCGTGAAGCCGGTCAGACGACGACGGCTTCGATGCCGAGCAGCTCGGAGGCACTGACGAGGGCGCGCGAGCAGTCGCCGTGGACGAGGCTGGCGTGGTGGGTAAACCCTTCCTTCACCAGCGTGGCGTACAGGTTGTCCAGGTCCGGCACCTCCACCCAGCTCCACGAGCCGCGCAGCTTCTCCTGCGAGGGGACGATGGTGCCGCCGGTCACCAGCAGCTTGAAGCTACCGTTCTGCTCCTGGAGACGGCACAGCGTCACCGCCCCCGGCGCCAGCTGGAACTCGCCGGTGCCCATGGAGCGCTCTATCCCCAGCGATGGGCCGAGGATGCTGTGGTAGTTCAGGGAGATCGTGCCGTCCTGCGCCGCCAGCGAAGGCGGCGCGTTGCCGCAGTGCCAGGCCAGGAAGACGTTGTCCTTTTCCTGGTGGCGTATCGTCCAGTCAATGAAGTGGGGCACCGTCGCCCCGAGCGACGCCAGGTACTGCAGCAGCATCGTCAGCGCCCCGTAGATGTCCACCTCGCAGGAGGTCATGACGCCTTTGTCGGTGAGACGCCCCATGGCGTGGCAAGGGGAGAGCCCGTAGACGCTCTGCATGGCCGTCCAGCACTGCACGCCCATAGCCGAAAGCCCCTTTTCCGCCGCGAACTGCTCCAGCGCGTACTCCAGCCCGGCGATGGTCTGCAGCGTCCCGGCGCCGACCCCGGAGACGTTCGCCTCGGCCCGGATGTCCGCCGTCAGCTTTTTCACCTCCGCGCCGTCCTTCCGGGCGGCGGCCAGCGTCATGATGTCGGCCAGGTCAACGGGGATGACCCGCTGCCGGAACTTCCGCATCAGCAGGTCTTCGCTGAAGATGCAGGTCTCGAAGCGCTCCGGCCGCGGCCCGACTAATCCTATCTTCGCCCCGATGAACCCCCGCGCGATGTTGCAGACGCGGAGAAAGTCCGTGACGGCCTGCCGGAAGCCGTCTTCCTCCGGGAAGACGATGCCCCCGAAGAGGAACGGTATCTGCCGCCGGTGCAGCCCGGACGAGATGGACAGCGTGCCGCAGAAGGAGTCCGACCGCCGGTTGCCGTCCGCTGTGAAGGCCCCTTCCTTGGTGCCGAAGAGCAGCACCGGCTGGTGGCGGAAGGCCGCCGCCACCGTCAGCGCCGAGACCTCGTCGCCGAAGGTCATGGTGCCGATGATAAGCCCGTCAATTTTCTTTTCCCGGAACAGGGCGATGACCTTGTCGGCCTCGGCGTCGTCGCGCACGCAGCCGCCCCGGGTGAGCTTTTCGTCCGGCACGATGATTTCCAGCCCCGGGTTGCTCTTGAAGACGTCCAGGCAGCGGCGGCGCATGGATGAGGCCCAGTCCTCGTCGAAGGGCTCGCGGTGGGCGGGCACGAAGCCGATTTTCAGCGGTTGCATGGCCGTTTCCTCCGTCAGGGAGTTTTCGCTTCCTTAACTCTAGGGCAAGTGGGCCGTCTCCTGCAAATCCCGCTTTGCTTTGTGACCGGCGCCGTGCTAGGCTGGTGGGGAGCACGTCCCCGGAGGTGAGGTATGGACCGCATCAGGGTGGACCCCGCCCGCGTGACCGGCAGCATTGACCGGAACATCTTCGGCAGCTTCGCCGAGCACCTCGGCCGCTGCATCTACGGCGGTCTCTACGAGCCGGGCTCCCCGCTGGCGGACGAGCGCGGCTTCCGCACCGACGTGCTGGACGCCGTGCGGCGCCTCGGGGTCAGCATCGTGCGCTACCCCGGCGGTAACTTCGTCTCCGGCTACCGCTGGCGGGACGGCGTCGGCTCGGCCGACGAACGCCCGGCCAGGATGGAGCTGGCCTGGCACGACACCGAGCCCAATACCTTCGGCACCGGCGAGTTCGTCACCTGGTGTCGCCGGGCGAACGCGGAGCCCTACCTCGTCGTGAACTGCGGCGACGGCGATATGCGGGAGGCGCGGGACTGGGTGGAGTACTGCAACGGCACCGGCGATTCCGCCCTCGTCAAGCTGCGCCGCCGGCACGGCTATCCTGACCCCCATAACGTGAAGTACTGGGGCGTCGGCAACGAGGTGGACGGCCACTGGCAGATAGGCTACAAGACGCCGGAAGAGTACGCCCGCGCCTTCACCGAGTTCGGCAAGGTGATGAAGTGGACCGACCCCGCCATCAGGCTCGTCGCCTCGGCTGTCTCCGACTGGGGGGGAGCGTGGGTCGAGCGCACCCGCCTCCTGCTGGAGCAGGCCGGTGATTTGGTGGACTACCTCTCGCTCCACTGGTACCTCGGCAACGCCGCCGACGATTTCGAGGCCTACATGGCCCTCTCCGAGCTACTCGAAGAGCGCCTCGCTTCCTTCGAAGGGCTCGTTCGGGCCGTCACCTTGGAACGCCGGATCAAGCGCCCCGTTTTCCTCGCCGTGGACGAGTGGAACGTGTGGTACCGCACCTTTCCGCCGGAGACGCGGGACACCATGAAGCTGGAGGAAATCTACAGCCTGGAGGATGCCCTCGTCACCGCCGTCCAACTCAACGCCTTCCTCCGCCACGCCCGCAGCGTGAAGATGGCCAATATCGCCCAGATTGTCAACGTCATTGCCCCCGTCTTCACCCGTCCGGACGGCCTCGTATTACAGACGATTTTCTATCCCTTCGAGCTCTACAGCCGCACCTGCGGCGATAAAGCCGTGGATGTGTGGTGGGAGGGGGCTACCTTCTCCGGCGGCGATTATACGGGCGTGCGCGTGCTGGACGTGACCGCCACCCTGGACGAAGCCGGGAAACAGCTCGTCGTCTACGTCGTCAACCGCAGCCGGACGGCGGCCGTGGAGGCGGAGCTTTCCCTCGCCGCCGGAGCTTTCAAGGGCCCGGTCACCGCTCACGTCGTCAACGGGCCGGACGTCAAGGCGGCCAATACGTTCGACGCGCCTGACAACGTCCGCACCGCGGCGCATCGTCTTGCCGCGCGGGGCGGCGTCGTGCCCTGCACCTTCGAGCCCCATTCCGTCACCGCGCTCGTCGCGGAAATCACCTGACGCGGCGGCTTTTGACACGGTCGCGCCGGATGGCCTATCCTTCATCGTTAGGTAGCCGGAAACGGAGGTAGTCTTATGACCTTGAAACATAAATTCATCTTCACCTGCGAGGGCCCCTGGTCCGATGGCAGCCGGGAGCTCCTTTGCCTGGATACGGGCAGCTGGCGCGTGGAACGGCCGGTGACCGATCTGGACAAGTGCAACTACTGCGGCCTCTGCGCGCTCTACTGCCCGCCCCAGTGCCTGAAGGACATGGGGACCTACTTCCAGCCGGACCTCGCCTACTGCAAGGGGTGCGGCATCTGCGCCGCGGAGTGCCCGCGTCACGCCATCGCCATGCGGCCGGAAGGAGAGTTCGCTCATGAAAGCTGAAAAGGGTGAGATCAAGGTCATCACCGGCAACGCCGCCGCCGCCCACGGGGCCCGGCTCTGCCGCCCGGACGTGGCGACGTCCTATCCCATCACCCCCATGAGTGAGGTCGCCGAGACGCTCTCCTCCTTCGTCGCCAACGGCCTTATAAATACGGACATGGTGGAGGTCGAGGGCGAGAACTCCGCCATGAACGTCGTCGCCGGGGCCAGTTTGGCCGGCGGTCGCGTCTTTACCGCCACCTCCTCGTGGGGCCTCAGCTATATGTACGACGCCGTCCAGCAGGCCGCCGGCTTCCGCGCGCCCATCGTCATGGTCATCGCCAACCGCGAGTCGCCCGGCATTTTGGCCGTCTCCGGCGGGCAGCAGGACATCATCAGCGTCCGGGACGCCGGCTGGCTCCAGGTCATCGTGGAGGAAGGCCAGGAGATCCTGGACACCGTCATCATGGCCTACCGCCTCGCCGAGGACTACGATATCCAGCTCCCGGTCATGGTCAACTATGACGGCTTCTACCTCTCCTACATGGCTACCGGCATCGAAATCCCCCGCCAGGAGGACGTGGATGCCTTCCTGGCCCCGCTCAAGAGCCAGCCGCCGCGGCAGATACTGGAACCGGGCGAGGCCCTCGGCTGCGGTACCCACGGCATTGACGTCGGCTTCGTCGAGCTGCGCTACCGCCAGTGCCAGGCCATGGAGCGGGCCGGGGCCAGGCTGGATGAGATAGACGCCGCCTTCCAGGACTACTTCGGGCGCGGCTACGGCGGCCAGATTGAGGAGTACCGCCTGGACGACGCCGAGATAGCCCTCGTCACCTCTGGGTCTGCCACCGGCACCGCCCGTGTCGTCGTGGACCAGAAGCGGCAAGAGGGCATCAAGGTGGGCCTCGTCAAGCTGCGGCTCTTCCGCCCCTTCCCGCGGCAGAAGCTCGCCGCCGCCCTGAAAGGGAAAAAGGCCGTCGGCGTCGTTGACCGCAGCGTTGGCTTCGGCTGGGACTGCGGGCCGATGTACATGGAGGTGCGGGCCCTCACTCCGGAGATCGGCATCGTGCCGATGCTGAGCTATATTGACGGGCTGGCGAACCTGGATATCACCGTGCCCCATATCGAGCGGGCCGTGGACGAGGTCTGGGCCGCTGCACAGGGCAAGCCGTACCAGGAAACTACCTGGATACCGTTGGAGGCGTAGTACGATGACGGAAACGAAACGTAAGAAATCACCGGTGTTCGATTACTTCACCGAGACGGAGGACGTCTTCGCCGGCGGCGTGGCCTGGTGCGCCGGCTGCACCCTCGAGCTCGCCGCCCGGTTCGTGCCCAAGGTGCTCGGTAAAGACATCCTCCTCGTCGGCTGCCCCAGCTGCTCGGCCCCCGTCTTCTTCGGGCAGAACCGCGGCACCTGGCACCGTATGTCCTACTTCAGCAGCCTCATGACGGGCGTCGCCTCCAACGCGAGCGGTATTTCCCGCATGTTCCGGCGGATGGGTAAGGATACCACCGTCGTCTGCTTCACCGGCGACGGCTGCGGCGCGGACATCGGGTTCCAGCCGCTCAGCGGCGCCGCCGAGCGCAACGAGCACGTCATCTACATCACCTACGATAACGAAGGCTACATGAACACCGGCTACCAGCGCAGCAGCACCACGCCCCTCGGCGCCTCGACGAGCACCACCCCGGCCGGGAAGGTCGGCCACGGCAAGCCGACGCCCTCCAAGTACGTCCCGCTCCTCATCGCCATGCACGGCGCCGCCTACGCGGCCACCGCCACGTTGAGCCACCTGGAGGACTTCGCCAGGAAGCTGAAAAAGGCCAAGGAGAAAGTGAAGGACGGCTTCGTCTACCTCCACATCTTCGCTCCCTGCGTCATGGGCTGGCGCATCGACCCGAGCGCCTCCATCAAGGTCTGCCGCGAGGCGGTGCGGACGAACTACTACCCGCTCTGGGAGGCCGAGAACGGCGCCGTCCGCCTCACCCACGAGGTCGCCAGTCCTCGCCCGGTGGCGGACTACCTGAAAATGGTGCGGAAATTCTCGCACCTCGGCGAGGCGGACATCGAGCGTATCGCCGCGACCGTTAGCCAGCGGTACGCGCTCCTCAAGGGGCTGGATTCCCTCAACCGTTAGGGCCGGCGTTCAGTCCCTGTAGCGCACCACCTCGTCGAGCGGGCGGCGCGGGCTCCGGTACGTGTTGATGATGGCCTCCGGGTTCGGGTAGCCGAGCCCTATCCCGGTGATGATGGTCAGCCCCTCCGGGATGGCCAGCTCCTTCCGCAGCACGTCCTGCTGGGAAATCAGCGACCCCGCGATGAAGGTGTCCACGCCGTACCCCTTGGCCGCCAGGCAGACCGTCTGGATGAACAGCCCCAGGTCCAGCTGCGAGTTTACTTCCTTGTCCATGCAGATGACGGCCAGCACCGGCACCCCGAACATCCGCGCGCCCCACTCCGCGAACACGTTGCCGGAGGCGGGGTCGTCCGGGTCGAGCCCCAGCAGCTCGAACCGTTCCTTTCTGATGACCGCCATGCGTTCCTGGATGGAGGCCGGCTGCGGCGGCCGTCCCGGCGGCGGCCCCCCGGGCCCGCCTTTCGCCCGTTCCTGGTATACCCGCCGTATCCTCTCCAGCGTCTTCCCCGCCGCGATAAAGACCTCCCACGGCTGGCCGTTGCCCCCGGACGGCGCGTTCAAGGCCGCCTCGAATATCTTCATCACGGTTTCCTTGGGCACGGGTGTTGAGGAGAAGTCCCGCACGCTGTGCCGGGCGGCGATTGCTTCGATGACGTCCATGTGAACCTCCACGGTGGCTTGCTTTCTTCCCACTCTACCACTATCGCCGGCAGACTATCCACCGGGAACGCCGCCATTTCAATTACCGCCGGCTTTCCACTACAATAGGGGAAACGGGAACGGCGAGGAGCACGGGCGATATGGTCAGCGGCATGCGCGTCGAAGAAAACGTCATGATGGCGATGCGGGACGGCGTCCGTCTCGCCGCCGAGGTCTACCGCCCGGACGGGGGCGGCCGCTGCCCGGCTATCGTCATGCGCACGCCCTACGCTGGCGAGATGATAACGAGCGACCTCACCTATATCAAGGTGCTCCCCACCGTCCGGGCCGGGTATGCCGTGGTGATTGCCTACGTCCGGGGCCGCTTCGGGTCGGAAGGGACGTATGACCTGCGCGCTCCGCAGGAGATTGAGGGCGCCGATTGCTACGATACCATCGAGTGGGTCGCCTCGCAGCCCTGGTGCGACGGCAGCGTCGGCATGGCCGGGGAATCGGCCCTCGGCACCGTCCAGTGGCGGACGGCGCGGGAGCAGCCGCCCCACCTCAAGGCCATCGCCCCCGGACTGGCGGGCGCCCCCGGCGAGGCCGGCCCGGCCACGACGGACGCCCCGGTCAACCTGAACATCGCCGTCAACCTGCTGCTCATCCTGGCCGGGGACGTCCTCGATAAGCAGGACGCCGCGGGCCAGGATACCGCCGCCGCCCGCCGCGCCCTCCAAGAGATACGCGATGACCCTTCCCTCGCCTGGAACTACCTGCCGCTCAAGGACGTGCCCCGGTTCGCTTTCCCCGGCATCCGCGAGCTCTGGGACGTCTGCCTCCACATGGGCGCCTCCGGCCGACCGGTGCCCGGCCGCGAGCCGTACCCGTTCGGGAAGGTGACCGTTCCCACCCTGAGCTACACCGGCTGGTACGACCCCTTCGCCCGCAACTCCTTCGCCTCCTTCGCCGCCATGATTAAGGACGGCGGCAGCGAGTACGCTCGCGCTCACCAGCACCTCTTCGCCGGCCCGTGGGCCCACGCCCGGCCGCAGCGCGTCCTCGGCCACGTTGACTTCGGCCACTTCGCCGACGAGGCCGGCTCCGGCTCCTCGGCCTATTTGCTCCGGTTCTTTGATAAATACCTGAAAGGTGAAGATATCGCCCTCCCCGCCGTGCGTTACTTCACTATGGGCCGCAACACGTGGCACGACGCCCCCGCCTGGCCGCTGCCCGCCACGGACTGGCAGCGGTTCTTCCTCCACAGCCGGGGGAACGCCCGCTCCCGCGCCGGCGACGGCACCCTCACCCGCGACGAGCCGGGGAACGAGCCGCCGGACACCTGCATCTACAATCCCCTGGACCCGGTGATGACCGCCGGGGGGCGCGGCGGCGTCGTGGAGAACGGCTTCCTCTACGGCCCGGTGGACCAGGTCTACGTCGCGGCGCGGCCGGACGTGCTCTGCTATGCCACCCCGCCGCTCGACCGTGACCTTGAGGTCACCGGCCCCCTCGAGCTCCACCTCTTCGCCGCCTCCTCCGGCCGGGACACGGATTTCACCGCCAAGCTGGTGGACGTCTGGCCGGACGGGCGCGCCTTCAACGTCGCGGACGGCATCGTCCGGGCGCAGTACCGCACCTCCTTCTCCCGGTCTGACCTCCTTGCCCCCGGCGAGATCGTGGAGTTCGTCATTTACCTCGGCCCCGTCAGCCAGCTCTTCCGCGCCGGGCACCTCCTGCGCCTCGATATCGCCAGCAGCAACTTCCCTACCTTCGATCGCAACATGAACACCGGCCGCCCCGTCGGGGAGGACGCCGAGGGCCTCCCGGCCGCCCAGACGGTCTACCACCGGCCCGGCTATGCCTCCTATATGGATGTACCGGTTATCCATTGAAAAGAATTTTTGGAAGGATGGAACGATGACAGACAGCACCTACGCCAGGTATTTCCTGACCGAGCCGGCCCTGCGGAACCAGCCGAAAATCCCGCTGCCGTACCCGAGCCCCTATATTGACAGCGCCCGCCACTTCGGCCTGGCCGCCGGCCTTTCGATGGCCTGGCGCTATATTGATCGGCCGACCCTCTTCGACCGCATCCCCCACACTCACGACTTCGACGAGTATCTCTGCTTTATCGGCGGCAATTTGCAGGATATGTTTGATTTCGACGCCACCGTGGAGCTCTCCATGGGCGAGGAGGGCGAGGTCTGCCTCATCGAGCAGGCCACCATCGTCCACGTCCCGGCCGGGCTCGTCCATACCCCCCTCACCTTCAAGCGGGTGGACAAGCCCATCCTCTTCCAGCCCATCGCCCTCACGCCGGACTACTACAGCAACTGGGGCGAGAAGATTCACTTCGTGAAATGAACCTCACCAACGGCGTCATGCTCATCACCTACCCGGACAGCCTGGGCCGTAACCTGGCCGACCTGCGGCAGGTGCTGGATACGTATTTCGACGGCGCCGTGGCCGGCCTCCACGTCCTGCCGTTCTACCCGTCGAACGGCGACCGCGGCTTTTCCCCGACCCGCTACGATGCCGTCAGCCCTGAGTTCGGCGATTGGTCCGACCTGGCCGCCCTCTCGGAGACGTACTATCTGATGTATGACTTCATGATTAACCACCTCTCCAGCCGGTCCGTCCAGTTCCGGGACTTCCTTGAGAAAAAAGACGCCTCGCCGTATGCGGGCATGTTCATCCGCTATAAGGACTTCTGGCCCGGTGGCGGCCCCACCGCGATGGACGTCGAGAAGATATACAAGCGCAAGCCGCGGGCCCCGTCCGTGACCGTTACCTTCGCGGACGGCACCTCGGAAGAGGTCTGGTGCACCTTCGGCGACGACCAGATAGACCTGGATATCCGGCATGAGGTAACCTGGCGCTTCATCGAGGAGAACCTCAAGAATCTCGTCGCTCATGGCCCGGCCCTCGTCCGGCTGGACGCCTTCGCTTACGCCGTCAAGAAGGCGGGCGGCACCTGCTTCTTCGAGGAGCCGGAGACCTGGGACCTGCTGGCCCGCGTGAGGGACATCCTTTCACCGCACGGCGTCGAGGTCCTCCCCGAGCTCCACGAGCGCCCCGAGCTCCAGCTTAAGCTGGCGGAAAAAGGCTACTGGGTCTACGATTTCGCCCTGCCCATGCTCCTCCTCCACGCCCTGTCCACCGGCGAGACGGCGGCGCTGGCTCACTGGCTCCAGACCTGCCCGCGGAAGCAGTTCACCACCCTTGATACCCACGACGGCATCGGCGTGGTGGACGTCCACGGCCTGCTGACCGATGAAGAGATTGAAAAGATACGGGACACCCTTTTCTCCCGCGATGCCGTCGTGCACCGCGTCCATTCCTCGGGCGCCTACCGCGCCCTGGACGTCTACCAGCTTAACTGCACCTACTACTCCGCCCTCGCCGGGAACGACGCCGCCTACCTCGTCGCCCGCGCCGTCCAGATGTTCGCCCCCGGCATCCCTCAGGTCTACTACGTCGGCCTGCTCGCCGGGAAGAACGACATCGAGTTGGTGGAAAAGACGAAACAGGGCCGGGACATCAACCGGCACGGCTATTCGATGGAGGAAATCGCGCGGGAAGTCGAGCGGCCCGTCGTCCGGCAATTGCTGAAGCTGATGCGTTTCCGTAACGAATTTCCCGCCTTCGACGGCGCCTGCGCGGTGACCGCCGACCGCTCCGTACTGACTATCACCCGCACCGGTAACGGGCATACCGCCGCCCTCGTCGCCGACTTGAAGTCGCCGGCCTGCTCCATCACCTATACCGGACCGGACGGGCAGGGGCGCCGGCTTGACCTGTGAAGTTTACATAACTGGAGGACAGGAAGGTGAATGTCAAGGAAGTAACCGATATCGTGCTCTCGCTGAACGGCGAGACGGATATCGAACCCACCTGCGACCGGCTCTACGAGGGCGACTGGGCGCGGGAGGTCACCGGCGTCGTCACCACCTTTATGGCTACCGTGGACGTCGTCCGCCGGACCATCGCGTCAGGCTGCAACTTCATCATCACCCACGAGCCCACCTACTTCAACGGCTGGGACCGCCTCGAATGGCTGGCGAACGACCCCGTCTACCACGCGAAGAAGGCCCTCATCAACGAGCACGGCCTCTCCGTCTGGCGCTACCACGACCACATGCACGCCGGCCGCGGCGACCTCATCTATGACGGCCTGCTGGAAGAGCTGGGCTGGCGGGACTACCTCGTGACCGGCCGGCCGGACCCGCACTGCTACGTCATCCCGCCCACCTCGCTCGGGGATTTGGTGGACTTCTTCAAGCGGAAGCTCGGCATGGCGGTCGTTCGTATCGTCGGGAAAACGGATATGACCTGCCGTCGCGTCGGTATATTGGTCGGCGGCGGCAGCCTCGGCCTCGGCGAGGAGACGATGCCCGCCAGGCTCATGAACGACGAAAACCTGGATGTCATGGTCTGCGGGGAGATCACCGAATGGACCCTCAGTGCCTACGTCCGCGATGCCGCCGCCCTCGGCTTCGACAAGGCCATGGTTATCGTCGGCCACGAGCGCAGCGAGGAGCCCGGCATGAAGGGCCTCGCGGCTGCCCTCCAGCCGCTCTTGAAAGACACCCCGGTTCGCTTCATGGACAGCGGCGAACCGTTCCTCTATCGGTAGCCCGTCGTCCCGGCCGGTTCACTTTCGCCGGGCCGTCTGGTAGAATGCACTCAATACGGAAGGGAGGATACCAGGTTTATGGACACCACCAGGTACGGCAAGTATGTCATCCCCAAGAAAGTGACCAAGCCCGAGCCCTGGCCTACCATGGAGTGGATAGGCGACGCGGACTACGGCAGCGCCCTTACCTTCATGATTACCCGCGTCATGGCTCCCTGCAAGATGGAGGAGTACCCCCACAGCCACGACTTCGATATGTACCTCCACTTCGTCTCCTATGACTACGAGCACATGGACGAGCTCTTCGCGGAAATCGAAATCGGCCTCGGCGAGGAGCAGGAGATGCACTACATCAACTCTCCGGCCAGCGTCTACATCCCGGCCGGCCTCATCCACTGCCCCCTCATCTTCAAGACCGTGGAAAAACCCCTCATCCTCTTCCATACCAGCGTCGCGCCCAAGTACGTCGTCAAGAAGCAGTACAAACCTGAATAGCGGGAGGTGCCCTATCCATGCCAGACCTGGAAAAGAACAAGCGGGCCGTCCTGACCCTCTACGAGACGGTCTTCCGTAACCATGATTTCAGCAAGCTCGATGACATCATGCGGGACGACTACATCCAGCACAACGAGGACTGCCCCCAGGGCAAGGCCGGCTTCGTGACCTTCTTCGAAAGCATCTTTGCCGGTATCCCGGACTTCCGCTACACGCTGAAGAAGCTCATCGCCGAAGGCGATACCGTCATGCTGTGGGCCACCACCACCGGCACCCATGAGAACGAGTGGCTCGGCTGCCCGCCCACCGGCAACAGGCTCAACTTCGATGTCGTGGATATCTTCCGCATGGAAGACGGCCTCATCGCCGAGCACTGGGACGTCGCGGACACCCTGAAGCTCTTCACCACCATCGGCCGCGTGAAAGCCTGAACCCGGTCTATGGCTGAGCTGGTCACCAATATCCAGGGCTACTCCATCCACGATGGCCCCGGCATCCGCACCGTCGTCTTCTTCAAGGGCTGCTCGCTGGCCTGCCGCTGGTGCAGCAACCCGGAGTGTATCTCCTCCGGGCCGGAGCTCGGCTTCGTAAAAAACCTCTGCACGCAGTGCGGCGCCTGCGCCGGCGTCTGCCCGGAAGGGGCGCTCGTCCTCGAGCCGGGCGCGTACCCGGTGATTGACCGCGCCCGCTGCACCGCCTGCGGGAAGTGCGCCGCCGTCTGTACCTCCGGCGCCCTCGTCCTCTACGGGGAAGCGATGAAGCCGGACGAGGTATTCGACGCCGTCCGCCGGGACAAGATGTTCTACGACGCCTCCGGCGGCGGCGTGACCGTCTCCGGCGGCGAGGCCCTCCTCCGGCCGCGCTTCGTGGCGGAGCTCTTCGAGCTCTGCCGTCGTGACGGCCTCTCTACCTGCGTCGAGACCTCCGGCAACGCCCCGGAAGCCGCCCTGCGCGAGGTGTTGCCGCTGACCGATTTGCTCCTCTACGACCTCAAGCTCATGGACCCGGCCCGCCACGCCGAGCAGACCGGCCGCCCCAACGACCGCATCCTCGCCAACGCCCGGCTCGCCGCCGGGAGCGGCGTCCCCCTCCTCTTCCGTATGCCGCTCGTGCCCGGCCTCAACGACGACGAGCAAAACCTCCGCGCCACCGCGGACTTCATCCGGTCGCTCGGCACGTTCGGGCTGGAGCTCATGCCCTACCACCGCTTCGGCAAGGGCAAGTACGCTTCGCTCGACCGGCCGTACCCGCTTGATGACCTGCCCGCCCCCGCGAAGGAACGGGTGCGCGCCGTGCGGGAGCGGTTTCAGCAACTCGGGGTTGATTGTTCGGTCTCGGAATGAGGGTTCGTCGCGCGGAAAACGCGACAAAATGTGCTGGACAATCCGGCCGGGCGCTGGTAGCATGAATATGAACGGGACGGCTCCAGGAGAGAGACGATGAACATCAAAGTGGACACGGACCAGGACACGCTGCACGGCATTGACGGGCTCCCCCTGAGCGAGCGCCTCTTCGCCCTCAAGGATGCCATGTTCCGCGCCCCCCGGAAGATTTCCGTGGACCGCGCCCGGCTGGCCGTCGCATCGTGGCAAGAGACCGGGGGCGAGGACATCGAGCTCCGCCGCGCCAGGCTCTTCCGGAAAATCCTGGAAAACGTGCCCATCGCCATCTATCCCTTCGATACCGTCGTCGGCCGGGAAACGGAGCACCTCGTCGGCGCGCCTATCTTCGTGGACGAGACCGGCGATTCCATCCCCGGCCTCTGGAACGATGAAGAAGTCCCCCGCCTCTTCCGGGGCGCCCTTTCGGATGAAGACCGCAGGGAGCTCCGGGAGTACGCCCGCTACTTCCGCGGCCGGACGGCCCCGGACCACGTGAAGGAGGAGTGGCGCTCGCTCGTCGGTTCCTGGGCCGCGGACATCACCGACGCCAAGGGCAGCGACCCCACGCCGGACTCCGGCTACTTCCCCGGTATCACCTGCCGCGCCATGTGGGAGAAGATTCTCGCCAGGGGCATGCGCGGCCTCATCGAGGAGGCGGAGGCCAATATCCGCCGCTTCAAGGACATGGAAGAGACGGATATCTCCAAGTACTACTTCTGGCAGGCCGCCGTCATCGTCTGCGAGGCCATGATTACGTACGCCCGACGCTACGCCGCCCTCGCCCGCGAGCTGGCCGGAAAAGAGAGCGATAAACAGCGGCGAACCGAGCTGCGTGAAATCGCGGACGTCTGCGAGCGCGTGCCGGAGCACGCGGCCCGCACCTTCCACGAGGCCGTCCAGTGCGTCAACTTCATCATGGTCGGCCGCGGCTTGGAGGCCATGTTCCCCCTCCTCATCGGCCGCATTGACCAGTACCTGCGCCCCTATTTCGAAAAAGACCTCGCCGAAGGCCGCCTGACGCTGGAGCGCGCCGCGGATATCCTCGGCTCCGCCATCGTCCTCTGGGGCATGAAAATCGTCGTCCCTACCGGCGAGACCCAGCAGGAGACCCACCAGTTCAGCTTCTCCATCAACAGCGTCAACCTCGGCGGCGTGGACCGTGACGGCAACGACGCGTCGAGCGCCCTCAGCTACCTCTTCCTCCACCTCGTCGGCCTTTTGCGGATGTCCTCGCCCACCGTCCTCATCAACTGGCACGCCGCTACGCCTCACTGGCTCCTGACCAAAGCCCTCGAAACGAACATGAAGACCAAGGGCGGTATCCCGCTCTTCGAGAACAGCGACCATGTCGTCAAGAGCTTCGTGGCCGATGGTACCCCCCTCGAGGACGCCCGCGACTGGTACGGGCAGGGCTGCGTTACCCCCATCCTGCCGACCAAGGTGGACCACAACGGCGCCGAGGGTAAGGGCGCCGTCAACGTGGCCCTCATGCTGGATTTGGCCCTCCACCGCGGCGTCTCCCAGGTTACCGGCAAAAAGGTCGGCATTGACGTCGGCGACCCGAGGGAGTGGAAAACGTTTGAAGACGTCTATGAGGCGTTCAAGAAAGAACTCGCATGGGTGGTCAAGCGCGTCCTCTGGCTCGGTACCGTCGCCCAGAGCGTCGAGCCGCGCTACCTGCGCTTCCCCTTCAACTCCTGCATCACCGGCCCCGGCAGCATGGAGAAAGGCCAGGACCTCCTCATTACGGATGCCGACCACAGCTACGGCATCAGCGACCGCGCCATCGTGGACGCCGCCGATACCCTCACCGCTATCAAAAAGCTCGTCTTCGACGAGAAAAAACTCACCATGACGGAGCTCATGGACGCCATTGACGCCAACTTCCAGGGCAAAGAAGGGGAGAAAATCCGCCGGCTGTGCCTCGCCGCGCCCAAGTTCGGCAACGATATTGACGAGGCGGATGACATGGTCCGCGACGTCGGTCGCTTCTCCGGTTCGGTCCTCCGGTCCTATATGAACCCCTTCGGCCAGCCGGTCAAGATTTCCCGCGAGGGCCTGTCCTGGCACTACTTCGGTGGCCTCGGCGTCGGGGCGCTCGCCAACGGCCGCCAGGCCAAAGAGCCCCTCAACGACGGCTCCATCTCCCCCATGCGCGGCATGGACAGGCTCGGCCCCACCGGTGTCATGCGCTCCGCCCTCAAGGCCGGTTTCGAGGAGTCCTACGCCTCCTGCCTCAACCAGAAGTTCTCCTGGACGGTCATGCAGAGCCCGGAGAGCCGCGAAAAGCTCGCCATCCTCACGGATACCTTCTTCCGCAACGGCGGGCAGCACATCCAGTACAACATGGTGGACACCGACGAGTTGCGGGATGCCAAGGTGCACCCGGACCAGCACCGCGACCTCGTCGTCAGGGTAGGGGGCTTCAGCGCCTACTTCGTCATGCTGTCAACGGAGATCCAGGACGATATCATTTACCGCAGCGAACAGGGCTGCTGAGGAGAAAAACCATGCCACGGTCACTCAAGGGAACCAGAACGGAAAAGAACCTGCTGGCGGCCTTCGCCGGGGAGTCCCAGGCCAGGAACCGCTACACCTTCTTCGCCGAGGCGGCCCGCAGGGAAGGCTACGAGCAGATTGCCGACGTCTTCGAGGAAACCGCCGGGAACGAGCGGGAGCACGCCAGGGTCTTTTTCGGCTTCCTCGAAGGCGGCGATGCCGAAATCACCGCCGCCTATCCGGCCGGCGTCGTCGCTGACACGCTGAGCAACCTCAACGCCGCCGCCGATGGCGAGCGGCTCGAATGGACGACCCTCTACGCGGACTTCGAGGGCGTCGCCCGCGAAGAAGGCTTCAACGCCGTCGCCGTCGCTTTCAAGAACGTGGCCAGCGTCGAGGTCTTTCACGAAGAGCGTTACCGCAAGCTGGCCGCCAACCTCGAAAACGGCACCGTCTTCAAGAAACCGGAGACGGTGCGCTGGCACTGCACCAACTGCGGCTACGTCCACGAAGGCCCGGAGCCGCCGAAAGCCTGCCCCACCTGTAAGAAGGGCCGGGCCTACTTCGAGGTGCTGGCGGAAAACTACTAGCCCCGCCGGACTCCTCCGCGAACGGACGCCATCGGGCCATCGCGCCGGTGAGTACCGCCGGCACGATGGCCTCCGGCTTTTTCCCTGCGTGGTGACGGGCTAGAACGCCTGGTCCGTCTTCCAGACCTCCCAGACGTGCCCGGCCCGGGCCAGGGTCTCCGTTTCCGGGGGCAGCACCGGCTTGCCGGGCTGCCAGCCGGACGGCATCAGCTCGCCGGTCTTCTGGTGGTGCTGGTAGGCCCGGAGCTGTCGCAGGACCTCGGCCACGTTCCGGCCGACCGGCGGGGTCAGCACCTCCATCGCCTGGACGATGCCGTCCGGGTCAATGAGGAAACGGCCCCGGACATCCACGCCCTTCGCGTCGTCGTAGGTCCCGTACAGCGAGCCGATCCGGCCGCCGGGGTCGGAAACCATGGGGTAGGGGATGCCGCCCTTGACCATCTTCGAAAGCTCCACTTCCTGCCAGACCTTGTGCGAGAAGTTGCTGTCCACGCTGATGGCGATGACGCTGACCCCGAGCTCCTTGAATTCCGGATACTTCACGGCAACTGCCGCGAGCTCCGTCGGTCAGACGCAGGTGAAGTCCGCCGGGTAGAAGCAGAGCATGACCCAGGCGCCTTTATAGTCGGAGAGTTTCACCTCTTTCTGCTTTCCTTCGTGGAACGCTTGAGCGGTGAAATCAGGGGCCGGTCTTCCCACCTGTACATCCATGAGTACCTCCTTCGTCGGGAAGGTTACGCCGCGGTAATTCCGTTGCTGATTTCAGCCTCCCGGAGAATGTCCGGCACCAGGTCGTCCCAGCCCATCGGCATCAGGTGGATGCCCTGGCACAGCGGCTTGACATCGCGGATGAGACGGGCGGTGACCTCCACGGCCTTCTGGCGCCGGTCCTCCTTGGCGGTGTTCTCCAGCTCCTGGATGAGACCATCCGGCACGCGGATGCCGGCGACGTTCTCGTTCATGAACTTGGCCATGGCCGCGCTCTTGAGGATGACGATGCCGGCGATGACCGGCACCCCGAGGTCCCGGACGCGGTCCATGAACGCCGCGAACGTTTCCGGCTCGTAGACGGCCTGGGTTTGGAAGAAGCGGGCCCCGGCCGCCACCTTCTTTTTCATCTTGATGATTTGCGGTTCGACGGGGTCGGCCGCCGGGGTGACCACGGCGCCGAGGAAGAAGTCCGGGGAGCTTTCCAGCTCGTGGCCGGCCAGGTCCTGCCCTTCGTTGAGGGTGGCGGCGGCCCGCAGCAGCTGGACGGAGTCGAGGTCGTAGACCGCTCTGGCCTCGGGATGGTCGCCGAGGACCGGGTGGTCGCCGGTGAGGCACAGCACGTTCTCGATGCCGAGCGCCCAGGCGTTCAGCAGGTCGGACTGGAGCGCCAGCCGGTTGCGGTCGCGGCAGGTCAGCTGGTAGACGGGCTCGAAGTCCCGCTGCACGAGCCGGGCGGAGACCGCCAGCGACCCGATGCGCAGCACGGCGCTCTGGAGATCGGTGACGTTGATGGCGGTAACGTGGTCCCGCAGCCGCTCGGCTTCCTTGAGGCAGGCGCCCAGGTCAACGCCCTTCGGTGGGCCGATTTCTCCGGTCACCGTGAACAGGCCGCGCTCGAGAGATTCTTTCAGTTTGCTCATTCTCTTGGTTTCTCCTTATTCAAATCCGCATCTTTTCAACCACGGTTGGCGATGGTGGTCTTCCCGGCCAGCGAGCTGAAGGTCGTTTCGCCGTCGCCGACATCCAGGGAACGCGGGCGGCTCCACCGGGAGTTGTTCTTGGGGTCGCGGTAGAAGGCCATCGTCTCCAGGGTGCCGAGCTCCTTGAGCCGGTCGTAGATGAGCTGCCAGCCGCAGTCGCGGTTCCGGTCCACCTCGCACTTGCCGTCCTTGGCGCCGCCGCAGGGACCGTTGAGCAGGCTCTTGGCGCACAGCGTTACCGGGCAGAGGCCGCCGGTATATTCCACGATGCAATCACCGCACAGCGAGCAGTATTCCGTGATCAGGTTGTCGTTGACCGTCTCGCCGCCGAAGATGGTATCGCAGCCGGGGTGGACATTCCCGCCGTCGGTGGCGTCCATGACGGTGTGGATGCCCTGCCCGCAGGCCAGGATCAGGTACGAATCCGCCTGGTCCGTCTCCTCCTTGTGGGTCTCGTTCAGCATTTTTTGGGTGATGGACAGCTTGCAGAGACTGACGCCGCTATCGGTGCAGGCCCATCCGGCCACGTTGACGCCGCGCTCTTGCAGGCGCCGGGCCATTTCCTTTGTTTCGGGCTCTCCCCCGGAGTGGGCTTTGGCGGCACAGTTGCCGCAGCCGACGACGAACACCCGCTCCTCCGGCTGGAAGAACTCCAGGATTTCGTCAATGGGCTTTTGAATGGTGGCGTGCATGTAGACCTCCTTGTTTTTTCCTCGTTTGCCGCAGGCGTGCCGGTGGCCCGGCTGCCGTGACTGTCAGGGTGAATGCTGGCGCGGGGGCGGGTCCGGTGGGGAAGCGCCGTCCCCGGTGCTGGCGAATGGTTCGGCCCCCGTGGCGAGAGTCTTGACTCCCCGGAAACCGTGTGCTATCATGACGGGTGTAGTGGGCATATGCTCAATATTACAACGCAAAACGGGGGTATGTCAATATGCCGAGGCCACCAAAGTGCCGTCGGGTCGCCTACCTCCCGGGGGTAACCTTCTTTAAGCCCGCCGGCGTCCCGATGCGGGTGCTGGAAGAAACGCGGCTCAGCATGGAGGAAGCTGAAGCTATCCGGCTCAAGGACCTCGAAGGGCTTGACCAGGAGCCGGCGGCGGCCAAGATGAACGTTTCCCGGCCGACCTTCCAGCGCGTGCTCGCGGCGGCCCGCCGCAAGGTGGCCGACGCCCTGCTGAACGGCAAGGCCATCCGCATCACCGGCGGCAACTTCGAGGTGGCCTTTTCCCGCTACCGCTGCCGCCGCGGCCACGAATGGGATATCCCCCGCGAAAAACCGGTGACCGAGGCCGACCGGCGCTGCCCCACCTGTGCCGCGCCGGGGACGGAGACCGTCGTTCCCGTCGCCTCGCGTGAATGAGCCATGAAAACCGCCGTCGCTGCCCGTCCGCTGACCATTACCGTGACGATGACGTGCCTGCTGGCCGTCGTCGCGGCGGGGCTTTCCTGTAGCGGGACCTCCGGGACGCTGTCCGTCTTCGCGGCGGCGGGGGCCAAGCCGGCGTTCGATAAGATAGCCGCCGCGTACGCCGCCGCCGGCAGTTCCGTGGACATCAGCTACGGCGGCGGCGGCGAAGTCCTGACCCAGATGATGTTGTCCAAGTCCGGGGATATCTACGTGGCGCCGGAGCAGGGGTTCATGGAAAAGGCGGTTGCCGGGGGCGTGGTTGATCCGGCCACCGTCCGGACGGTCGCCTGGATGGTGCCGGTCATCGCCGTCGCCGAGGGCAATCCTCTCGGCATCGCCACCCTCGACGACCTGGTGGCGCCGGGTGTCCGGGTGGGCATCACCCGTGAAGAGACGACGCTGCTCGGCCGCTACGCCCCGGAGATATTTGAAAAAGCCGGCCTGACGGCGGCCATCCGCCCCAACATCGTCACCGAGGCCGCCCGGCCGGACAGCCTGGTTACCGCCCTCGCCATGGGCCAGCTGGACGCCGCCATCATCTGGGACTTCTACGGGACCCGGTTCCCGGATGACATTGATATTGTCCCGCTCGCGCCGGACCGGCTCACCGGCATCGGGGAGCTTCAGGTGGCCGTGGCCACGTGGTGCCGTGACACCGCGGCGGCGGAACGGTTCATCCAGCTGCTCGTCTCTCCGGAAGGCAAGGAGTTGCTCCGCGAGGCCGGGTACCTTACCGATGAAAACGAGGCCCGCCGATGGCAACCATGATAGCCACCATGGAGGTGCTGCGGAACCGGTTCCGGGACCTCATCGGCCGGCACGACCTGGCTGGTGAAGCGGTGGAAGTGAGCATCGGCACGCTGACCCCCGGCCAGGCCATCGGCGCGCCGGAGCGGCAGGACTACCCGATACTGGAGGGGAGAGAGGTCATGATCGAGGCCACCGTCCGCGGCGCCCGGGGTCAGGCGTTCACGGATCATCCCCACGAGTTCGCCGGGACCATCCGGGAGATTGACGCCCTCGACCTCGCCACCAGTGACAACCGGGCGATCTTCGTCGCCACCCTCAACGCGGTCATGGCTCTCCTCGGCAAGGTGACGGGTACGCGCCACTGCCGCGATGAAGAGCCGGAGCTCTGCGCCGAGGAGATGGCCCGCCACCTTCACCGGAGGTACCCGGACGCGACCGTCGGGCTGATCGGCCTGCAGCCGGCCATCCTCGACCACCTCGTGCGGAGGTTCGGCGGGGCGAACGTCAGGTGTACCGACCTCAATCCGGCCGCTATCGGCCGGGAGAGGTACGGGGCCATGATTTTGGACGGCCGCACCGAGACCTTGCGCCTCGTTGACGAGGCGGACATCGTGCTGGCGACGAGCAGCACCATCGTCAACGGGACGTACGATGCCATCCGGGACGTCGCCCGTGACAGGCATAAAACGTTCATTACTTTCGGCGTGACCGGGGCAGGGGCTTCGGACCTCCTCGGCGTCGAGCGTCTATGTTTCCAGCCCCAGTGAGCTGGAGAAAGGAGCAACAACCATGACCTATGGACAGGGACGAGGATTCGGGTTTCGCGGCACGGCTCCGGCGTGGCCGTACGTCGGCCGCGGGCGGGGCGGGTTGCCCCGGTGCGCTTATCCGGGACTTCAACGCGGCGTGCCCTACGGAGGGACGTCGTTTCCCAACGCCGGCCTCGACGAACTGGGCCTGCTGAAGAGCCAGGCCACCTCGCTGAAAGCCGAGCTGACCGCGATAGAGCAGCGCATCAGCGAGCTCGAAAAAAAGGAAGCCTGAGCGGAGATCGCCCAATCTCGACTCCGGGGCAAAATCGGGGTGGGAGTAAACAAAATGCCGGATCAAGAAAAGCGTTTTCTGTGCCGGGCGTGCCGCCACATCTTTGACCGGATCGTCCGTGAAGATGGCGCCGCGCGGCAGGGAATCGAATGTCCGGTCTGCGGAGCCGATGACATCGTCGAAGCTCCGGCGTGGGCGCCGCTGGGGTCCGGCTGGAACATCTTCGAGGGCAATGAGTGGGAGTACGAGTGCCAGGAATGCCGGCATACCTTCAAAATGCCCATCCCGAAGAGCCCTTCGGAGGATGAATCGAGGCGATGCCCCGAGTGTAAGAGCGGGCACCTGCACCGGTTGACCGGCGGCAAGGCCCTGCCGCTGCACTGCGGCTGATAGCCTGTTCTGGAGGCCGTGAGTCTCTAGGCAGAAAAATGATTGGAGGTGATGCCATGAAGATAGCGGTGACCTCATACGGGACGGATCTGGAATCAACGGTGGACCCCCGCTTCGGGCGGTGCGCCAACTTCGTGTACGTGGACCCGGCAACGATGGCGGTGGAATCGGAAGTGAACGGCGCCGCAGCCGCCGGCGGCGGCGCCGGGATTGCCGCCGCCCAGCAGCTGGCGGCCAAAGGGCCGGCGGCGGTCTTGACCGGGCACTGCGGCCCCAATGCCTTTGACGTCCTCGCGGCGGCCGGTATCAAGGTCTTCACCAATGTCACCGGCAGCGTCCGGGAGGCCGTCGCGGCCTACCAGACCGGCACGTTGCAGGCCGTTTCCGCGCCGGACGCCGGTGCTCACGCCGGCATGGGTGGTGGTGGACGTGGCGGAGGCCGCGGCCGGGGCCGCGGTCCCGGGACTTGACTGGGAGGTGAAAGTATGCCACGAGGAGATGGAACCGGACCGCCGGCGGGCAGCACCCCGCGGGGCGGACGGAAACAGGGGAACCGGCCCGGGGCCGGTCCGGGGGGCGAATGCCGCTGCCCGAGCTGCGGTGAGGTCGTGCCCCACCGGCAGGGCGTTCCCTGCTACGAGATGACCTGTCCCAAGTGCGGTACCAGGATGGTGCGACCGTGAGATGAAGGTAGCCGTTGCCAGCGGCAAGGGAGGGACCGGCAAGACCCTCGTCGCCACGAGCCTGGCACTGTCCGTGGCGGACCGGGAGCCGGTCACCTTCCTTGACTGTGACGTCGAGGAGCCGAACGCCGCCATCTTCCTGAAGCCGGAGATACGCGGCAGCGCGGACGTCGTCCTGCCGGTGCCGGTCGTGGACGAGGCCGCCTGCACCGGCTGCGGGACCTGCGCGGAGGCCTGTGCCTACCACGCCATTGCCGTGCTCGCCGGTCACGTGCTCACCTTCCCGGAGCTGTGCCACGGCTGTGGCCTCTGCACCTGGGCCTGCCCGGAGCGGGCCATCCGGGAGGAGAGCCGGGCCAGCGGCACGGTCGAGTGGGGCCGGGCCGGCACGATAGACTTCGTGCATGGCCGCCTGACCGTGGGCGAGGCCATGCCCAGCCCGGTCATACGGGCGGTCAAGGTGCGGGCCGGGGACGCGGCCAACGTCATCGTGGATGCCCCGCCGGGCACGTCCTGCCCGGTCGTCGAGGCCGTCCGGGGCAGCGACTACTGCCTCCTCGTGACGGAGCCGACGCCCTTCGGCCGGAACGACCTGGAGCTGGCCGTGGAGACGGTAAGGAAGCTCGGTATTCCCTGCGGCGTCATCATCAACCGCTCCATCGGGAGCGACGCCATCATCACGGACTATTTGAAGGAACAGCGGGTCCCCCTCCTGCTGACCATCCCGCTGGACCGGGACATCGCCCGGCGGTATGCGGCAGGTAACCCGCTGGTCGCGGGTGTCCCGGTCTGGCGGGAACTATTCGCGGGACTGTGGGAAACGGTAAGGAAGACGATGGATGAAAGAACTCGTTGTCCTCAGCGGTAAGGGCGGCACCGGCAAGACGAGCCTCGTCGGCTCCTTCGCCGTCCTGGCGAAGAACAAGGTCCTGGCCGATTGCGACGTGGACGCGGCCGACCTGCACCTGCTGCTGGCACCGGCCGTCCGCGAGACACACGAGTTTGCCAGCGGGCAGGTGGCGGCCATTGACCGCGACCGCTGCACCGAGTGCGGCCTGTGCGCCGACCATTGCCGCTTCGACGCCATCCACGACTTCACCGTGGACCCGCTCGCCTGCGAGGGCTGCGGCTTCTGCGCCCGCGTCTGCCCGGTCGGCGCCGTCACCATGACCGGGCGCCTCGCCGGACAGTGGTACGTCTCGGACACTGCGTACGGTCCGCTCGTCCACGCCCGTCTCGGCATCGGCGAGGAGAACTCCGGCAAGCTCGTCACCACCGTCCGCAACGCGGCCCGCGCCGTCGCGGAACGTGACGGCGCCGATCTCATTATCTCCGACGGGCCGCCGGGCATCGGCTGTCCGGTGATATCGTCCCTTTCCGGGGCGGACCTCGCTTTGCTCGTCACCGAGCCGACGCTCTCCGGCATCCACGACCTGGAGCGCGTGCTCGGCGTGTGCCGGCACTTCCAGGTGCCGGCGGCCGTCTGCATCAACAAGTACGACATCAGTGAGGACAACAGCCGGCGCATCGAGGGGTATTGCAGGGCCGGGGGTATCCCCGTTGCCGGGCGCCTGCCGTACGACGACGCCGTCACCGCGGCGCTCGCCCGGGGCGTACCGCTGGTGAGCGACCGCCGCAACGGCATCGCCCGCGATATCGAAAACCTGTGGGACGGGCTGGCGGACCGGCTGCTGGCCGACAAGGGGGAACCGCTGTGCAGGAGCTGATACGGGAGTTCATGGCCCAAAAGAAATTCGCCGTCATCGGCGCGACGGACAACCCGGAGAAATACGGCAACCAGATTGTGAAGAACCTGAAACACCGCGGCTACACGGTCTATCCGGTGAACCCGCGCCTGGCCGAGGTGGAGGGCCTGACCTGCTACCCGGACCTCGGCGACCTCCCGGAAAAAGCGGACGTGGTGGACTTCGTGGTGCCGCCGGCGGTGACCGAGAAGACGCTGGAGGAATGCCTGCGGCTCGGCTACGACCGCATCTGGCTCCAGCCGGGCTCGGAGAGCGAGGCCGCCCTCGCCTTCTGTCGGGACCACGATTTGAAGGTCGTCCACGACGTCTGCGTGATGATGAATTGAGATGGAACCCACGGACATCGGCATTGAGCTGGAACCCCGGTATTCGACGAACGAAATCGCCGGCAAGTGCCTGAAGTGCCTCGGCGAGGCGGAGCTGAACTTCTGCCTGCGGGAACTGCTCCGCGGCGAGTGCGAGGACGAAGCGATGAAGCGCCGCTACGAGCTCCTGGTGGGGTTCCTCACCTCGCCGGACTTCGAGCCGCTCCGGCGGGAGTCCGAACGGCTCCTCTCCGAGGGGAAACGCGTGGCCGTCCGGGTGGAGCCGGACCCGGCAACCGGCCACGACCGGTATACTTTAGTGATAAAATCAGAAGAGACCTGCGAGGAGGATTGAAATGAGAGTTGCCCTGCCGATTCAAGGAGACCAGTTATCGCCCCATTTCGGACACTGTGAACGCTTCGCCTTTTTCGACGTCGAGGACGGCGGCACGGCCATCGCCGACTGGAAGACCGTCGAGGCGCCGGAGCACCAGCCCGGCCTGCTGCCCGGCTGGCTGGCCGAGCGGGGCGTCACCGTGGTCATCGCCGGCGGCATGGGGCCGCGCGCCGTCGAGCTGTTCCAGCTCCGGGGCATCACCGTCGTGCTCGGCGCGGCGGAGGACGACCCGGAACAGGCGGTGCTCAGCTACCTGAACGGCGCCCTCGCCACTGGCGAGAACGTCTGCGACCACGACACCCACGAGTGTGCCCACTGATACTTAAAACAGGAGTTGCCATGACCAGTACCGAACAGATTGAAGAGCGCCTGGACAAGGTGCTCGTGCCCGGAGTTCTCCGGAGCCCGCTCCGCATGAACATGCTCCGCGGCGTCAACGTGGACGACGGCACCGCCACCGTTTCTCTGGCGGCAGCCGCGCTCAGCCCGGCCCTGCGGGATATCCTCTCCGCGGAAATCGGCCGTCTGGCGGGGGATATCGAGGGGGTATCGGATATCCGCGTGGAGTATACCGAGGCGGTCCCCAAGGACCTCAACTCCGTCAAGCAGATCGTCGCCGTGATGAGCGGCAAGGGCGGCGTCGGCAAGTCGCTCGTCACCGCCCTGACGGCGGTGGCCCTGCGGCGCGGCGGCTATGACGTCGGCATCCTCGACGCCGATATCACCGGCCCCAGCATCCCCAAGATGTTCGGCGTCAGCGGCCGGCCCGCCGGGAGCGAGACCGGGATGCTGCCGGTGCCGACCCGGTCCGGCGTCGAGGTCATGTCCATCAACCTCATCCTGCCGGAAGAGGACGACGCCGTTATCTGGCGCGGCCCGCTCATCGCCCGGATGATTACCCAGTTCTGGGAGGACGTTTTCTGGGGAAAGCTGGACTACCTCATCGTGGACCTGCCGCCCGGCACCGCCGATGCCCCCCTCACCGTGCTCCAGAGCCTGCCGGTGTCCGGCGTTATCATCGTCTTCACGCCCCAGGACCTCACCCAGATGGTGGTCAGGAAAGCGGTCAACATGGCCAAGAAGATGGAGAAACCCATTTTGGGCGTCGTCGAGAACATGAGCTACCTTACCCTGCCGGAGACCGGGAAACGCCTGGAGGTCTTCGGGAAGAGCCGGGGACAGGAAATGGCCGCGGCCACCAGGTCCCCGCTGCTGGCCAGCCTGCCCCTCGACCCCGGCCTCGCCGCCCTGTGCGATGCCGGCGACATCGAAAAATACAGCGGCCCGGGGATGAACGAGTTTGCCGCCTCCCTGGAAAAGGTGCTGCAAGATATCAGGTCAAGCTGACCCGACCACCCGAAGGAACGGAAAGTAAAACACAGCCCCCGGCTCATCGCCGGGGGCTTGTTGTTGGTCAATTTGCGGCCGCCGGGACTCTAGCAGGTATCCCGCAGTACCTTGCCGGTCACCTTGTCCTTCCAGGAGCCCCGCTGCTGGATGGGCCAGTTGAAGGAGATGGCGCCGGGGTACTTGCAGTCGTTGACGCAGGACCCGCAGTACCAGCACTCGTCCGGGTGGAGGATGATGGGCGGGTTTCCCTTCCGGGGATTGGGTATGAACACGTCCACCGGACAGACCTCGACGCAGGTATTGCAGGCCACGCAGATGTCGGGATCGTAGACGACGGGCGTGTTCGGCGTCACCAGGTTGGGCAGGGCGTTTATCTTCATCTCGGCCATGATACTCTCCTTATTTCCCGCTGTAGACGCCGGCGTAGTCCCGGTTGCGGGCTTCGTAGTTCTCTTTCATATTGCCCCAGAAGTTCACCGGCAGCGAGCCTTCCTTAACCTTGTCGTTCTCCAGCCTGATGCTGATGTACTTGCCCCATTCCGGCGGGTCGAGCTCCGGGTAGTCTATCCGGTAGAAGTTGAGGCCCCGGCTGCTGGCTTTCCGGGCCAGCGAGGCGTACATAACCATCTGCGCGTGGGCCAGCATGCTGAGGTCTTCGATGCTCCGCATGAGCTTGTGGGGGTCGAGGGCGTAGAGCCGCGGCACGAACACCTGCTCTATCTCGTTGAGCTGGTCGAGGCCCATCCTGAGGAGCCGCTCGGTCTTGTAGTCCGAGCAGAAGTACTGCATCGTCCGGGCGATGCCGGCGTTGAGTTCTTTCCACTCGACGCCGCTCGTCCGCTTGACGGGGGCGTAGACCCGGGCCTTTTCGAGCGTTATCTGCTCCCGGGAAACTCTCGCGCCATCAATTTCCTTGGCGTAGGCGGCGGCCTTGCGCCCGGCGTAGCGGCCGGTGCAGGCGGCGAAGCTGTGGTCGCCGTGGGAGAAGAGCTGCTCCCCGGCGACGTAGAGGCCGTCGAGGTTGGACTTCAGGTCCCAGTCCACCGGCGGCCCGCCGCCCCGGGCGGTCCGCCACTGGGAGTGGGTCTCCCCTTCGATGAACGCGTAGTTCTGGAGGAGGTGCTTGGCCGGGTCGTAGCCGGCCCGCTCGTAGGTATCGGTGATGATTTTGGTGGTGGATTCCTCGCCCAGCATGAGGCGCCAGGTTACCTCCCGCTCGATCGCCTTCATGCCGGGGAAATCGCCGTAGAACGGCAGCTCCCATTCGCCCTTCAGGATGCCCTGGCGGATGGCCTCCCGCTCCGGCGGCGTCGGGCCCATCTCGCCGCCGTCCTCCCAGCCCTGCATCGGCCAGGGGAGTTTCTTGCCGGCGGCGTCCACCAACTGGACGTTCTCGTAGCTGGCATCACCGGCGCCGCCGTACCAGGTATGCTTGTAGCCCGTCCCCAGCATGAGGGGAATCGTCCGTTCCATCAGGACGAGGTCCCCGCCGGCCTTCCACGTCATGTAGAGGCCGTCCCCGGTGGCGGTGCGGGAGCGGAACTGCTTGCTGCCGGCGTGCTCGGTATCGAGCATCCACATGTAGAAATCGCCGGCGGCGGCCAGGATGGTGGCCTTCGCCTTGGCGATGAGGAACTCGCCGGTGCGGCTGTTGAAACCGGTCGCCCCGATGACCCGGTTGCCCTGGATGCCGCCCTCGTTGAGGAGGCTGGTGACCATGGTGCGGTCGAAAATCCGCACGCCGAGCCGCTGGCACTCCTTTTTCAGGAGCGGCTTCCAGTTGGAGCCCCAGATGCGGATGACGAGCTCCATGCTGTGCTCGGGGCTGGTGCGGGGCGAGAACATGAACTTGGTGTCCTCGTAGCGGCCCTCGGCGCCGACGTACTCGTCGTTGACGTCCCGTATCTGGCCGCCCATCTGTTCCATTTCGAGCAGCGTATCGTAGCTTTCCCGCGCGGTAATCTGCGCGCCGATGCCGTTGCCGTAGGGGTAGTCGAGGGTGCTCTTCGGCACCGCGGACATCGTGCCCGGATGGCCGGCCATGACCTTGGCCCACTCGTCCGGGTCAATCTTGGAATGGGGGTTGGCGGGGCACTGGCACCAGTGATCGCAGCCGGGCCCGCCGGACCCGCTGCGGACGGTATCGCCCTTCTCCACCATCACCACCTTCGCCCCGTTCCTGGCGGCGCTGATGGCCGCCCAGCATCCGGCGATGCCGCCGCCGATGACGAGGACATCGGCCTCGACTTCCTGCTCCTTGTCGTAGTCGACCCGGTACGGCCAAGGCGGGGCCTTGCCTTCAGCGTTCAAATAGTCATGCCACTTGGTCATTTCGTTCTTCTCCCTCCAGGATGGTAACTCTCGCAGACGTTTATGTGGATAGTTAAGCATATTGCGCGGCATCGGTCAAAGCCCGCCGCCGAACATATGGCAAAATTATTTTCCTGAAATACGGGATAATCGGGCGGCATGGCCCGGCGGTGATTACGAGAGGGGAACGGCCCCGGCCGATTGCAGGGCCCGGACGGTCGGTTCGTAGCGGCGGGCGGGCGGCACGAAGATGAGCAATCCGTCGCGGCCCCGCGTCAGCAGGACGCGGTAGCTGTTCAGCCGCAGGGTACGCGGGTCCCTGGCGTTTATCTTGGACATCGGCGTGCGCCAGGCGCCCTCGTCCCGGAGCAGGTCGCTGCCCCAGCAGACGATGGGAAAATCGAGCTCGAGCCCTTGGCAGCCGAACTCGGTCACGGTGCTCGTGAGCGCGCAGCACGACTGCGGGTCGTCCGGGGGGCTGTTGTACCAGGGCCCGATTTTCACCTTTCGCGTCGTGTAGAAATCATTATTGACGCCGTAGAACGTCAGGTCACGCGCCTTGGATGAGGCGAGGAGGCCGTACCGTTTGCCGGGATCCCCGTCGTAGCGGGTCCGCACGTAGTCCCGGGCCCGGTCCAGGTCGCCGGTGAGGTAGATATCGAAGCCCTGCTCCCGGATGCGCTCGGCCACGGCTCGCGCGGAGCCGAGATATCCGTCCAGCAGCTTGTCCGCCCACACGGTAACGTCTTCGGCGAGGTGGGAGCGCAGCGATGCGGTGAGGTCCAGCTCCGGGCGGGCGATTACCTCCCTGGCGGACAGGAACGTCTCCCCCAGTCTGGCGGGACAGTGGACGACCCACCGGCCGCCCGCGCCGGCGAGGGCTTCCTCCCACTGCCGGAGCCCCGCCTCCTCTCCCACGTGGATTTCCTGGCCTTCACCCAGCAGCAGGACGAGCAGTCCCCAGTCGTGGTCGCGCTCCATGATGCGGACGAAGTCCTCCGGCTGGGAGAGGCGGGCGCCCCGTTTCTCCCGCGACTTGTTGCGGTCCCAGGCCCGCTGAGCCTCGTCGTAGACTATGACCTGTTCGGCGGTCGCCCGCGTGCTGTAGCCGCCGTACTCCTTCAGGAACCCGTGGACGTCCTGGACGAAGGTCTTGTTTCCCAGCGCGTGCTGGAGCACCTCGACGAGCGGGCCGTTGCCGGAAAGGAAGACCGCCGGGTTCCGGGACTCGTCCGCCGCAAGGCGGTCGCTGTAGACGAGCTGCAGCCCGACGAGCGTCTTGCCGGAGCCGGGAACTCCCGTCACGATGGCCAGGTGTTGTTGCTTTTTTCGTTGGGCTTGTTCCGCAATCGAGCTCAAGCTGTGCAGCGTCTGAGGAATGCCGGCGCTGTGGGCACGGCGGATATTTGGGAGTGGCTCGCGGTGAAACAACAAGCGCGCGGCACTCACGATGGTGGGCAGCGGCTCGTAGTCGGCGGCGAGCCAGCCGGCCAAATCGGGCTCGCCGGCGGCGGCGACGGACGCTCTCAGGAAGCCCGGCAGCGTGGCGCCGGACACGATGGCGACGCCGTCAACGGTGGCATCGGGCCGGGGGCTGCGGAGGACGACCAGGACCGGTCTGACCCGGAGTTGGCGACTGGCGGCGTGGTAATTTTGCAGGTCGCGGGCGTAGGCGGCCGCCTGGTCAACGTAGGCGCGGGAAAGCGTGTCCGTGTCCTTGAACTCGAGGACCAAGGCCTCCCGGTCGGACAGGAGCACGACGTCCGGCCGGCGTCCCCGCTCCCGGGGCAGCTCGTACTCGAAGACAACACCATAACCGCCGATGGCAGGGTATTCGCTCACGAGAGCGTCGAAGCACTTTCTCAGGAGCTCCTCGGAGGACTGCCAGGCGCGGACCTGGCTCGCGGCCGGGGGTTCGAGCAGGCTCCGCCGGTGCTGCTCCGCCAGGCGGGCGAGCAGCTCTTCGGGCTGGGTCGCCAGGAAGGCCCGGACCGGGCCGCTCCAGCCGCAGCGGAGTGGCGGGGTTGCGGCGCCTCCCTTTTCGGATTCGTCCCCGCTAGCGGTATACGCCATATTCCTTGGTAAAGTCTATCATGGCCTTCAGGTTTTCCGGCTTGACTTCGTCCGTGGAGCTGCGCGGCGAGAGGATGTAGCCGCCGTCCTTGCCGCAGACGTCAATGAGCCTCTTGCAGTAGGCGATGACGTCCTCCTTGGAGCCGACCTGGAGGAGCGAGGACGGCACGTTGCCCTCGATGCAGCAGTGCCCCTTCAGTATCTCCTTGGCGCGGAAGATATCGGTGCAGTCGAACCGGGCCACGAACTGGCCCTTCGGCAGGTCGAGGAGGTACTCGACGCGGGAATCGAAGCTGCCCTCGAAGAAGATGTAGGGCGTCGCCCCCTTGGCGCAGAGGCCGTCCACGAGCTTCTTGAAGGTGGGCCAGTAGAAGCGGTCGAACTGCTTCTTGGAGAGGAAATCGTCCGAGCCGCGGGTGTTGGTCATGAAGACCCGCATCTCGCCGTTCTCGTCAGGGATGAGGGGCGCCTTGCTCAGCGTCTCGTTGCAGATGAACTCGCACAGCTCGACGAGCTTCTCCGGCTGGCGGAACATATCGTACATGACGCCGGTCATGCCACGGATGGTGTGGGACAGGTCGTCGTAGGGCGGCATGGCGCCCACCATGCGGGTGGAGTAGTAGCCGTACTTGTTGAGCAGTTTCTCGAATTTCATCTGCTTGGGAAAGGCCCGGCGCATCTCGCGGCCGGCTTTCTGGAGCAGGCTGATGGCCTCGGCGACGTCCGGGTCGGAGAAGGCCATGGCCAGGCTCTGAGGCCCGGCGGGACCGTGGAGCATCTCGAAGAGGGGCGGTATCTTGCCCAGCCCGGCCAGGCTATCGCTGATGCGGGGCATCTGCTTGCGCAGGAAATAGTCGTTCGGGTCCTTCATGTACTCGTCGAACTCGTCCGCCTGGAGCCCGTCTATCTCGATGGCCTGGAAGCCGTGGTACTCGTCAACGCCGAAGCCCGGCCAGCGGCGGGTCTTGGGGTTGATCATTTCCAGCGCCTTGCCGGAGGTAAAATTCATGCCGCCGAAGGAATCCGGCCGGAACTCCTCGAGGGCCTTCTCGTAGGCGGCGTACCAGGCGTTGAAGTCGTAGTAGGCGGCGGAAAAGGGGATGCCGGCGTACTTGGCCGGGAAAAACCCGATGGGACAGGTGACGGGCACCCGGTCCGGCACGCCGAGGGTATGGGCGGCGTGGATCCTCTCGTACCTTTCTTGCTTGAGCTGTAAGGCTGGTTTCCCGAGGTCTGGGTCTTTGAACACGGTGCGGCTACCTCCCGTCAGTGATGTGCGGCGTTTGAATCCGGCGGCGTCCCGGGAAATCGAGGAGCGCCGCCAGCCCATTATAGAGTATTTGCGGGGTGTTTGTCCCGGTAAAGTACCGGTGGGACGCGAGCGGCTGTCGGAAAAAGGGGGGCGGCCCGCCTCGGGCGGGCCGCCCCGGAGGGACTACCATTCGTCCTTTTCCGAGCTGTAGTACATACCGGAGGGACTGGCGGTGAAGGCGAGGGTCGGCTTGTTGACCTGGAGGAACTTCCACGGGCAGTGCATGACGTGGGCGGGGATGCAGACGAGCGTGCTCTTGTTGAGGTAGTAGGTCTCGCCGTCCAGGTCCACGCTGAAGGTGCCGCCGAGGTCGTACGGGTTCTTCGGGTCGCAGCCGGTCATCACCATGAGCTCCGGCCACTCGTGGTCGTGGATGCCCATCGGGGCCTGGCCGTAACCCTCGTAGAAGTAGACGAAATCAACGTAGAACGAGCCCTTGGCCATGTCGTCTTCCATGTGGAGCAGGCGCGCTCCCTTCAGGGTCATCTTGCCGTCGGGCGGCGGGGGTGGCGTGACCGCCTTCTCTTTGGTGTGGTCAACGATGGTGTAGCGGGGCAGGTTCGGGTCCCGCTTTTCCTTGGGGTCCGGGAGCACGCCCATGCTGGTGTAGAAAATGGGCTGCGTCATGCGGTTGATCTGCACGGGCCCGAAGGGCACCCCGGCGGGGACGAAGATGAGACTGCTCTTGTTGATGACGTTCTTCTTGCCGTCTACCCAGACGGTCATCTCGCCGCTCAGGCTGAACGGGTCCTCCGTGGACGAACCCACCAGGCCGATGACCTGGTTCTCGTTGCTGACGCGGGTGCTATCCACGATCTGGTTGGGCTGGCTGCTCCAGAACCAGGTGCAGTCCACGGACATGAAGTCCGGCAGGCGGTTCCGGTCCACCTTCATCACGTGGGTCGCCTCGTAGCCGATATCGGAAATGAGGCGGTCGGCATATTTCTCTGGCATGGTATTCCTCCTGAAATTTGATTTTCGTCAGGCTATTCGTAGCGGGGGGCGCGGCCGGAGGAGACCCAGAAGATGGGCCGCTGGACGTTCCGGACGATGATGGGCCCGTGCTGGACACCCGGCGGCACGTAGGCGGCGAAGCTGCGGTCAACGATGTTCACTTCGCCGTCAATGACAATCTCTATCTCCGCGCCGAGGTCCTGGATGTTATCGTAGTTAAAGCCGTAGAAGCCGAGCATCTCCCCGAACTCGTGGGTGTGGGACTCGCAGAGCCTGATCTCTCCCTGTGCGCCGGGCACTATCCAGTTGGTCTGGGAGAAGAACTCGGCGCCGGGGACGACGTCATCGTCCACGGTAATGACCGGCTTGACGATGGCGGGGTCGGTCTTGGTCATGAACGGCAGGACCCGGGGATTTTCCTTGGCTTTGGCTACACCGTACTTGGCGTTTTTACCCATTGTGACTACCTCTCTCGATGAATGTCGTGCGGCGGTCCCGCCTAGACGTACCTGTCCCCGGAACCGAGCGTCATGTGGAACATCGGGGCGTCCATGCGGCGGAACACGAGCGGGCAGTGCTCCATGTTGGCCGGGATGTAGACCATGAAGCTCTTGGTGAAGACGAATTTCTCGTCCTCCAGCCAGAACTCAATCTCGCCGCCGAGGTCGGACGGGTCGTCCGGGTTGGTGCCGAAGTAGCTGAAAATCTCGATGAACGGGTGCGCGTGCGGCATGATGCCCGGCACCTTTCCGCTCTTGACGAGCTCCGGCGTCACCAGCTCCGGCATGGGCGGCCGCTGCATCTGCCGCTGGTCTTTCATGGTAGCGGGCCACTGCCAGGTGTACTCCCCGTAAAAGCCGCCGGGCAGGACCTCGTCGTCCATCCAGATGACGTGCTCCAGCCCCAGGCGGTAGCCGTCGGCGTAGCCCTGGCGGATCAGCTGGGGGCCCTTGTAGCCCGGCATGACGACGTTGCGCTTCAGTTCCGTCGTAATGTACTTGCCGTACTTGGAAGCCATGGTGCTATCTCCTTTCTCGTTTTCGGGCGTGATGGCTCGGTTTTCGAAACCGGGTGTAAAATCCCTCTCTCCTGCCGCCGGCCGGCCTACAGCAGGGCCTTCAGCTTGTCCCGGTTGGCCGCGTACTCCGGCGCGGCCAGACAGGGGCAGGCTTCCCAGGTCAAGTTCCCGTTGCGGATTTCTCCGGCGCAGGCCAGGCAGGTCACCTGGCCGCACTCCCGGCAGTTCGTCCGGGGCAGCAGCACGTAAATCTCGAACACGGTGGGCAGGTCGCGCTCCTTGAAGTTGGGCGTGATGGTTTCACGCTCGCGCCAGACCCGGTTGACCAGTTCCACCACCTCGTCCACGATGTCCTGCGCCTTGGCCGGGTCCGGTATCCCGCCCAGCTGTATCTCGTGGGGACGGAAGGCGTAGCGGCGGCCGTTGCCGACGCCGATGAGAATACGGTTCTCGTGGTCGTACCGGTTCTCGGTAAGGACGGCGTTGAGGTAGGGGAAGCAGGGACTGATGTCCTGCGTCACGACCAGGCGGCCGCTGTAGTGCCCGCTCCCGAAGTGGTGGTGGTCTTCCTCCAGCTCGAAGGCGCAGTCCGTGATCAACTCGGCCTCGTTTTCCATGTCTCTATACTACCTCGTACGGGTATGGCGGGGCAACGTCGCCGGGCCGTTTCCCGGGCGTCGGGACACGACGGCCCGAAAGTACCGGGACACATTTTACGGAGAGTTTACAAAGGGATAAAACCGGGATAATACGGCTCCTTTACGCTGGTACCAGACGGCGGGAAACGCCGCCGGCCGGAAGGGCCCCCGGCCCGGCCGCCGGACCGCCGCAAAACCAAGGAGGAAAAAACAATGAAACTCACGAGAAAGACCACCATCTTCCTGGCGCTGCTGCTCGCCCTCGTCTCACTGGTGACGGCGGTGGCGCCCGCCCTCGCCGCGGAAGGTGACCCGTCCGCGGACCAGCCCGTTCCCGTTCTCCGGGACGGCCTCGCCATCGTGGCGCCGGTCGCTGCCCGGCCGGACCAGCCGGTCACCATGACCGTCTTCCAGCGCTCGGACCAAACCCCCATGGAAGGCGCCGCCGTCTGGGTCGTTACCGATGACCAGGTCCCCCAGTTCGAGGCGGCCGTCCAGCGCCTCCGCGACGCGGGTACCATCCCCTCCGCGGACACTGACTGGGACGGCATCGTCTCCCAGTACGGCCGGCTCATCGGCCGGACCGATGCCCGCGGCACGCTGACCACGTCCTTCTCTGAAGGCGGCCGCTACCTGCTCGTCGCCACCAAGGGCGGCTACCTGCCGGGCCGCACCGTCATCGGCATCATCGCCCCGCGGAACGCCCTCGCCATCCGCGCTCCCGAACAGGCTGACGTGAACGCGCCGGTCACCATCGGCGTCTACGAGCAGGCTTCCGGAACGCCCGTCGAGGGCGCCGGCGTCTGGGCGCTGACCCGCGACCAGGCCGAAGTCTTCAAGGCGGCTATTGACGCCATGCAGGCCAGCGGCCAGACCTTCAGCGCCGATACTGACTGGGAATCCCTGTTCGGTAACTACGGCGTCTTCCTCGGCCGCAGCGGTGATACCGGTGAAGTCACCGCCTCGTTCGCCGAGGCCGGCGGCTACCTGCTGCTGGCCGCCAAGCCGGGCTACCTGCCCGCCCGCGCCCGCATCCTCATCGGCAGCCGGCCGGAACCGCTCGCCCTCCAGGTGCAGGGCCGCGCCAAAGTCGGCGAAGAGGTCCCCGTCCACGTGATGGACCGGACGTCCGGTGAGCCGGTCGAAGGCGCCGGCGTCTGGGCGCTGACCCGCGACCAGGCCGAGGCCTTCCGCCAGCAGGTCGCCGGCCTCCGCGATTCCGACGCCGGCGTCACCGGGAACGACCTCAGTGTTTCGCTCAGCTCCTACGGGATATTCCTCGGCGCCACCGACGGGCGCGGCAACCTGACGGTCAGCTTCGACCAGCCCGGCCCCGAGGTCCTCGTCACCTGGAAGCCCGGCTGCCTGCCCGGCTTCGGCATCATCCAGATTGTCGGCCCGGACGCGGACAAAATCCGGCCGAGTGACCAGCCCGATGCCGCCGCGGCCGTCCCCGTCCCCGGCGCGACCGATAACGTAACGGTCCCCGCCACCGGCAACGTGAGCGGTACCGTCCGCTAAACTAAACCTATCCCTCAACGCAGGTGCAGGCCGGCACGGTCTGCACCTGCCCCTGTTTTCCGCTATAATGGTCTGCAACGGAGCCGAAGCCAATGCCGAAACTGCTGATTATTGACGACGAACCGAGCATCATCGAGCTCGCCCGTCTCTACCTGGAGCGGGAGGGCTTGACCGTGGAGGGCGCTGCCACCGGCCAGGCCGGCCTCGATGCCTTTCAGGCCGGCAGGTACGACCTCATCATCCTCGACCTCATGCTGCCGGATACGGACGGCTTCGAAATCTGCCGCCGCGTCCGCGCCGTCAGCTCCGTGCCCGTCCTCATGCTCACCGCCCGCAAGGAGGACGTGGACAAGATCGTCGGGCTGGAGCTCGGCGCCGACGACTACCTCACCAAGCCCTTTAACCCCCGTGAGCTTGTCGCCCGGGTCAAGGCCGTGCTCCGCCGCTCCCGGCCCGATGCCCCCGTCGGGGAGGTCATCGAGCTCGGCGGCCTCCGCCTTGACGTCTCCCGCCACGAGGTGACCGTGGCCGGCCGGCCGGTGTCCCTGCGGACGCGGGAGTTCGCTTTGCTCCTGACCTTCGCCCGCAACCCGGGCATCGTCTTCAGCCGGGACAAGCTGCTGGAGACCGTCTGGGGCTACGACTACTACGGCGAGACCCGCACCGTGGACGTGCACGTCAACCACCTGCGGGACAAGCTCGACGGCTCCGGCGTCCGCATCGAGACGCTCCGCGGCATCGGCTACCGTCTCAAGGCAGGGGAGGACGAAGCGTGAGTTTTCGCACTCGTCTCGTGCTGTCCTTCGCCCTCGTCGTCGTCGTGTGCCTCGGCGTCATCGCCGTGGCCGTCTCCCTCATCATCCAGGGCTACCGGGACCGCTTCACGCTGACCTACCTGGAAGATACCATCCGGCCGGTCTTCATCCAGGTGCGCACCATCGTCAACACCGGCTCCACACTCGATACCCTCGGCGCGGGCCTGCAGGAGCAGGCCGCCGACAGCAAGCTCTACATTTTGCTCGTGGACGCCCGTGGCACGGTGGTCTGGCAGGCCGCCCCGGACGGTTCCATCGTGCCGGACAGCCTCGTGCTGACGCCGGACCTGCTGCCCACCATCGAGAACCGCAATGTCAGCGGCCGGTTCGACGCCCCCTCCGGCGGGACCTACCTCTACGCCGGGCAGTTCCTCGGCCGGCAGATTTCGCTCGGCGACCGCGTCGTGTTCAGCTCGGTGGTGCTGGCGGTGCCCCGCGGCCAGCCGGTCGCCATCTTGGTCAGTCTCGTCCGTCCCTTCCTCTTCGCCGGGCTGGCGGCCTTCGCCGTGGCGCTTGTTATCGCCGTCTTCCTGGCCCGCTCGCTCTACAAGCCCGTCCAGCGCGTCACCGAAGCCGCCGGGGACATCGCCCGCGGACAGTACGGGCAGGAGATAGCCGTGGCCGGCCCCGCCGAGGTGAAAGACCTGGCGACGAGCTTCAATACCATGAGCCGTGAGGTCAAGCTCGCCCAGGACCGCCTGCGTCACTTCGTGGCCGACGTGTCCCACCAGCTCAAGAGCCCGCTGACCTCTATCCGCGGGTTCGCCCAGGCCATTACCGACGGCACCGCTGCCGACGACGAGACGAAGCTGCGCTCCGCCGGCGTCATCGAGGAGGAATCCCGCAAGATGATGCGCCAGGTGGACGAGCTGCTGGACCTCTCCCGCATGCAGTCCGGGGCCGCCCAAATGGCCGCCGGGCCGGTGGACCTGGAGGCGCTGCTGAAGCAGGTCCGCGAGATTTACTCCCTTCGTGTCGAGGAGAAGAAGCTCAGCTTCGTCATGGACGTCGGCCTGCTGCCCGTCATCACCGGGGACGCGGACCGTCTGGAGCAGGTCTTTTCCAACCTGGTTGATAACGCCATCAAGAACAGCCTCGAAGGCAATGAGATACGGGTCACCGCCCGCAAGCGGGAAGGGTTCGTGGACATCAGCGTCGAGGACCACGGCGCCGGCATCCCGCCGGAGCAATTGCCCTACGTCTTCGAGCGGTTCTACCAGGCCATGGGCGTGCGGACGGGGGTCGGGCTGGGGCTAGCCATCGCCCGGCAAATCATCCTCGGCCACGGCGGCGATATCGTCGTCACCAGCAGCCCCGGGGAGCGGACCGAGTTCAAGGTCTCGCTGCCGGTCCCGCCCGGCTAGGCGGCCGGCCGCGCCTTCCCATTGACAAGCCCTTCGTTTTGCTATAGTGTAATCAAGACCCACGGACAGTAAACACTGACTCTCTCCCGTCAGGTAAGGGGCCATGGATACGGAGAAAACCGGCCGGTCCCATCCCCGGCTGAAGGCGGACCAGCAGCTGCCGGAAGTGCTCCTGCTGAGCAGGATTTCGGCGGCGCTGAGCGGTCTCTGGGACCTGGACGCTATCCTCGGCGTCGGCCTGGACAGCGCCCTGGAGGTCATGCACGGCGACATCGGGGAGATCCTCCTCATTGACGAGAAGACCCAGGCGCTCCACCACGTCGTCCACCGCGGCTACAGCCAGGAGTTCGTGGAGAACGTGCGGCTCTCGGTGGGGGAGGGCATCACCGGGAGCGTCGCCCAGAACGGCAAGGCCGTCCTCCTCGAGGACATCTCGGCGGACCCCCGCGTCGCCAGCCGGGATACCATCGTCGCGGAAGGGCTCAAGGCCTATATCTGCGTGCCGCTCCGCGCCCGGGACCGCGTCCTGGGCGTGCTCAACGTCGCCAGTCGGGAGTCCCGCCACTATACCTCCAACGATATGCACACCCTCTATGCCATCGGCGACCAGCTCGGTATCGCCATCCAGCAGGCCATGCTCTACGACCGCCTCCGCAAGGCCCGGGAGCGGATGCGGCGGCTGGCCCGCTACAACCTCGTGGCGGAGGAAGAGGAGCGTCGCCGTATCGCCCGGGAGCTCCACGACGAGACGAGCCAGTCCCTCTCCGGCATCGCCCTCCAGCTCCAGGCGCTAATCGAGATGGCGGCCCAGACCGGCTACAGCGATGCCCAGTTCGCCGAGGGGCTCAAGAAGGTGCAGGCCCTTACCGTGCAGGTGCATAACGAGGTCAGCCGGCTCATCTCCAACCTCCGGCCGGCCCTGCTCGATACCGTCGGGCTCGTGCCGGCCGTCCGCCAGCACGCCGAGACGCGCTGCCAGGCGGTGGGGTGCCGCGCCGGCGTGGATGTCCGGGGCAAGGTGGAGCGGTTCCCGGCGGATATCGAGGCGGCCCTCTTCCGCTTCGTGCAGGGGGCCATCGGTAACATCGCCCAACACGCCAAGGCGGAGAACGTCAACATCGTGCTGGACTACCGCCCCGATGAGTTTGGCATAACTATCAAGGACGATGGCGTCGGCTTCGACGTCTCGGAGATAACGGACGTCGAGGAGAGCGGCCGGGGGCGCGGCCTCTTCAGTATGCGGGAGCGCATCGGCTTCCTCGGCGGCACCAGCGGCATAGAATCGCAGATAGGCCACGGGACCACCGTCTGGGCCCGCGTGCCGGTGGGGCAGGATATCCGCTATGCCAAAGATAAGGGTACTGATAGTTGACGACCACGCCATCGTGCGGGACGGGCTGGCGGCGCTGCTCGCCCTGACCGACGATATCGAGGTCGCCGGCGAGGCCACCAACGGCCGCGAGGCGCTCGATTTGGTCGGCGAGATCAGGCCGGACGTCGTCCTGATGGACATCTCGATGCCGGTCATGGACGGCATGGAGGCGACCCGCCTCATCACGCGGGACCACAAGAACGTCAAGGTCCTCGTCCTGACCCAGCACGACGACAAGGAGTTCGTCTTTCCCGTCATAGAGTCCGGCGCCGCCGGTTTTATCAGCAAGGCGGCCGCCGCCACCGAGCTCACCCAGGGTATCCGCGCCGTCTACCAGGGCGATTCCTTCCTCTCCCCGCCCATCGCCCGGATGCTGCTCGACAGCTACAAGCTTGGCGTCGACCGCACCATCCCGAAAGACCCCTACGAGCTCCTCACCGACCGGGAGCGGGAGGTCCTCAAGCTGCTCGCCGAGGGCCTCAGCACCCACGAAATCGCCGACCTCCTCGTCATCACGCCCAAGACGGTGGAAGGTCACAAGACGCGCCTCATGACCAAGCTCGGCATCCACGGCCGCGTTGACATCGTCAAGTACGCCCTCCGCAAGGGCATCATAGATATCTAGCCTCAATCCGGGCGCGGGCCGCCGCCGCGCAAGGGAAAATCCCCGGGGCAATCAGGGGTTTCGCCTTACCCCTGTCAGGGGGAAATCCGTCTATCCATTCGCCGGGGGCTGGTCTATCATGCGGGTACCACACCCGGAGGGGGTAGGCCATGGACAAGCAGGTGAAAATCCTCATTGTTGACGAAGAACCGGATTTCGTCGCCGGTCTGCGGGAGGTGTTGGAACGCGAGGACTTCGAGGTCTCCTCCGCCCCGGACCGGGAGAGCGCCGAGCGGGCGGTGCGCCAGCACGAGCCGGACGCCCTCATCCTCGGCACCATCATGCCCCGGGGTGATGCCTTCCATTTCCACCGCTGGCTCAAGCAGACGCTCGGGTTCAGTAACCTCCCGCTCATGATCATCAACGCCCGCCCGGAGAAGCAGCTTACCCACGGCTGGCGCAAGGACGAGGGCATGCAGTGCGATGCCGATGATTTCCTCGCCAAGCCGGTGGACCCGGAGGCCCTCCTGCCGCGCATCCGCCGCATCCTCGACCGGGCCACCCGCAAGATACGCGTCCTCATCGTTGACGACCACGCCGTCGTCCGGGATGGCATCCGCTCGGTGCTGTCCCTCCAGCGCGATATGCAGGTGGTGGGGGAGGCCGTCAACGGCAGGGAGGCCGTGGCGAAGACGCTCGAGCTCGTCCCGGATGTCGTCGTCATGGACATCGTCATGCCGGAGATGAACGGCCTCGATGCCGCCCGCGAGATATGCAGCCAGTGTTCCTCCAAGGTCCTCATGCTCACCCAGTACGATGACCAGGAGAACGTGCTAGCCAGCAAGGGGGTCGGCGCGGTCGGGTTCATTCCCAAGGCGTCCGCCAGCTCCCAGCTCCTCACCGGCATCAGGACGGTGGCCCGCGGCGACGAATCCTGGCTGCAATCGCTCCTGCCGCACGGTGAAGCCTGAGATGAACCGCAGCGCGGAGACGGTGACCATCAGCCTGAACGGCGTCGAGGTCAGCGGCAGCGCCGGCACCACCATTCTGGATCTGGCGCGGGAGTCCGGCATCAACATCCCCACCCTCTGCCATGACCCGCACCTGCCGCCGGCCGGCGCCTGCCGTCTCTGCCTCGTCGAGGACGACCGCTCCGGCAACCTGCTGGCGGCCTGCGTCACGCCCATCGCGCCGGGGCAGGTCATCACCACGGACTCGCCGCGGGTGCTGGAGAACCGTCGCCGGATACTGAAGCTGCTGCTTGCCTCGCACCCGGACACCTGCATCGTCTGTGACAAGGGCAACGGCTGCACGCTGCGGACGCTCGCCGCGGAGCTCGGCATCGGGCTCATCGAATACAAGAAGCTGCCCATCGTTGACGAAATCGTCGAGGTCAACCCCTTCATCGAGCGCGACCTCTCCAAGTGCGTCCTCTGCGGGAAGTGCATCCGTGTTGACCAGGAGCTCGTCGTCACCGGGGCGATTGACTACCTCGACCGCGGCACGGCCGCCCGGCCCGCTACCTTCGGCGACGTGCCGCTCGAAGGCTCCGAGTGCACCTTCTGCGGGGCCTGCGTGGCCGCCTGTCCCACCGGGGCCCTGATGGAAAGGGACCGCGTCTGGACGGGTACCGCCACGGCCTCGGCCACCGTCGTCTGTCCCTACTGCGGCTGCGGCTGCACCTTCACGCTCAATATCAAGGACGGGCGCGTTGTCAACGCGCGCCCGGCGGAGGGCGGCGGCGTCAACCGCGGTACGGCCTGCGTGCGCGGCAGCTACGGGCAGGATTATATCAACAGCAAGGAGCGACTGACCAAGCCCCTTGTCAGGGACGGGGATGAGTTCCGGGAGGCCGGCTGGGAGGAGGCGCTGCAGCGGGTCGCCGAAGGGCTGGCAAAAGCCCGGGACGACCACGGCCCGGAGGCCGTCGGCCTGTACGGCTCTTCGAAGTGCAGCAACGAGGAGAACTACCTTTTCCAGCGCTTTACCCGGTGCGTCATCGGTACCAACAACATTGATAACGGCAGCCGCCTCTACGGGCCGGCCAGCCGGGCCGGTCTCGGCGCTTCGGTCGGCTACGCCGGGAGCACCGGCACCTTCGACGGGCTGGAGCGCTCGGATGTCATTTTCGTCATCGGCGCGGACCCGGACGTCTCGGCACCGGTGGCCGCCTACGCCGTCAGGCGGGCGGTGAAAAACCGGGGCGCCTCGCTCGTCGTTATTGACCCGCGCAAGACCGGCCTCGCGTCCTTCGCCGATGTCTGGCTGCGGCCCCGCCCCGGCACCGATGCCGTGCTGCTCAACGGGCTGGCGCGGATGATTATCGCGTCGCGGACGCACGATATCGAGACAGTGACCCGCCGCACGGACAATTTCGAGCGCTTCATGGCCAGCCTGGAGCCCTACACCTTCGCCGCCGTGGAGCGGGCCACCGGCGTACCCCGCCGGGAGATGCAGCGGGCGGCCAAACTTCTCGCCGGGGCCGGCGAGGCCACGCTCGTCTACGGTAACGGCATTACCCAGTACCCGGACGCGCCCGCCGCCGTCGGGGCGGTGGCCGGATTGGCCATGCTCACCGGCAATACCGGGCAGCGGGGTGGCATTTTGGCCCTGCTGCGGGAGAACAACGCCCACGGCGCCTGCGACATGGGGGCGCTGCCGGACTACCTGCCCGGCTACGTGGCCGTCGGCGAGGACGCCGCCGCGGCTTCCCTCGCAGAGCGCTGGAAGTGCCGGCTGCCGGCCAGGCCCGGCCTGACCGTTTTCGAGATGCTTGAAAAGGCAGCCTCCGGGGACCTCAAGGCCATGTTCGTCATGGGGGAAAACCCGGCCGGCGGGTTCCCGCGGCCGGAGGCCGTCAAGAAAGCCCTCGCCGGGTTGGACTTCCTCGCCGTGAGCGACCTCTTCCTCACCGAGACGGCCGCCCTCGCCGACGTCGTCCTGCCGGCCGCCGCCACCGCGGAAAAGGAAGGTTCCTACACCAATTTGGAGGGGCGGGTCCAGACCTCGCACGCGGCCCTCCAGCCGCCGGGCGAAAGCCTGCCGGACGGGGAAATCATCCTCCGGCTGGCCACGGCCATGGGAGCGCCGCTGCCCTACGCCGATACCCAGGACGTGAGCGAGGAAATCGAGCAGACGGTCCCCTTCAGCCACCCCATCGCGGAGCGGGAGGAGGAAGCCTCCATTATTGATTTCGTCGAAGGTAACGGCACCACGATCGGCACCCGGCGCCGCCACGGCGGCCTCTTCCCGAGCGCTTTCTACCGCTTCGCCGTGGCCGGGCCGTTGCCGCCGGCCGGCGGGGACGGCGGGGAATACCCACTCACGATGCTGGCGGATTCCGAGCTGTTCAGCTTCGGTACCGGGGCCCGCAGCTCCCGTTCCAACCGGCTGTCGCGCTACGGTACCGGTGTCCACCTGACGCTCGGCCCGGCGGAGGCGAAGGCGCTCGGCCTGCGGGACGGGGACCGGGCCACGGTGACGTCCGGGTTCGGGACGTTCGCGGCGCCGGTCAGGGTGAGGAACGGGACGCCGCGGGGTACCGTCGTCGTCTCCGGGACGGACGGCCCCGTCTACGCTGTTTTCTGCTCCTCTATCGAGGCATCCACCGGGGCCCCGGCGCTCAAGGCCTGCGCCGTGAAACTGGAAAAGGCGGTCGCTGATGAAGAAGCCGATGAAAAGACCCAAGGTTGACCTGAAGGCCATTGACGCGGTTATCGAGGCCCGCCGCGGGCAGAGGTGGGGGCTCATCCCGCTGCTGGAGGAAATCCAGGAAAAGGCCGGCTACGTCCCGCCGGAGGTCGTGCCGCGCATCGCCGAGGCGCTCCGGCTCTTCCCGAGCCAGGTCCAGGGTGTCGTCTCCTTCTACTCGCAGCTCTACTCGGAGCCGCGCGGCCGGAACGTGGTGCGGGTGTGCCGCGGCACCGCCTGCCACGTCCGCGGCGGCAAGTCCATCCTCAAGCTCGTCAAGCAGCACCTCGGCATCGAGGAGGGGGAGACGACCGAGGACATGGAGTACACGCTGGAGACGGTCGCCTGCATCGGCGTGTGTGCCCTGGCGCCCAACATCGCCGTGAACAACACGATTTACGGCGCGATGAACCCCGGCAAGGTGGCCGCGGTGTTCGCCGCCCGGAAGGGGGAATAGCATGGCCCGCCGGCGTACCGTCTACGTCTGCAAGGGTACCGGCTGCGTCTCCGGCGGCGGCAGCGCCGTCTACGATGCCATCGCCGCGGAGCTCGAGAAGCGGGGCGTGAAGACGGCCGAGGTGGACTTTACCGGCTGCCACGGGTTCTGCCAGCAGGGGCCGAACGTCGTCGTGGAGCCGGACGGCATTTTCTATACCCACGTCACCCCGGAGGACGCACCGGAAATCGTTACCTCCCACCTGCGGGAGGGCAAGCCGGTGGAGCGGCTCTTCTACCGGGACCCGGTGACCGACGAGGCCGTGCCGTGCTACAAGGACATTATCTTTTACAGCCAGCAGGAGCGCATCATCCTGCGGAACTGCGGCCGCATCAACCCGGAGCGCCTCGACGATTGCCTCGATAGGGGCGGCTACGAGGCCCTGCGCAAGGCCCTCTTCACCATGAGCCCGGACGATGTCATTACCCAGCTCAAGGAGTCCGGCCTCCGCGGCCGGGGCGGTGCCGGCTTCCCGACCGGCCTCAAGTGGGAGTTCTGCCGCCGCGAGGTAGCCTTGCAGAAGTACGCTATCTGCAATGCCGACGAGGGCGACCCCGGGGCCTTCATGGACCGCTCCATCCTGGAGGCGGACCCGCACGCCGTGCTCGAGGGACTGACCATCGCCGCTTACGCCATCGGCGCCAGCGAGGGCTACGTCTACGTCCGCGCCGAGTACCCGCTGGCGGTGCGGCGGCTCAAGACCGCCCTGCAGCAGGCGGAGGAGCGGGGCTACTCCGGGGAGAATATCCTCGGGTCGGAGTTCACCTTCAACGTCCACATTCTGGAAGGGGCCGGCGCCTTCGTCTGCGGGGAGGAGACGGCGCTCATTGATTCCATCGAGAGCCTGCGCGGCATGCCCCGCCCGCGGCCGCCCTTCCCGGCCCAGTCCGGGCTCGACGGTAAGCCGACCACCATCAACAACGTCAAGACGCTGGCGACGGTGCCCGTTATCATCGAGAAAGGGGCCGCCTGGTATAAAGCCATCGGCACGGAAAAGAGCAGCGGCACCACCGTCTTCGCCCTGACCGGGAAGATCGCCAACAGCGGCCTCGTCGAGGTGCCGATGGGCACGCCGCTCTCCCGCATCATCTACGATATCGGCGGCGGCATCCCGCGGGGACGGGCGCTCAAGGCCGTCCAGACGGGCGGGCCGTCCGGCGGCTGCATCCCGGCCCGTTTCATGGACACGCCCATCGGCTACGAGGAGCTCGCCAAGCTCGGGTCCATCGTCGGCTCGGGCGGCATGGTCGTCATGGACGAGGCCACCTGCATGGTGGAGGTCGCCCGCTTCTTCCTCAGCTTCACCCAGAGCGAGTCCTGCGGCAAGTGCACGCCCTGCCGCCTCGGCACCCGGCAGATGCTGGAGATACTCACCGATATCACCGAGGGCCGGGGCAGGGAAGGGGACATTGATACCCTCCTCTCCATCGCCGAGACGGTGAAGGACTGCTCGCTGTGCAGCCTCGGCAAGACGGCCCCCAACCCCATCATTTCCACCATCAAGTATTTCCGCGACGAGTACGAGAGCCACATCCGCGAGAAGAAGTGCCCGGCGGCCGTCTGCGAGAGCCTCATGATTTCGCCGTGCCAGCACACCTGCCCGGCCGGCATCAACATCCCGACCTACGTGGCCCAGATTGCCGACGGCGACTACGCCGCGGCCATCGCCACCATCCGGGCCCGCAACCCCTTCGCGGCGGTCTGCGGGCGTATCTGCCACCATCCCTGCGAGGGGCGCTGCCGCCGGGGCGAGCTCGACGACCCGGTGGCCATCCGCTCGCTCAAACGCTTCGCGGCGGACTGGTACGCGGAGCACGGCGGCGAGCTGGCCGTGGAACCCTTCCCGCGGACGCGGCCGGAGAAGGTGGCCGTCATCGGCGCCGGGCCCACGGGCCTCTCCTGCGCCTACTTCCTCCAGGAGGCCGGCTACGGGACGACTGTCTTCGAGGCCCTGCCGGTGGGCGGCGGCATGCTGAGCGTCGCCATCCCGGAGTTCCGCCTGCCGCGGACGGCCATCGAGCAGGACATCGACTACATCGTGAAGCGCGGCGTGGAGATACGCTACAATACTCCGATTACGACCCAGTTTACCGTCGAAGACCTGCGCAAGGACGGCTACGCGGCGGTGTTCATCGCGGCCGGCTCCCAGCGGAGCCAGCGGCTCGGCATCCCGGGCGAGATAGAGGACGTCCGCGGGCTCCACTACGGCCTCCGCTTCCTGCGGGACGTGCGTTTGGGGCGGGATTTGAACATCGGGAAACGGGTGGCCGTCATCGGGGGCGGCAACGTGGCCCTCGACGCGGCCCGGACGGCGCTCCGGCTCGGCGCGGCGCAGGTGGACGTCTACTACCGGCGCTCCCGGGAGGAGATGCCCGTCTCCGACGTGGAGTACGACGAGGCCGTCGCCGAGGGCGTCCGCATGAACTTCCTCGTAACCCCGACGCGCATCACCAGCGCCGCCTGGAACGTGACCGGCCTCCAGTGCGTCCGCATGGAGCTCGGGGAGCCGGACGACAGCGGCCGTCGAAGGCCGGTGCCGGTGGAGGACTCCTCGTTCACCATCGAGGCGGATACCATCATCGCCGCGGTGGGGCAGGCGCCGGACCTCTCCTTCCTGCCCGCCGACAGCAACCTGGAGCGGACCCGTTGGGAGACGCTCATCGTGGACACCAACACGCTCACCACCAACGTGCCGGGGATTTTCGCCGGGGGCGACTTCGTGACCGGCCCGGCCATGGTCGTCGAGGCCATCGCCGCCGGGCGGCGGGGCGCCCTCGCCATAGATAAGTTCCTCCGCGGCGATACCTCCCCGGTGACCTTCTACGACCGCAAGGGAGACATCATCCCCGAGGGCAAGGCCCCCGAGGGAGAGGATACCTGGGAGGAGCAGCCGCGCACCGCCACACCCAAGCTGCCGGTGGCGGACCGGCGGACCACCTTCGACGAGATAGAGCTCGGGTTCCCGGAGGACATCGCCCGCAAAGAGGCGGGACGCTGCCTGCGGTGCGACCTGGAAACGTAGCACCGGGCACAGGAGGGAATCGCCATGAAATCCATTACCATCGCCAAGCCGTTCGAGGAGGTGCTCGCCGCCCTCAACGGGCTGGACCGGCTGTTCGTGGTCGGGTGCGGCACCTGCACCACCATGACCCGTACCGGCGGTGTGGACCAGGTGGAGGAGATGCGGGAGCGGCTCCAGGAGGCCGGCAAGCGGGTCACCGGGGCGCGGGTCATCCCCACCGCCTGCGACGACCTGACCGGCCCGTTCCTCAAGGAGAGCGGCCAGGCTATCAGCGCGGCGGACGCCATCGTCTCCCTTTCCTGCGCGCTCGGGGTGCACCGCCTCGGGCTGACGGGAGGGCGGCCGGTGATACCCGCCGTGAATACCGTGTTCATCGGCGTGGAGGAGACGCCCGGCGTGTTCAAAGAGGTCTGTGCCCAGTGCGGGCAGTGCCTGCTCGGGGAGACGGCCGGTATCTGTCCCATCACGGCCTGCCACAAGGGGCTCGTCAACGGGCCGTGCGGCGGTACCAATAACGGCAGGTGCGAGGTGGACAAGGACAAGGACTGCGCCTGGACGCTTATCTACAACCGGCTCAAGGAGCAGGGGCGGCTCGACCTGATGAAGGCTTACAAGCCGCCGCGGAACCATCACATCGTGCCGCGGCCGCGTTCGATGCAATTTTCGTAAGAGGAGGTGGCGGCGATGGCAGCCAGTTTCAAGGAAGCCCTGGCATCCGGCAAGTTCGTGGTGACGTCCGAGGTGGCCCCGCCGAAGGGGACGGACCTCACCAGGTTCCGGGAGCACATCGACCTGCTCAAGGACAAGGTGGACGCCATCAACGTGACGGACCACCAGAGCTCCGTCATGCGCTACCCCTCGCTGGGGGGCTGCCTGGCCATCATCGAGCAGGGGGGCGAGCCCATCATGCAGATGACCTGCCGGGACCGCAACCGCATCGCCTTGGAGGCCGACCTCCTCTTCGCCGCCAGCCGGGGGGTGCGGAACGTGCTCTGCCTGACCGGGGACGCCGTGCCGGTGGGCGACCACAAGGAGGCGATGGGGGTGTTCGACCTGGATTCGCTGCAATTGCTCTACGCCATCCACACCCTGATGGAGGGGCACGATTTAGGCGGGAATGACCTGGACGGGCCGGTGACGTTCTGCGCCGGGGCCATCGTGACGCCGGAGGCGAACCCGGTCGAGCCGCAGCTCATCAAGTTCGAGAAGAAGGTGAACGCCGGGGCCGAGTTCTTCCAGACCCAGGCCATCTACGACCTGGATAACTTCACCGTGTTCATGAGGACGGCGCGGCGGCTCGGGGCGAAGGTACTGGCCGGTATCGTGCTCCTGTCGTCCGCGCGGATGGCGAAGTACATGACGAACAACGTGCCGGGCATCTTCGTGCCGGACAGCCTCATCGAGGAGATGTCCTCGGTGGCGAAGGAGGAGATGCTGGCCAAGGGCATCGAGATCGCCGGGCGGACCATCGCGGCCCTCAAGAAGGAGAGCCTCTGCGACGGCGTGCACATCATGGCGATAGGGAAGGAAGAGGTGGTCCCGGACATCCTGGCGGCGGCGGGGCTGTAGGGGCGGAGCGGTCCGAACGACAGGCTCGTCCGGTTGCGGTATAATGGGGTACCGGCGCCGGACGAGGTCACGTGACGGAACACGACATTTTCAACGGGTTGCTCCTGGCGGCCTTCGGGCTGGCGGCGGTCGTGTTCGTGGTGCTCTTTTTCATCGCGGCGCCCTACGGCCGGCACGCCCGGCGGGGGTGGGGACCGTCGCTCGGGAGCCGTCTCGCCTGGGTGGTGATGGAGGCGCCCTCGCCGCTGCTGTTCGGGTTTCTTTTCCTCACCGGGAGCAACCCGGTGACGGCCGCGTCCGTGGCGTTCCTCATCCTGTGGGAAGGGCACTACCTCCACCGGGCGTTCGTCTATCCGTTCAGCCTGCGGGGGTCGGCCCAGCGGATGCCGGTGAGCGTGGTGGGGATGGGGATCGTTTTCAACCTGATGAACGCCTACCTCAACGGGCGGTGGCTGTTCCACTTTTCGGCGGGGTACGGCAGCGGCTGGCTCCACGACCCGCGGTTCATCGGCGGGGCGGTGCTGTTCGTGGCGGGGTACCTCATCAACCGGCGGGCGGACCTGGCGCTGCGGGCGCTGCGGCGGGAGGGGGAGACCGGCTACCGGATTTCCGGCAGCTTCCTGCACCGGCTCGTTTCCAGCCCGAACTACCTGGGTGAAATCGTCATCTGGACGGGGTGGGCGGTCGCCACGTGGTCCCTGCCGGGGCTGGCCTTTGCCGTCTGGACGGTGGCGAACCTGGCGCCGCGGGCCCGGACGAACCACCGCTGGTACCGGGCGACGTTCCCGGACTACCCGCCGGAGCGGAAGGCGCTGCTGCCGGGCATCTGGTAGGGGAGCGGTTTGCGGGGAACGGGGCCGGTTTTTGGGTGCAGTATGACACCGGCGCGGAATTTTCAAATGCCGGCGAAAATCTTACAAGGTGCCCCCGTCCATAGCTTCGGAGCGGGCGAGGATTAGGCCGGTCACCATCCGGCGGGCCCGGTTAGCTTTGGAAATCGCGAGTTTCACGGCGCACTACACCCCCGTGCGGTCTATGTTTTTTATACCGCAGGGTAACTATACTAGAACACGTGTGCTAATGTCAAGGGGATTTTGTCGTTGTTTTTACGTCGTAGTACCTCACCCCCTGGCCCCCTCTCCATGAATGGAGAGGGGGTACCGTTTGGTGAGCCTATCCCCCTGGCCCCCTTCCCTTCGATGAGGGAAGGGGGCAAAAGTTTAAGTGAGAAACCCCATCCCCCGGCCCCTTCCCCGGGGGGAAGGGGTGGAAAATCCCTCGGAGTACGTAGGTTGGGATTGCCGCGTCGTCCGCCGGGGCGGAATCCTCGCAATGACAGGTGAGTAGCACCCTCACCCCGGCCCTCTCCCATCGAGGGAGAGGGTAAAAAATCCCTCCTGACCTCCCTTTACAAAGGGAGACGATAGACCGGCGCCGGGGGCG
>DAOUEG010000031.1:0-15007 GCA_034430495.1 Dehalococcoidales bacterium
TGAGATCGAAATCGAGCGCCTCCATCCGGCGCACGTAGGCGAGGGCGGCGTTGACCATGCGGGCCGCGACGCTGCCGCTGCGGTACTGCGTCTTCGGGAGGCTCCCCGCGTTGAGGCCGATGCGGATGGGCACGCTCCGCTCCTTGGCGGCGAGGACGACCTGCCTCACCCGCTCGTCGTCGCCGATGTTGCCGGGGTTGATGCGGAGGCCGTCGGCGCCGGATTCGAGCGCGGCCAGGGCGAGGCGGTAATCGAAGTGGATGTCCGCCACGAGGGGAATAGAGATGCCCTTCTTTATGTCAACTATCGCGTCGGCGGCCTGGTTATCCGGCACGGCCACGCGGACGATCTCGCAGCCGGCTTCTTCCAGCCCTCGTATCTGCTCGATGGTGGCGGCGGCATCACGGGTGTCCGTGTTGGTCATGGACTGGACGACGACGGGCGCTCCCCCGCCGACGGTGACCCCGCCGATGCTGACCGGCCGGCTGGCGCGACGCTTCATCATGGTATCAGACTCTCTCCGCCGATCCACCGCGCGATGTCCTGGTAGGTAATGAGGACCAGCAGTCCCAATAATATAATGAACCCGATGGAGTGGACAATCCCCTCCACCTTCGGCGAGACGCGCTTGCCGCCGCGCACCCACTCCAGGAAGACGAAGAAGATGCGGCCGCCGTCCAGGGCGGGGAAGGGAATGATCTGCGTGATGCCGATGGCGATGGAGATGAAGGCGGCCAGCTCCAGGAGCGGGCTGATGCCGGCGGACACCGCCTCCCCGGTGACCTGGACGATGCCGACCGGCCCGGCCGGCGTGAAGGGAACGGTGCCGATGATCATGCCGGCGATGCCGTTCTTGTAGAGAATCATCGTCTGCCAGAGGGACACGGCGCCGGTGGGAATGGCCTTCCAGAACGGCAGGCTCTCCCTGTAGACGACCGGGTTGAGGGTGGTGGTGAGAACGCCGAGATTGCCCTCCCCGGTCGGGGGACGCCAGCGGGGCACGGCGGTGACGGTGGCGTCGCTGCCGTCCGCGTGCTGGAGCCCGATGGTGATCTTATCGCCGAGGTGCATCTGGATGGCGCGGGAGAGGTCGCCGCTGTGGTTGATGGTCTCGCCGTCCACCGTGAGGATGGTATCCCCGGCGACGATGCCGGCCGCGGCGGCGGGCGAATTATCGGAGACGGCCTGCACCTCCACCTGGCCCTTGACCATGGTATGGGGCACCATGTAGGCGGCGGCGAGCAGGATGAAGGGAAAGAGGAGATTGAAGAGGATGCCGCCGCTCATGACGAGGAGCCGCACGAGGTAGCCCCGCGAGGCGAGCGAGCGGGGGGCGTCCGGGTCGATCTCGCCGGAGAGCTTGTTGAAGCCCCCGAAGGGAATCCAGTTGATGGAGTAGATGGTCTCGCCGATTTTCTTGCCGATGAGCCGGGGCGGGAAGCCGATGCCGAACTCCTCCACCCAGACGCCGAAAATCTTGGCGAAGACGTAGTGGCCGAACTCGTGGACGAGGACGAGCACCGAGAGGGTCAACACGCCGACGAGGATGGCTATGGGGCCCATGGGGCCTCCGCGGCGAGGTCATTGACGAAATCACGGGCCCGGGCGTCCGCGGCGAGGATATCATCGAGGGACGGGTGGGCGACGGCCGAATGCTCCTGCAGGGCGCTCTCGATGAGCTGCGGTATCCGCATGAAGGGCAGCCTGCGTTCCAGGAAGAGGGCCACGGCGGCCTCGCCGGCGGCGCAGAGCACGGCCGGGGCGGTGCCGCCCTGTTTGCCGGCCTCGATAGCCAGGCGGAGGCAGGGGAAGCGGTCCTCGTCCGGGGCCTCGAAGGTGAGGGACGAGACGGCGGACCAGTCGAGCGCCGGCAGCGAGGCGTTGGGAACGCGCTCCGGGTAGGTCAGCGCGTACTGGATGGGCAGGCGCATATCCGGGAAGCCGAGCTGGGCCTTGATGGAGCCGTCCGCGTACTCCACCATGGAGTGGACGATGCTCTGGGGGTGGACGAGGACGGTGACGTTTTCGATGGGGACATCGAAGAGCCAGCGGGCCTCGATGACCTCCAGGCCCTTGTTCAGCAGCGTGGCGGAATCGATCGTCACCTTGGGGCCCATCGTCCAGGAGGGGTGGGCCAGGGCCTGCTCCGGGGTGACGGCGGCCATCTGCTCCCTGGTGAAGGTGCGGAAGGGACCGCCGGACGCGGTCAGGTAGATGCGGCGCGGGGGCGGCTCGCCGTTGAGGCACTGCCAGATGGCGGAGTGCTCGCTGTCCACGGGCAGCAGGCGGGCGCCGGAGGTTTTCATGGCGGCGGTGATGAGCTCCCCGGCGGCGACGAGCGACTCCTTGTTGGCGAGGGCGATGCGCCTGCCGGCCCGGGCGGCGGCGTAGGTCGCCCGCATCCCGGCGGTGCCGGCGGTGGCGATGACGACGATATCCGCTTCCGGCAGGACGGCCATCTCCTCCAGGGAGAGGCCGGAGCCGCCGGCGAGGGAGGTGAATTCCGGGTGGAACTCGGCGAGCTGCCGGTCGAAGAGGTCGCGGTTGCGGCCGGCGGCGAGGCCGACGACGCTGAAGCGCTCCGGCAGGGCCCTGACGACGTCGAGCGTCTGCCGTCCGATGGAGCCGGTGGAACCGAGTATGGCGAGCCGTGTGCGGGTGGCGCTCATGTCTCTTTCATGATACTACAAATGGCCGCCACGGGCCACGCGAGCCGCCTTGCGGCGGCGGGGTATACTGGTACGGAGGTGCCGCCATGAGCATGATGCCCGACGCCTGGAAAACGGAAACGCTGCCGGTGGGAGGGTCGTTCCACCTGAGGACCGGCAAGGACTGGATCGTCTACGGGGGACTGGTCAACGAGGACACGTACTCGATAGTGCAGCTCAAAGCGAGGGGCTACCAGGGCTACGCGTGGAACCTGTACTTCCCGCGGCGGACGCAGGACATTACCGTTGACGGCGTGCCGCTGTCCGTAATCCGCGCGGACGCGGCCGCCATAGAATTCAGGGCGGCCCGCTGAGGCCGCCCTGTGGACTAGACGATGATTTCCGTCTTGCGGGGCTGACCGCCGCGCAAGAACTTCATGGAGACGATGTTCCCCGCCGCGACGCCGGAGATGGAGCGTTCCATGTCCGCGGCGGTGCGGACCGGGCGGCTGTTGACCTCGGTGATGGTATCACCGGAGGCGAGCCCGAGCCGGGCGCCGATGCCGTCCGGCTTGACGCCGCCGACGAGCACGCCGCCGCTGCCGCTGGCGATTTTCAGGCCGAACTTCGGGCCCTGCCGCGCGGGACGGCGGGCGAGGAGGGCCTCGATGCGGGGACGGTCGAAGCCGATGACCGTCTCGCCGCCGATGACGGCGACGGGCACGCCCATCTGGCCGGTAAGGTCCACCATTTCCTGGGCGGCGGCGCGGTCACGGGAGACGTCCTTTTCCTCGAAGGGAACGCCGCGCTCCCGCAGATAGGCCTTCAGCTGCTGGCAGTAGCCGCAGGTCGGCGTGGTATAGACCTTGACATCCATGGCTACGACTTACTCTCCTCGTCAACCTCGACGGCCGGGAGCTCCGGGAGCGTCATGGGGTTATGGCTGCGGCGGAGCGGGTTGAAGTCCGGAAAGGCATTGTAAAATTCCTTTTTCTCGCCGCAATACTTGCAGGTGCCGATGCTGGTGGGACCGTTGGCGACCTCGATGACCCAGAAGTGGCCGCAGGCCGCTTTCGGCGCCTGGACTTCTTTCTCTTCTACCTTTACTTTTACTTTCACTCTCTCTTTCATCTCAAAAACCTCCTCCAAAACCATTCACCTCATTGTAGTTCCATGGTACGGAAATGTCTGTGACTTTTGTACCACAATGTGGGCACTCAGGCGAGGGGAAAGGAGGGAAAAGACGGGCCGGCGGGACCGGGAGCGGGGTGAGGCCCGGGGCTATGTGCGGCCGTCTTCGACGATAATCTCGTAGGGGCAGGTGATGGCGCCGGTCGGGCAGACGAGCTCGCAGAGGCCGCACCAGCCGCAGGAGTTGACGGCGAGGACCTCGACCTTGCCGTTCTTCATGACGAGGGCGCCGCAGCGGCAGACGCCGACGCAGAGGCCGCAGCCTTCGCAGAGTTCGGCATCTATGGACGGCATCTCTTTCTTCATGTCCTGTTGACCCACACTCAAAGTTTACGGTCCGGGCCGGTTCCCGTCTGCGACATTTCTCTCATCACCCGGCGATTCCGGCCATTTTCCGCAGGGCGGCCTCGTCCGCGATGACGATGCGGTTGCGCTCCATGCGGATGATGCCCTCTTCCTCGAGGTTCTTGAGGGAGCGGCCGACCATCTCCCGGGCCGTCCCGATGAGGGCAGCCATCTCCTGCTGGGTGAGGCGGGGGTGCTCGGCGTCCGGCCGGAGGTAGGTGAGGAGCATCTTGGCGACGCGGCCGGTGACGTGGAGGAAGGAGAAGTCCTCGACCAGGGTGACGAGGTCCTGCACGCGGCGCGAGAGGACGGTGATGGCGTTGCGGGCGATGACGGGGTACTCCGCGATGAGGGCGCTCATGTCCGCCTGCTTGACGCCGTAGAGCTCGACGGGGCTCATGGCCTCCACGGTGACGAGGTTGAAGCTATCGCTGAGGACCGGGGCGTCGTTGAAGGTGCTGCCGGGGCGGACGATGCGGAAAATCTGCTCCTTGCCGTCCGCCGAGGTCTTGTAGGTCTTGACGACGCCGCTGACGACGATATAGACGGCCTCCGAGCGCTCGCCCTCGAAGGAGAGGATTTCGCCGCGCTCGGCCGTCCGGACGAAGACCCGCCCGCTCACCGCGGCGATATCGGCATCGCGCAGGCCGGTGAAGTACGGCGTGGTGCGCAGCAGGTTGGTATCGATCATCAGTCCGGCGGGGCCTCCCCGGTAAAACGGGCGCAGGTGGGTTGCTCAATTATACCAATTCAGGGCTGACGAAGGCAAAGGCGGGGCGGGAGTTCACGCGCAGCCGGTGGCGAAGCGGTAGCCGACGCCGGGCTCGGTGAGGATGTAGCGGGGACGGGCGGAGTCCGGCTCGATCTTCTGGCGGAGGTGGGAGATGTAGATGCGGACGTAGTCCACGGCGTCCAGGTACTCGAAGCCCCAGACGGTCTCCAGCAGGTGCCGGTGGCTGAGGACGCGGTCCGCGTTCTCCAGCAGGACGGCGAGGAGGCGGAACTCCCGCGGGGTGAGGCGGACGCGCTCGCCGTCCACGATAATATGGCGGGCGGCCACGTCCACGGAGAGGTAGCCGTCGTGGAAGACGGGGGCCCTGCCGGGCGCGGCGGCGCCGTTGGTCCGGCGGAGGGCGGCGCGGATGCGGGCGAGGAGCTCGCGGTTGCTGACCGGCTTGACGAGGTACTCGTCGGCGCCGCAGTCCAGCCCGCGGACGACGTCCTCCTCGCCGTACGCCTGGCCGGTCATCATGATGATGGGGACGTCCGTAATCTCGCGGAGGATGCGGCAGGTCTGCCAGCCGTCCAGGTCCGGCATGACGACGTCGAGGAGGATGAGGTCGGGACGGCTCTCGCAGGCGAGGTGGACGGCTTCGCCGCCGGAGGCGGCGAGGAAGGCCCGGTAGCCGGAGCGGGCGAGGACGGCCTCGACGAGGGCGCGCTGGGAGAACTCGTCATCCACGACGAGGACGCTTTTCATGGCGCGGTCCGCCCGTCCTCCACGCTGCGCAGGCAGCGGCTGATGATTTCCAGGATGCGGTCGCCGCTCTTGCGGATCTGCCGGAGATGGCGGCGCTGCTCGGGGGTGACCGGGCCGCCGGCACCGTCGAGGAGAAGGTCCGTGAAGCCGAGGATGGCGCCGAGGGGCGTGCGGATATCATGGGAGAGCTGGGAGACGACGCCCAGGAGGACGGCCGCGGGGGCCCGTTCCGGCCCGCTGTCACCGGCGGCGGGGAGGCTGGCACCGTTTTCAGCGTAGAGCTTGTGTACCATAGTCACGATTATAGCATCGTGCATGACACTTGGCAAGCAACGCGGCCAGCCGGCACGGTGGCGGCACGGTGGGAAACGGTACGGTTTCAGGAACGGCCGTTCAGGCGGCGCGGCAGCAGGAACGGAAGAAGCGGTCCAGGTAGAGGGCGAGGACCTCTTCCGGGCGGAAACCGCGGGCGCCGTTCGTACCCGCGGGCGGCAGGAGGCCGCGCCGGGCCCAGCGCCGGACGGTGGCGGGGCGGACGCCGCAGAGGCCGGCCACCTGCGCCGCCGTGAGGCGGGCACAGGTAACGTTCACCACGCCTCCGCCCGCACCACGACCGGGGCCGGGGCCGTGCCGAACCAGTGCTTGAAGACCGTGCCGACCGAGGCACGCTGCAGGACGCTCGGGCGCACGAGGTGGTAGGGCCCCTGGAACGCGGGCAGCTCCCAGCCCGCCTGGTCGAAGGCCATGACCATCCCGGCCCCCGTCCTGATAACCGTGGCAATCATCGCGGTCAACTCCCCGTTTCTTTCCATCCTACCCGGCGGGGCATTAAACAGTCATAAAGGCGCCGTTAAAAAAGTATTAAAATCGGCCGCGGTCGCTCATCCTTCGGCCGGCCCAAGATGAGCGGAGGCAAGGAGGGCCGCGTCGTCCGCCCGGGGCGGACTCCCCGCCGTGACGGGCGGGCGGCGCCGTAGCGGCGCGTTGCGGCCGGGGCGGTCGCGCGCCTATAATAGAAGGCAGGCAGGTAACGATGAGCAAGCTGATTGACTTTTTCAACCAGGTATCCCAGGCGAATGCCCAGACGATGGGCTTCCTTTCCCGCCGCAGCGCCCCGCCGCCGAAGCGGCTGGCGCTCATCGCCGTGACGGGCGTGCCCGCCGGGGCCTTCCCCGGGGCCGACGCGGTGCTGGTACGGCCGGACAAGGCCAAACTGACGGCGGCGGCGGCCAGGGAGGTCGGCGACACGCTGGGCGAGGTGCCGTGGGGCACGATGGACGGCGCACCCAGGGGGGCGGATTTTACCGTGGTGCGGCTGACGGGACTGACGGCCGGGGCGCCGACGGACGGGGCGACCGGCAGGCTGCTCGAGCTGGAGACGTCCCTTGACGACGGGCTGCTGCGGGCGGTCAACGACCTGCCGGTGGACGCCGCCGTGGCGGCGGACGCCCTCGAAGAGAGCGGCCCGCTGACCTGGCACCGCCTCATGATACTGGCCCACGTGCGGCACCTCATCACCAAGCCGGTGGTCGTGCCGGTGGCGACGGACATCAGCGAAGCGGACGTGAAGAGCCTGTGGGACGCCGGCTTCGACGGCATCATGGTGGCTGCCCCGGCGGAGCGTATCGCCGCGCTGGCGGAGACCATCGCCGCCCTGCCGCCGCGCGCGGTCCCGAAGAAGAAAACGGAGGCCGTCGTGCCGCGGGCCGACGCCACCCCCGCCCAGGCTGCCGCCGAGCCCGAGGAAGAGCCGGACGAGGACGACGACTGGGAATGACGGCGTGACGGGCTACGACGATATCATTGACGTCTACCTGGCCCACATCGAGCGCCCCGACTCCTGGAACAACCTCTACGAGCGTCCCGGCACCAGGGCGCTGCTGCCGCCGCTGGACGGCAAGGACGTCCTCGACCTGGGCTGCGCCTCCGGCTATTTCACCGATTACGCCCTCGCCCGGGGGGCGCGGGTAACGGCGGTGGACCTCGCCGACGGGTGGATAGCGCGGCTGCGGGCCCGTCCCGCCGACCCGGCCCTGCGCATCGTCCAGGCCGATATTTCAAAGCCGATGCCCTTCCTTGCGAGCGACCGCTACGACTGCATCATCGCCTCGCTCGTCATCCACTACCTGCGGGACTGGGACACCCTGCTCGCCGAGATGCACCGGGTGCTGCGGCCGGGCGGCCGGGCGGTCGTCTCCACCCACCACCCGGCGCTGACGTGGAAGCTGTTCCACACGGACGACCTGCGGGACGTTTTCGAGGTCGAGGACACCTGGGCGAAGGACAGCGGGCACCCCTTCCGGGTGCGGTTCTGGGTGCGCTCGCTGGCGGAGACGCTGCGGCCGTTCCTCCGGTCCGACTTCCTCATTCGGGACGTCCTGGAACCGCCGCCGGACGAGGCGATGGAGGCGGACTACCCGGACATCTACCGCCGCCTCAGGTCCGAGCCGTCGTTCCTGTTCATCGTGCTGGAGAAGGAGTTGGTTGGCGCTGGCGGACGACCCCGTCATCAAAAAGCTCGTCGCCTGGGCAGCGGCGCGGGAGGACGTGCGCGCCGCTATCCTGACGAGCACCCGGGCGGCCACCGGCGAGCCGACCGATGCGTTCTCCGACTACGACCTGGTCTACGTGGTGCGGGACGTTGCCACCTTCCTCGACGACGGGTGGCTGAGCGATTTCGGCGAGGTGCTCAACGTCTACCGGGACCCGGTGCGGGAGGAGTTCGGGCAGGCGCGGTTCACCCGCGTCACCCAGTACGCGGACGGCCTGAAAATAGATTTTTCCCTGTGCTCCGTCGCCTGGCTGGCGGCTGTAAAGCACCAAACTCCCCTGCCGCCCGAGCTGGACGTGGGCTACGCGGTGCTGCTCGACAAGGACGGCCTGACCCCGGGCCTGCCGCCGTTCACCCGGACGGCCTTCGTTCCGGTGCGCCCGACCGGGGACGAGTTCCGGGAAGCGGTGACCAACTTCTTCAACAACGCCGACTACGCGGCCAGGTACCTCTGCCGGGACGACCTGGTGCCGCTCATGGAGATGCAGCACATCTTGCGTTCCGGGCGCCTGCGGCAGATGCTGGAGTGGCAGGTCGCCATCGCCTCCGGCTGGACGGTGCCGAACGGGGCCCACGGGCGGGGGCTGGCGGCGCGCCTCGACGAGGGGACGCGGGCGGAGCTGACGGCCATCTACGTCGGGCCGGGGAAGCAGGAGAACTGGGACTCCCTGTTCCGGGCGGTGGCCCTCTACGGGCGGGCGGCCCGGGCGGTGGCGGCGGCGCTCGGCTTCACGTTCCCGGAGGAGCTCTTCGAGCGGAACGCGGCCTACCTGCGGAAGCTGCGGGAGCGGGACGGGGGCGCGTGGCCGCTCCCCGAATGACAGGGCCAGGCCCGCTCACCCTTCGACAGGCCCGGGACGAGCGGGCCTTTTTATTCGCTCCCGCCCTCGTCAGCCGGGGCTATTGCTCCGGCCAGGTGGGGACGTCGTCGGCGTCGAGGCCGCACTCCCGGTAGAGACGCTTGTAGAAGTCCGGGCGCGGGAAGTCCGCCCGCATCTCCAGGAAGGAGTTGTTCCGGTACCCCATGCCGCGGCCGTCGAAGGCCGTCAGCTGGCTGGCGAGATGCTCGACGTCGGCGGCGGGGAGCGAGAAGATGACCTCGTCCTCGCCCGCCAGGGCCCGGCCGGCGTCGCCGGGGTCGGGCAGCGTCACGCACTTCTTACCTTCCAACGCCGGGACCACGGAGAGGGCGCAGGAGGCCACCGGGTAGAGGGGCGTGTCCACCGTGCCTTCCTTGATGAAGCTCAGGACGTGGAGCATGTGGCGCAGCTGGCCCGGGGTGGCGTATATCATGACGAGGTCCGGCACGAAGGCGGCCGTTCTCAGCGGCGCCGAGACGATGCCGATGTACCTGCCGAACTCCAGCAGGGGTATCACCTTGATGTCGTTCGTCAGCTCGGGGTAGCCGTCGGCGACGGACCGCTCGATGAGGCCGTAGGCGAAGAGCGGGCCCCAGCACCAGTTGTCTTCCTTCAGCATGGCCACCGTTTTGCCCTGGCGGCGTGACACCGCGAACGCCTGGCACTGGGCGAGATGGGAGCCGCGGTCCCGCCGGGGCCGCAGGGCCCCTTCCGGGATGTCGGCCTCGCGGGTGAGCATTTTCACCGCGAGGGGCGCGGTCCTCAGGAAGAGGGAGCTTTCCAGGGCCTGTCCGTACCGATTGAACTCTTCGAGGGTGGGCATGGCTCGTCACCTCCGCTGGTCTACTGGAACTCACCGCAGTGTACAATGAAAGCGCGGGGCTTTTCCAGTGGAGGGCCGGATACCGCGGCGCGGAGGAAGGATAAATCCCTCCTTCCCTCCCCTGGCGAAAGGGAGGCAATCCATCGTGCCGGGGCAGGTTCTTCGCCGCACCGGCCGTTCCCGAATGTCATTCTGAGGGAGCGGCGCGACCGAAGAATCCCGGAGCGGGGCGGCACCCGGCTCGTCCTTCAACAGGCCCGGGACGAGCGGGGGAAACGCTGCCCGACAAAAAACCCGCCGGGCGGCGGGTCCGCTTTTTCCGGGGGGACGGGGCCTAGACGCCCTGGGACATCTGGTAAGACTTGCCCTCGGTGACGATGGACGGGGCGATGACCATCTCCGCGCTGTGGAACTCCTTGATGTTCGCGGCGCCGCAGAAGCCCATGACCGTCTTGAGCGCGCCGACGAGGTTCTGGGTGCCGTGGGTGACGGAGGTGGGACCGAAGAGCATCTGTTCCAGGGTGGTGGTGGTGCCGACCTTGATGCGGGTACCGCGCGGGAGGGCGGGATGGGGGTTGGCCATGCCCCAGTGGTAGCCCCGGCCGGGGGCGCCTTCCGTCTGGGCGAAAGGAGACCCGATCATGACGGCGTCCGCGCCGGCGGCGATGGCCTTGCAGAGGTCGCCGCCCTTCTTGATGCCGCCGTCGGTGATGATGGGCACGTAGCGGCCGGTCCGCTTCTCGTAGGTATCGCGGGCGGCGGCGCAGTCAATGGTGGCGGTGATCTGGGGCACGCCCATGCCGAGCACCTCGCGGGAGGTGCAGGCGGAGCCGGGGCCGACCCCGACGAAGACGCCGGCCACGCCCTGCTCCATGAGCTCGAGGCAGGCCGTGTAGCTGACGCAGTTGCCGACCATGATGGGCATCTTGACCTGCTTGACCATCTCCGAGAAAATGAGCCCGCGGTAGCTCTTGGAGATGTGGCGGGCGGAGGTGACGGTGGACTGGACGACGAGGATATCGCAGCCGGCTTCCTCGACGACGGGGGCGAGCCGCTTGGTGTTGGCGGGGATGAGCGAGATGGCGCAGGTGACGCCGGCCTTCTTGATTTCCTCGACGCGGCGCGCCACGATGTCTTCCTTGATGGGCTCCGAGTAAATCTTCTGGAAGAGGGCGGTGACCTCGTCCCGGCCGGCGGCGGCGACTTTATCGAGCACCTCGTCCGGGTCCTCGTAGCGGGCCTGGATGCCGTCCAAGTTGAGGACGGCGAGACCGCCGAGCTTGCCCATGCGGATGGCCATGCCCACGTCCACGACGCCGTCCATGGCGGAAGCGACGATGGGGACCTGGAAGGTGAACCGGGCGACCTGGAAATCCACGCTGGTCTGGTCAGGATTGACGGTAACGTCGCCGGGAACGATGGCGACATCATCGAAGCCGTAGGCGCGTTTGAGCTGTTTGAAGGTCGGTTTTGCCGTCTCGCTGCACATCTTGTGCTATTAATTATAACAACAAAAAAGAAAGCAATGCAACCGGAACCAAGCCTGCCGCGGGCCGGATTTTCCGGGGTTTCGGAAAAAAGTTTTTCGTCCTATGACCGTTGACAGGCCCCCGTCCCGGCTCTATAATCCGTAGGACGCGTACCCGGGGGAACGAGCATGTTTCTGTTCTTCATGATCATGGCGCTCATCTTCCTCATCGCCGGCGGCGTGGGGCTGTTCTATACCTTTGTGAACCTCGTCAGCAGCGACCCGCTCTGGGTGTTCGGCGTCATCGCCTTCGGCACCTTCGCCGTTGTCGGGGTGGCCGTGCTCATCTTCCTGGCGATGTACAACCAGGAATTCGACTAGGCGCGTTCGGGCCGCCGCTCTTCGCTTCCCGCCGCCGGTACCGTTATGTCAACCCCTTCCCCGCCGAGAAGCCACGTTCCAAATCTGGACAGTCCAGCCTTATGTCAGGTATAATACTCAGATAGGGACGTGCCGGGAGAATGCCGAGTCTGTACGTGGTGGCCACCCCCATCGGGAACCTCGAGGACATCTCGCTCCGCGCGCTGCGGGTGCTCCGCGAGGTGGGCCTCATCGCCGCCGAGGACACCCGCAAGACGAAGCGCCTCCTCAACGCCTACGATATCACCACCCCGCTGACGAGCTACTACGAGCATAACAAGCTGAGCAAGCTGGAGACCATCCTGGCGGGGCTCGAAAAGGGCGACGTGGCGCTCGTCTCCGAGGCGGGGATGCCGGGTATCTCCGACCCCGGCTACGAGCTCATCGCGGCGGCGGGGCAGCGCGGCATCTCGGTGGTGCCGATACCGGGCCCGACGGCGGCCGTGACGGCCCTGGCGGTGTCCGGGCTGCCGACCGACCGGTTCACCTTCGGCGGGTTTCTGCCGGGCCGGGCGGCGGCGCGGCGAAAGGCGCTCGAAGCGCTGGCCGACGAGCCGGGCACCCTCGTCCTGTACGAGGCACCGCACCGCGTGGCGGCCGCGCTGGATGATATACTGGCAGTGCTGGGCGACCGCCGGCTGGCCGTCTGCCGGGAGCTGACCAAGCTCCACGAGGAGGTGTTCCGGGGGACGGTGAGCGAGGCGCAGCGGCACTTCACAGCGCCGCGCGGCGAGTTCACCCTCGTCATCGCGGGACGGGGGAGCCGGGAGAAACCGGCCGTCACGGAAGACACCGAGGAGCAGCTGCTCAGATTGCGGCGCGAGGGGGCGACGGCCAGGGAAGCCGTGGCCGCGGTGGCCGGGGCCACCGGCCTGCCGCGCAGGGAACTGTATAAAACGTGGCTCAAGCTCGGGAAGAGCGGGCCGGCGAACTGACGAAACAACCGGGAGGACACCATGAGACGAGGCTGTATTTCACTGGGGGAGATTTCCTGCGACGAGTGCGGGAAGCCCATCCCCTATCCCGACCGCTACCTGGCGACCAACGAGACGGACGGCGTCGAGGACGATGACGGCCCGACCAGGCGCTACTGCATCGAGTGCTGCCTGAAGAAGGGGTACGCGCAGTACAAGGACGAGAAAGGAGAGCAGGTGCTGACGTTCTTCTAGGGCGTTCGTCTCCTCGCAGCAGCGGATGGCCGAGAGAATCTACATCGGGGTGGGCTGGCCCTACGCCAACGGCTCGCTCCACCTGGGGCACATCGGCGGGGCGTACCTGCCGGCGGACATCTTTGCCCGCTACCACCGCATGAAGGGCAACGAGGTGCTGCTGGTGTCCGGCTCCGACCAGCACGGCACGCCGGTCACCATCGAGGCGGAACGGGAAGGCGTCTCCCCGCTGGAGATCGCCGACCGCTACCAGGCGGAGTTCCAGGAGACCTGGCAGAAGCTCGGCATCGCCTGGGACCTCTTCACCACCACCAACACGGAGAACCACTTCGAGGTCTCGCAGGACATCTTCCTGACCCTCTACAATAACGGCTATATCTATAAAAAGACCCTGCCGCAGACCTACTGCCCGAGCTGCGAGCGCTTCCTGCCGGACCGCTACGTGGAAGGCACCTGCCCGTACTGCCGGACGCCGGGCGCGCGCGGCGACCAGTGCGACGCCTGCGGCCGCCCGATGGAGACCGACCAGCTCATTGACGCCAGGTGCCGCCTCTGCGGGACGCCGCCGGTGCTGCGGGACTCCGAGCAGTTCTTCCTCAAGCTGAGCGCCTTCGCCGACCGGCTCGAACAATGGGTGGACGAGCGGCCCCACCTGCGCCCGAACGTCGTCGGCATGACGAAGCGCTACCTGAAAGAGGGCCTCCACGACCGGGCCATCACCCGGGACATCAACTGGGGCATCCCCATCCCGCTGGAAGGCTACGAGGAGAAGCGCATCTACGTGTGGTTCGAGGCGGTCATCGGCTACCTGTCCGCCAGCAAGGAGTGGGCCGGGACGATAGCCGGGGACCCGGACGCCTGGAAGCCGTTCTGGGACGAGGGCGCCAGGGGCTACTATTTCATCGGGAAGGACAACATCCCCTTCCATACGCTCTTCTGGCCGGCCGAGCTCATGGGCTACGGCGGGCTGGCGCTGCCCTACGACGTACCGGCCAACGAGTGGGTGACGGTCGAGCGCAAGAAGGCCTCCAAGAGCCAGCGCTGGGGGGTGTGGATACTGGACTTCCTCAGCCGGTACGACCCGGACCCCCTCCGCTACATGCTTTCGATGAACATGCCGGAGACGGCCGATACGGACTTCACCTGGAGCGAGTTCGTCCGGCGCAACAACGATGAGCTGGTGGCGGCCTGGGGCAACCTGGTCAACCGGGTGCTGACCTTCACCTACCGGAACTTCGACGGGAAGGTGCCGGAGCCCGGCGAGCTGGGCCGGGCGGATGCGGCGCTGCTGGCGGCTGCCGACACCGCGATGGTCCAGGTCGGCGAGGCGCTGGAAGGCTGCCACTTCAAGGCGGCCATCCAGGCGGCCATGGCGGCGGCCCGGGAGGCCAACCGCTACCTGGACGAGGCGGAGCCGTGGAAGACCATCAAAGCGGACCGCCGGGCGGCGGCCACCTCGCTCTTCACCGCCCTCAACGCCATCTCCGGGCTGAAGACGATGCTCCACCCCTTCCTGCCCTTCACCTCGGCGCGGGTCCACGCCTACCTCGGCTTCAGCGGCGACCCGACGCGGCACAGCTGGCGGCGGCAGGAAGTGCCGGCCGGGCAGGCCCTCGCGAAGCCGGAGCCGCTCTTCAGGAAGCTCGACGAGAGCATCATTGACGAGGAGATTGCCCGACTTGGAACTTAGCGATATCTACGCCCCCGTCGGCGACGAGCTGGCCGCCATCCAGGACACCCTCAAGGGCATCCGCAAGGTGAAGTACGAGTGGCTGGCCAGGCAGCTCGCCCACGTGGTGCGGGGGACGGGCAAGGTCATCCGCCCGGCGCTGACGCTGCTGGCCGGCAAGACGTTCCCCTCGTTCGAGACCAACCGGGAGTTCCTGCGGCCGATGGCCGTCTCCGTCGAGCTGATGCACACGGCGACGCTCGTCCACGACGACGCCATTGACAAGGCGGCCACGCGGCGCGGCCAGCCGACCATGAACAGCATCTGGGGCGATGAAATCGCCATCCTGATGGGCGACTACCTCTTCGCCAAGGCGGGCGAGT
>DAOUEG010000032.1:0-11565 GCA_034430495.1 Dehalococcoidales bacterium
AGGGAGTATGTGGGTAGAGATTGCCGCGTCGTCCGCGGGGGGCGGACTCCTCGCGATGACAGATGAGTATCACCCTCACCCTGACCCTCTCCCATCGAGGGAGAGGGAGTGGAAAATCCCTCCTGACCTCCCTTTACAAAGGGAGACGATAGGCCGGTGCGGAAGGCAGTCACCCACGCAGGGAGTACGGGGATAGAGATTGCCGCGGTCGTCCGCTGGAAGCGGACTCCCTCGCAATGACAGATGGATGTCACCGTCACGCTCACCCTGACCGTCTCCCATCAAGGGAGAGGGGGATAGCGAGGGCCACTTGCGCCGCGTTCCGAATGGAACGTATACTTGGAACGTCCGAGATTATCGCCGAGGAGCAGCAACCATGCCGAGCGCCACACTGGCCGTCATCGGGGGGACGGGGCTGTATGACATCGAGGGCCTGACCGACCCGGAGAGCGTTGACATCGAGACCCCCTTCGGGAGCCCGTCGGATACCATCGGCGTCGGCAGGCTCGGCGGCACCGGCATCGCCTTCCTGCCCCGCCACGGCCGCGGCCACCACATCTCGCCCACCGAGGTCAACTCCCGCGCCAACCTGTGGGCGCTGAAAAGTCTCGGCGTGGAACATATCATCTCGGTCAACTCCTGCGGCAGCTTCAAGGAGGAGCTCGCCCCCGGCCACCTCGTCATCCCGGACCAGATTATTGACCGCACCACCCAGCGCCACAACACCTTCTTCGGGGACGGCATCGTGGCCCACATCCAGTTCGCCGACCCTTTTTGCGCGCAACTCTCCGACCTTCTTTACGACTGTGCCAAAGAAGCCGGCGCGACCGTCCACAAGGGCGGCACCTTCATCGCCATGGAGGGCCCCGCCTTCTCCACCCGCGCCGAGTCCCGCCTCTACAAGTCATGGGGAGCGGACGTCATCGGTATGACGGTGCTGCCGGAGGCCCGCCTGGCCCGCGAGGCCGAGATGTGCTACGCCTCCATCGCCTGCGTGACGGACTACGACTCCTGGCACGAGACGAACGAGACGGTGACCGTGGAGGCGATCTTGACGACGCTCCACAACAACATCGCCACGGCGAAAGACACCATCCGCCGGGCGGCCGGGCGGCTCGGCGGGGAGCGGACCTGCGCCTGCAAGGACGCCCTCGGGCCGGCGCTCGTCACGGACATGAGCACCGTGGCATCGAGCCGCAAGCACGAGCTCGAGCTGCTGCTGAAGAAGTACCTGTAACCATGTCAACGACAGAGTTCAACTGCCTGCCCACCATCATCGGGTCCATGCCCCACCGGGACCCGGTGAAGGCGTGCGACCTCATCGCGAAGTACCTCAAGGACCTGCCCGCCTGGCCGCAGCTGCCGGCGCGGTCGTTCCTGGAGAACATGTACGTGCAGTACGCCGAGGGTTTCCCCGGCCTGACCGTGGACGAGGCGAAGAAGCACCTCCACGTCGAGACCTCGGCCAACCACGGCGCCGCGCTGGAAGCCCTCTACACGGCCTACCTGAAGAACGACGCGGACGCCTTCCCCGTCGCCGCGGACCACGCCGCCGGGCTGCACGCCTTCCTGGAGCGGACGGACCTCGACCCCCGGGCCGTCAAGGGGCACGTGACCGGGCCCATCTCCTGGGGCATGACGGTGACCGACCAAAATCGCCGCGCCATCCTCTACGACGACGTCCTCGGCGACGCCGTGCCGAAGCTGCTGCGGCTCAAGGGCGCCTGGCAGGAGCGGCAGCTGACGAAGCTCTGCAAGAGCACGATAACCTTCGTGGACGAGCCGTACATGGCCTCGTTCGGGTCGTCGGTGGCGGCGGGGCCGTTCTCGGACCCGGGCGCGGTGGCCGCCCTCATTGACGAGGTCTTCGCGGGCCTGGCCGGCCTCAAAGGCATCCACTGCTGCGGCAACACGGACTGGTCCGTTATCTTGCGCACCAGGCTCGACATCCTCAACTTCGATACCTACAACTACGCCGAATCCCTCACCCTCTACGCCGACGAGGTAAAAAACTTCGTCAGCCGGGGCGGCTGCGTCGCCTGGGGCATCGTGCCCAACACGGCGGACACGGTCGAAAAAGAGGACGTCACCGCGCTGCGGGAGCGCCTCGAAGAGGCGATGGCCCCCTTCACCCGGAACGGGCTGAAGTTCCGGGACCTGGCGGCGCACAGCCTGCTGACGCCGAGCTGCTCGCTGGCCGGGCTGACGGAAGACGGCGCCGAGCAGGCCCTGGACCTGCTGGTGAACCTCTCCGGGGAGATGCGGCGGAAGTACGCCTAGCTCTGGCCCCGGCCGCCGCATTCACGCTATAATGGCACCATGAACGGGGACATGGCGCTCGCCGGCATCGTCGTGCTGGCGGCGATGGTGATGTTCGTCTGGGGCAAGGCCCGCGTGGATATCGTCGCCCTCGGCGTGCTGGCGGCCCTCTTCGTCCTCAAGCTCATCGAGCCGGACCAGGTCCTCTACGGCCTGGCCAACTCGGCCACGGTCACGGTGGCGGCCATGTTCGTCATCAGCGCCGGGCTGATGCGCACCGGCCTGGTGGAGTGGGCCGCCCGCGAGCTCGACAAGATAGCCGGCAAGACGGAGCTCCGCCTGCTGCTCATCCTCAGCCTGACGGCGGCGCTGCTCTCCGCCTTCATCATCAACGCCGCCATCGTGGCCATCTTCATCCCGGTGGCCATCGTCCTCTCGCGGAGCCGGAAGATAGCCCCCTCCAGGGTACTCATCCCGCTTTCCTACGCCAGCCAGTTCGGCGGGGTCTGCACGCTCGTCGGCACGTCCACCAACCTCATCGTCAACAGCATCGCCGTGAGCCAGGGGATGAAGCCGTTCGGGTTCTTCGAGTTCCTCCCCCTCGGCGCGGCGATGGCGGGGGCCGGGCTCGTCTACCTGGCCGCGGTGGGCCGCTGGCTGCTGCCGGAGCGCCAGGGCGAGGCGGACCAGGTGGACCGCTACCGGCTGGCCGACTACCTGGCGGAGATGGCGGTGCAGGAGAAGTCGCCGCTCATCGGCCACGCCTGGGAGAAGAGCGAGGCCGCCGGCGGCAAGGTGGAGATGAGCAACCTGCTGCGGGGCACGAAGTTCGTCTCCCACCCGTCCCACACGAAAATCCGGGCCGGGGACATCCTGCTGCTCCACGGCAACGTGGACGAAATCCTGGCCATGGAATCGCGCTACGGGCTCAGCGTCCTCAAGAACGCGCGGGTCAAGGACGAGGAGATGAGCTCGCACAACATGAAGATGACGGAGGTGCTCGTGCCGCCGGGCTCCAACCTCATCGGGCGGGGGTTCCGGGACACGGACTTCTTCACGCGGCACCACCTGGACGTGCTGGCGGTGCAGCGGCGCGGGAGGACGATGCGGGAAAGCCTGCTCGACCTCAAGCTGGCCGAGAACGATACGCTGCTCCTCCTGGGCCACGCGGACGACATCGTCCACATCATGAACTCGCCCAACGTCATCGTCACCGACGAGATGACGGAGCTCTACCTGCGCAAGGACCGGGCGGCCACGGCGCTGGCGGTGCTGCTGCTCGTGGTGGTGGTGGCCGCGTTCAACGTGCTGCCCATCATGGAGGCGGCCATACTGGGGGCGGTGCTCATGGTGCTGGGCCGGTGTCTGACCATCGAGGAAGCCTACCAGAGCATAGACTGGAAAATCATCTTCCTGCTGGCGGGCGTGCTGCCGCTCGGGCTGGCGCTGGAACAGAGCGGCGCCACGGCCTGGCTGGCGGGCAACGTCCTGGAGCCGCTGGCCGGTCACGGGCCGGTGCTGCTGCTGGCCGCCTTCTACCTGGTGACGGCGGTCTTCACGGAGGCCATGTCCAACAACGCCGCCGCGGCCATCCTGGCGCCCATCGCCTTCACGACGGCGAACTCGCTCGGCATTGACGCGCGGCCGCTGCTCGTCGCCATCACCTTCGCCGCCTCGACGAGCTTCGCCACGCCGATCGGCTACAAGACGAACACCATGATATTCTCCCCCGGCGGCTACCGGTTCACGGATTTCACGAAGATAGGCGTGCCGCTCAACCTCGTCTTCTGGGGCCTGGCGGTCTGGCTCATCCCGCTCATCTGGCCGTTCTAAGGCCGTGAAACTGGCAAAATTCCGCGTTTTCCGCTATAGTTAAAACGATGAACAAGACGAAACGCAACGCCTGGCACAAGCACCTCAAGCTTGATGCGAAAATGAAAGCCCGGAAACAGGCCGAGGCCAAGGCCGAGAAGAAATAGCCTGACCCCGGCGTGCCGCCCGCATCCCCAGAAAGGTCAGCCGGAACCGATGCCCGAACTGCCGGAACTGGTCCAAGCCCTGCTCGACCCGCCGGCCTACCCCGAGCCGCCGCAGCGGGTCGAGCTGCTGCAAACACAGATCTCCTACGTGTTCCTGGCGGACGACCTCGTCTACAAGGTCAAGAAGGCGGTGGACTTCGGCTTCCTGGACTACAGCACGCTCGACAAGCGGCTGAGCCTCTGCGTCAAGGAGGTCGAGCTCAACCGGCGGCTCTGCCCGGACGCCTACCTCGGCGTGGTGCCGGTGACGCGGGACGAGGGGCGTATCGTGATGGACGGCATCGGCGACATCCTCGAGTACGCCGTCAAGATGCGCCGCCTGCCCGGGGACCGCATGATGGACGTGCTGCTGGCCGGGGAGGCCGTCACGCCGGACATGGTGCGGGCCGTGGCGGAGAAGCTGGCCGCCTTCCATGCGAGGGCCGCCACCGACGAGACCATCGGCGAGTACGGGAGCCTCGAGATGGTGACGAAGACCATTGACGGCGTCTTCGTGCGGGACGATCTGCAAATCGGCACGCTCATCGCCCCGGACGTCTACCGGCGCCTGCTCGACCACGAGCACGGTTTCATCCGGGACAACGCCGACCTCTTCGAGAAGCGCGTCGCCGAGGGCCGCGTCCGGGACTGCCACGGCGACCTCCACGCCCAGCACATCTGCTTCTGCGACGATATCTGCATCTACGACTGCATCGAGTTCGCGGACTACCTGCGCTACATTGACGTGGCGGCGGACGTCGCCTTCCTGGCCATGGACCTCGACCGCTTCGGGCGGCGGGACCTCTCCGACGCGTTCATCGAGACCTACGTCGCCCGGAGCGGCGACCGGGACCTCCTCACGCTCCTCGATTTCTACAAGTGCTACCGGGCCTTCGTGCGCTACATGGTGAACTGCCAGCAGTACGCCGACCCGCTCATCCCGGAAAGTCAGCGGGAGAGCATCGCGGCGCTGGCGCGCACCTACGCCGACCTGGCCGCGTCCTACGCGGGGGCCTAGCGCCATGCCGCCCTTCACGATTCGCTCCACCACCCCCGCCGACCGCCCCAGGGTCATCGCCATGCTGACGGACGCCTTCGCGAGGCCGGAGCAGGTGGTGCGGGGCCAGCGGTACCACCCGGAAGACCTGCCGGGCTTCATAGCGGAGTGGAACGGGGAAGCGGTGGGGCTGATCGCCTATTTCATTGAGGATGATGTGTGCGAAATCATGGCGCTCGTCAGCCTGGAGGAGAACCAGGGCATCGGGTCGGCGCTGCTCGCCGCCGTGGCGGACGCGGCCCGGGCGGCCGGGTGCCGGCGGCTGCGGGTCGTCACGACCAACGACAACCTGCGGGCGCTGCGGCTCTACCAGAAGCGGGGCTTCCGCCTCGTGGAACTGCGCGTGAACGCAACGAATGAAGCCCGCAAGCTGAAGCCGGAGATACCGCTGCTCGGCAACGACGGCATACCCCTGCGGGACGAACTGGAACTGGAGATGGACCTGGGGTAGTTTGTCATTGCGAGGAGTGCGCCGGCCGCGCACGACGAAGCAATCTTTACGGCAGCAATACTTTGAAATCAAACTCGTACTACGTATATTTGATCACCAATAAAAACAACTCCACTATCTACACCGGCGTAACCAATGATCTTGTCCGCAGGATCTACGAATATAAGCATCGACTTGCCGACGGGTTTACGAAGCGATATAACGTCGATAAACTGGTATACTATGAGACGACCGAAGACGTCGAGAGTGCCATTTCCAGAGAGAAGCAACTCAAAGCGGGGTCGCGTCAGAAGAAAATCGATTTGATAAATCGGGACAATCCGGAATGGAATGAACTCGAATTGTGAAAGATTGCTTCGCTTCGCTCGCAATGACAGGGATGGAGAACGTTATGAAAGAACCGTTCATGAGCTATATGGACAAGGAGCTGCCGGAAGGCTTCCTGCTGATTTCCTGCGGCCTGCCCGGAACGTGGAAGACGGAGACGACCGAGGAGGTCCACAAGCTGAAGGGCTGCGAGCTGCTGCGGACGGACCTCATCCGCCTCGAGGTGCTCAAGAACGAGGACGTCTTCGACAGCACGGTGGCCAACGACATGAGCAAGCGCACGCAGGTCTACGACGTCATGTTCGAGCGGGCGGACGAGGCGATGGCCAAGGGCAGGTGCGTCATCCTGGACGCCACCTTCGTGACGCAGGCCCTCCGCCGGCGGGCGGCGGCCATCGCCGCCAGGCACGGCAAAACGCTCGTTATTCTGCAGACGGACTGCCCGCGGGAGGTCTCCATCCGCCGCATCCTGGCCCGGGACAAGGAGAACTACGTCTCCAACGCCCTCACCGAGGAGGCCTACGACAACAACCTCAGGAAGTTCGAGCCGGTGGACCTGAAGGACCTCACGGGGAAGAACCCCGGCCTGAAGGCACTCCACCTCGTGGTGGACACGGCCATCGACGAGCCGGACGGCTGGTCCATCACCTCCCGGCGGGACGCGGCATGAAAATAGACCTCCACGTCCACTCCAGGACGGGGTCGGACGGCGCCTGGACCCTCGAGGAGATCTTCGCCGAGGCGGTGAGGCGCGGCATCGGCCTCATCTCCATCACCGACCACGACGCCATCCGCCACCAGGGCGAGGCCAGACGGCTCGCCGAACAGGCCGGGCTCCGCTACCTCGTCGGGGTGGAGCTCAACGTGACCTTTCCGTGGCAGGGCCGGGACGTGTCCCTGGATTTCCTCGGCTACGGCTACGACTGGCGGAACCGGGCCCTCGACGACAAGCTGGAGCTGGTGCGGGCCCACCGCGCCCGGCGGGCCCGGCAGATCGTGGACAACCTCAACGGCGAGTTCCGCCGGGAGGGCCTGCCCCGCTTCACCGACGGCGACCTGGTGGCCATGCAAGAGAACGTGGACGGCGTGCTGAGCCGCCCGCACATCGCCGACTACCTGGTGAAGAAGGGCATCGTGCGGGACCGGCAGGAGGCCTTCGACCGGTACCTCGTCGTCTGCGACGTGCCCAAGTACCCGCTCTCCCTGCCGGACGCCTCGCGGCTCATCCGGGGGGCCGGCGGGCGGCTGGTGCTGGCCCACCCCAACGACCCCAACGGCACCTCGCTGGTGAAGGTGGGCGGCCTGGACGAGCAGACGGCCGTCGTCGAAAAAGAGATGCTGGACCACATTGACGGCGTCGAGTGCTGGCACGCCCGGGCGGACGCCGCCACGACGGCCCACTACTTAGCCTTCTGCCGCCGGCACGGCCTCATCACCACCGGCGGCAGCGACGACCACCAGAAACCGCTCCGCCTCGGCACGGTGGCCGTCCCGGCCGAGGTGGCGGCTTTCTTCGGGGTGCGGGAATGAGGTCGAAGCTCGGCACCTACGCCTGGGCGACCGCCTTCATGGCGGCGGCCCTCGCGCTGACCCTGTTCATCGCGTCCAAGCAGAAAATCTACGTCCAGGAGACGGGCATCTCCTCGCCGGACGTGGGCGTGTCCTACGTGACGCTCTACTTCTTCGGCGTGGTAGCGGCCACGGCCGTCCTCCTCTTCGTCATCCCGCTCCGCTGGCTCAACCTCGTCTTCCGGGGCCTCTTCACCCTGATGTACGCCTGGGGTTTCTTCATCATCACGTCGCTGCTCGTGCCCGGTAACAGCGACGTCGCCATCGCCGCGGCCGTCGCCGCGGTGGCCGGGGCGAGCTGGCTCATCGTCTCGAAGGTCTGGCTCCACAACCTGGTGCTGCTCGTCACGCTGGCTGCGGTAGGGTCCGTTTTCGGCTGGCTGTTCTCGCCGTGGACGTTCATGGCCTTCATGGGCATCATCGCCGTCTACGACCTGCTGGCGGTGCGTTTCGGCTTCATGGTCTGGATGGCGGACAAGTTCTCCGAGACGACGGCCCTGCCGGCCTTCATCTTCCCGAAGCAGGTCCGGGACTGGCGGCTCGGGCTGAGCTCGGTCCGTTTCAGCACCCTCCAGCAGCAGGAGCCGAAGCAGCGCGAGTACTCCATCCTCGGGGGCGGGGACATCGGCTTCCCGCTCATGCTGGCGACGGCGGTCTACTTCGACCTCGGGCACGGGGCGGCCTGGCTCGTCGGTGGCTGCTCGCTGCTCGGGCTGATGGCGGCCTACGTCATCCAGGCGGTCTGGCTCAAGGAGAAGCCGATGCCGGCGCTGCCGCCCATCGCGACGCTCTCGCTTGTCGGGCTGCTCATCGTCCGCTTCTGGCCGGGCTGACCGTCCCGCCGCGGCGACAGCTAGTAAAAAACGCGATATTACGTTATACTATAGCCAGGGACAGTAACAGCTCAGGTGACGCGACGGCCCGGCCGACCTCGTTGTGAAGGTGCCGGGCCGCGGTACGTCAGACAGCGTGGCCCCCGCCGGCGTTCCCACCCGAACCGCTCATGTCCTTCGTCAGGAAAGTAGGAGACCATGCCCGAACCCCAGCCCGCGCACCCCGCCGGTGCCGCCCCCACTCGGAACCCGTGGCTGATACTGCTGTCCGTCGCGCTCGGCCTCTTCATGGTCGTGCTGGATATTTCCATCCTCAACATCGCCCTGCCGACCATCTCCAGCAGCCTCCACGCCACGCTCTCCGCCGTCGAGTGGACCCTCATCGTCTACACGCTGGCCCTGACGGCGCTGGTACCGTTCTTCGGGCGCATCAGCGACGTCATGGGGCGGCGGCGGCTGTTCATCACCGGTCTTATCATCTTCTCCGGCGCGAGCCTGCTGGCCGCGTTCTCGCAGAGCATCCTCTGGCTGATCGGCGCCCGTCTCATTCAGGCCTTCGGCGGGGCGCTCATCACCGCCAACGTGCTGGCCATCATCACGGACGTCTTCCCGGCCGGCAAGCGCGGCACGGCCATGGGCGTGCAGGCCATCCTCATCAGCGGCGGCGCCTCGCTGGGGCCCATCGTGGGAGGTTTCCTGGTGACCCGCTTCGGCTGGCAGTCGGTCTTCCTGATCAACGTGCCCATCGGCATCGTGGCGGCGTTCATGGGTTTCTTCATCCTGCCGGCGCTCAAGAGCGACCGCGCCATGGAGCCGATCGACTGGCTGGGCAGCGGCCTGCTGCTCGCCGGGCTCACGCCGCTGCTGCTCGGCGTGACCAAGGGCCCGGAGTGGAACTGGTCGCCCGGCTCCATCGTCCTGGTGGCGGTGGGGCTCGTCGGGCTGGCGCTGTTCATCCTCCGGGAACTGCGGAGCCGGTACCCGCTGGTTGATTTGAGCCTGTTCAAGATCAAAGAGTTCGCGGCGGGGCAGGCGGCCGGTACCTTCGCCACCATTGCCCTCTCCGCCCTGATGCTGCTGTTCCCGTTCTACTGGCAGGTCCTGCGGGGCTACTCCGCGGAGCAGACGGGCATCTACATGCTGCCCATGCCGCTGACGCTGATGGTGGCCGCGCCGCTGTCCGGGCGGCTCTCCGACAAGCTCGGGGCGCGGGGCATCGCCAGCGCGGGGCTCGTGCTCATCATGCTGGGGCTGTTCTTCGTCTCCAGGATCACGGCGACGATGCCGGTCTGGCACGTGCTGTGGCGGATCATGCTCTTCGGCGCCGGGCTGGGGATGTTCACCGCCCCCAACAACAACGCGGTGATGTCATCGGCGCCGGCGCAGCGGCGGGGGGTGGCCTCCGGGCTGCTCGGGATGTTCCGCTACGTCGGGCAGAGCTTCGGCATCGCCTTCGCGGGGACGGTCTTCATCTCGTTCGCCACGGCGGGGACCTTCGCCCTCCACGGCCTTCCCTCGATGAGCCAGGCGGCGGCCGCAGCGGCCGACCCGGCGGCGCGGCAGGCCCTCGGGACGGCCTTCATCAACGGCATGCACGCTACGGTGCTGCTGGCGATACCGTTCGCCGCCATCGGCGTGGTCCTCTCCCTCATCCGGGGCAAGCACAAGCCGGCCCACGAGCCGGTCGTGTCCCCGGCGCCAAGAGCCAGTACCGACTGACCCTCCGGCAAAACTTGCAGCACCCGGCACAAACCGGGTATCGTGTAAGAAACCCCCTGCCGTTCCACGGCCGAAAGGAAACGCATGGACACCAGCAAGTACGGAAAGCACATCGTCACGGAGCTCAAGCCGCCGGCGCGCGTAGCGGCGAGAGCGGAAGAATACAACCAGTGGGCCACCCGCATCCTGTGGATGGACAAGGAGGTCGTCCCCGGGGCGTTCCAGATGAACACGTCCTGGTACCGCGCCCCGAGCCCGGAGAACTCGCCGGAGCGGTTCTCCCACCGGCACGACTGCGGCGAGATCATCGGCTTCTATTCCCCCAACTGGGAAAAGCCCTACGACCTGGGGGCGGAAATCGAGTTCTGGATCGAGGACGAGAAGCACATGATCACGAGCAGCGCCATGATTTTCATACCGGCGGGGATGAACCACTGCCCGCTCATCATCCACCGGGCGGACGCGCCCGTCTTCCACTTCAGCGTGGTGGACAAGGGCACCTACGAGCTGACGATGAACGAGTGGCAGCCGTACCCGAAGCGGCCCTAGATATTCTCCCGCTGGAAAAACCCGCTATACCCCTCCGAGTCCCCGGTAAGCTCCATGAAGACGAGCTGGGTGAGGCGCGCGTTGCGCTGGACGCGGAAGCCGCGCGGGTTGTAGACGACGAGCAGGGACTGGGAGCGGCCCTCGTAGCCGGCGTCCCAGACGGCGGTACCGATGGTCACGCCGCAGCGGAGCAGCGAGGAGCGGGGCCGCCCGAGCGCCATGACGTGCTTCGGCAGGTGGACGACCTCGTTGTAGGTCACCATATAGGTGCCCGCCGGCAGGTCAATGAAGCCGAGGGCGTCGAACACGAGCGGCGAGACCTCCGGGATGACGCGCCCGGCGTTGGCCGCCGCCACCTGCCCGCCCGTCTGCATGACGCCGATGTCCCGCAGGGAGAGGTCGAAGCCGTTGGCCTGGACCTGGGCGTCGAGGTCGAGGTAGCCCTCCACGAGGGGGGGCTCCGCCGCGATCAGCTTCCGTATATCGCTGCCCGATAGTATCGCCATCAGATTCCTTCTGGACAGTTTAGCATGAAAAGGCCGTGATACGCTCCCCGGGGTGGTGAAGGACACCCTGTCCCCCCTGCCCCCCTTCCCTCCGACGGGAAGGCGGCGATAATGGAGGGAGAAAATCCCTCCTGACCTCCCTTTACAAAGGGAGGCAACAGACCGGTGCCGGGGTCAGTCATCCGCGCAGGGAGTCCGGAGGCCGAGATTACCACGGTCGTGTCGCTGCCTCGCAACGAAAGTGAAACCAGGGTGGGCTAAGGGGCGGCGGGCCCCC
>DAOUEG010000033.1:0-14332 GCA_034430495.1 Dehalococcoidales bacterium
GGGGCCAGGGGGTGAGGTACTACGAGGTAAAAATGGCGACACAATCCCCTTGACATTAGCACACACGTTCTAGTATAGTCATGCTGCGGCCTAAAAAACGTACGCCGCACGGGGGTGTAGTGCGCCAGAAAACTCGCGATTTCCAAAGCTAACCGGGCCCGCCGGATAGTGACCGGCCTAATCCTCGCCCGCTCCGAAGCTACCAAACAGGACACATTTTGTAAAAATCGCTCAATTTAAAAATTTCTACGCCGGTGTCAAAGTGCGCCCAAAAACGGGGGGAGGGGCCGTAACCCCTTCCCCCGTCCGCGTACCGTCCTGACACGGCCGGACTATGGTGCCGTCTGCGTGATGCTGCCGTTCTGGGAGATGGTGTAGGTGCAGCCGGTCTTGACCGAACCGTTGGCGCTCAGGCCGGTCAGGTACTCGGCCAGGTTCAGCGTCCCGTTGTCCGCCGTCACCAGCGCCAGGTCGCTGATGTTGCTATAGGAAGCGTCGAGCTGGGAGGCGTCGGCATCGGCCATCATGGCCGTCAGTCCGGTCTGGACATCGTGGAGCTCCGTCTCGTCCGCCTCCTGCTTGCCGCGCCCGATGAACTTGCCGACGTTCGGCACCGCTATCGCGGCGAGCACGCCGAGGATTGCCACCACGACGAGCAGCTCGATAAGGGTAAAACCGCGCTCCCCCCGCCCGTGCCTGGTCTGGGTCTTCATTCCGGGGCCTCTCTTCACGGGGAAACGCGAGCCTCTTTCATGGTAGAGCGCCGCGCCGGCCGGCTACAATGGGCCTTTCGGCCCACGAGGGGGGAGGAAAAAGGTAATAGGCGGAGCCTACGTCACGATGGCCGAGGCGCTCTCCACGAACGGGTTGGTCCGCAGCGCCAGCGAGAACAGGAACGGGTAGCGGTTCTTGAGGTACTGCATGTAGTCCAGCCACTGGCGGGTCAGCAGACTGTAGGCCCGCTTGATGTCCACCACGATGTGGGCCAGGTCCGACTCCGGCAGGTCGTCGAGACGCCGCCGCGCCAGCAGCTCGTCCCGCAGGTGGACGGTCGCCCAGAGCAGCTCGGCGTAGGTCTCGTTCCGGGCCAGGTCGTCGTTCTCCAGCTGCCGCAGCAGCAGGTCGCCCTTCTCCCGGAGGAACTCCTTCACCAGCCCCAGCTCCAGCAGCTCGGCGTCCACGTCGTAGTGGTAGCCGCTCAGGTGGGTTTTCAGTCGGTTGAACTCCTCGGTCGTCCACTCCGGCGTGATGACGAGGTCCCGCCGCATGGTGCCGATGTGCGGGTCGAACCGCGAGAAGATGCGCAGCAGCTCGTTGCCGGTCTCGGTGAAAAACACCCCGATGAGCATGTTGAGCCGGTGCCGGTGGAGCCGCTGCTGCCCCTGCTGGATGAGGGCCTGGGTCAGGTTGGTCAGGATGGTCAGGAAGGACGTCAGGCCGACCAGGATGATGAAGATGGCGAATATCTTGCCGCCCATCGTCACCGGATGGATGTCACCGTACCCCACCGTGCTGATGGTCACGAAGGTGAAGTACAGCGCGTCCAGGAAGGACAGCTTCTCGATGGCCATGAACCCCGCCGTGCCGACGAGCAGCACGAACGGCGGCAGCAGGAGCAGGTACTTCCATTGCCTGGGATGGATGGTCATCGGCTCAGTCCTTGTCCCCGTAACGCTTGAAGTGCTCCACGTAGATGCAGCGGTCCTGCACCACCTTCAGTCCGGCCTCCCGCGCCTTCCGGGCGGCGGCCGCGTGGCGGATGCCCCGCTGCATCCAGACCGCCTTCGCCCCGATGGCGATGGCCTCCGCCACGATATCCGGCACGGCCTCCGGCTTGCGGAAGATGTCCACCACGTCCACCTTCACCGGCACGGCTTTCAGGTCCGGGTAGGCCCGCTGGCCGAGCACCTCCGTCTCGCCGGGGTTCACCGGTATCACTTCGTAGCCCGCGCCGAGCAGATACTTGAAGATGCGGTGGCTGTCCCGCTTCGGGTTGCTCGATGCGCCCACCACGGCGATGGTGCGGCTGCTCTTCAGGATGTCGTCAATGGTACTCACGGCGCTCTCTCCGCCATTGTAACTTACCTTCGGAGGAAACGCCAGCGTGCGCCGGCCCGGCATCACCCGGCGCCGGTTTCCGGGGGCCCCCCGCGGGCGAACCGGCGGGGCAGCCCCTCCAGCGGGAACGGCGGCGCGGCGACGGGGCGGACCGCCAGGGAAAGCAGGGCCGGCTCGCTGTCGTCGCTCCGCCGTCCGCGCCCCGCGCAAGGGCGGCGCAGATACGGGCCCGGCTGCGGCCGCAGCGGCCAAACAAAAAAGCCCCGATGACAATCGGGGCGGGACGGCGGCGTGGAGCGGGTGACGAGATTCGAACTCGCGACTCTTTGCTTGGGAAGCAAATACTCTACCGCTGAGTTACACCCGCCGGCGTTTTTCATTGTAGCCCAATCCTCCCGGGATGTAAAGATTACGGCGTTTTCCGGGCGTCCGCCCGGCCCGGCCCGGGCGGAACTCCCCGGTTTTTAGTTCACGGAATAAATTAGTTGACTTTTCCATGGTACGCTGGTATACTCACGCTGAGCGCAAAACCTGCTGGGAAAAACGCGTGTTTTTCCAATTTTCAGGCAACCCAGAACAAGAAGGAGGATGAAGGTATGTCCGAAGAGTATGTCAAGCTGCTCGCTGACCTAGAAGAGGAGAAAGTCCTCGACCTGACCAAGAAGAGGCTGGACGCGGGTGAGGACCCGATGGCCATTCTCGATGATACCCGCGCCGGCATGGCCGTCGTCGGCAAGCGCTTCGCCGATGGTGAATACTTCCTGCCGGAACTGGTCTTCTCGGGCGAGCTGCTCAATTCAGTTACGGCGCTCGTCAAACCGCTCCTCAAGGGAGATGCCGGCGCCGGCCAGAAGAAGCTCGGCAAGGTGGTCATCGGCACGGTGGCCGGTGACATCCACGATATCGGCCTCAACATCGTTGACTTCATGCTGGACGTCAACGGGTTCGACGTGACCAACCTGGGCGTGGACGTGCCCGCCTCGAAGTTCGTGGAGACGGTCAAGGAGAAACAGCCCGAGGTCGTCGGCCTGTCCGGCTTCCTCACCCCGGCCTTCGACGCCATGAAGGATACCGTCGAAGCGCTGGACAAGGCCGGCCTGCGCGGCAAGGTGAAAATCATGATCGGCGGCGGCCAGATGGACGACGAGGTCCGCAAGTACGCCAAGGCCGATGCGTTCGGCAAGGACGCCATGGCCGCCGTAGCCCTCGCCAAGGGCTGGGTCGGGGCGAGCTAGCGATGGCTGAGTGGGCGGAGTTAACACCGGACGAAAGACGGGCGGAACGCTTCGCACGCTGGATGGCCCCGCAGGGGTTGAACTTCATCAGCCCCGAGGCGGAAAAGCAGTATAGAGAACGGGCCACCCGGTTCATGAAGGCGTTTACCCTCCAGCAGCCGGACCGGGTCCCGGTGATACTGCCGGCTTCCAACTACCCGGCCTACTACGCTGGCCTCAACCTCAAGACCGTAATGTACGATTACGGCAAGCTGAAGGACGCCTGGCTGAAGTTCCTCAACGAGTTCGAGATGGACACCTTCATGCCCCCGGCCCTGGTACCCCCGGGCCGGGCGCTCGACGGCGTCGGCTACAAGCTGTACAAGTGGCCCGGCCACGGCCTGACCGAAAACTTCGCGTCCTACCAGGCGGTGGAGAACGAGTGGATGATGGCCGACGAATACGACGCCCTCATCCAGGACCCGACGGACTTCTGGCTCAGAACCTACCTGCCGCGCGTGTTCGACGTCTTCGCGCCGTTCCGCGATATCCCCGCCCTGACGACCCTGAAAGAGATTGACGGACCCATCTCGTTCTTCCTGCCGTTCGGCACCCCCCCGATGCAGGCGGCCCTCAAGGCCATGATGGACGCCGGCACCGAAATCATGAACTGGATGGGCGTCGTCGGCGAGGTCATCGGCATGTCCATGGTGATGGGCTTCCCCGGCTTCATGGGCGGCCTGGCCAAGGCACCGTTCGATTCCATCGGGGACACCCTGCGGGGCACGCAGGGCGTCATGAAGGACATGTTCCAGCGGCCCGCCAAGCTCCAGGAAGCCATGGAACGCCTCGTCCCGCTGTCAATACGCTCGGCGGTGGACGCGGTCAACGCTTCCGGCATGCCGACGCTCATCATGCCCCTCCACAAGGGGGCGGACGCGTTCATGTCCGACAAGCAGTACCGGACGTTCTACTGGCCGACGTTCAAGCAGGTCATCATGGGCCTCGTGGAGGAGGGCATCGTGCCCATCCTCTTCGCGGAAGGGGCCTACAACCGGCGGCTCGACGTCATCAAGGAACTGCCGAAGGGGGCGGTCTGCTGGTACTTCGACCAGACGGATATGGCGGAGGCCAAGCGCGTGCTCGGCGATACCGCCTGCATCATGGGCAACGTGCCGACGTCGCTGATGATGACCGGCACCACGCAGGAAGTGAAAGACTACTGCCGCAACCTCATCGAGGTCTGCGGCAAGAACGGCGGCTACGTGCTGGCCGGCGGTGCCAACCTCGACGAAGGCAACGCCGATAACATGCACGCCATGTGGGAAGCCGCCCAGGAATACGGCGTCTACTAGAAGCGGGTAACCTGTCACGACCACGCGGGAGCCGGGAAACATCCCGGCTCCCGTTGTGCTGGCAGGCGGCCTGCCGTTGCCGGCCTTCCGGGAACACCGTTGCGGTACCCCCTGCCCCGCGGTCCATCCCGCTGCGTCCGGCGCTTCCGGCCGGGCGATGAAGATAAGAGCGAAGCATGGATAGTGACTGGAACACACTGAGCAAGGAAGAGAAACGGGAGCGGCGCTTCGCCCGGTGGCTCGATACGAGCGCCATCGAGTTCGAAAGCCCGGCCGCCCGGGAGAACTACGAGGGCCGGATAACCCGGCTCGCCAAAGCCATCCGCCACCAGATCCCGGACCGCGTCCCGGTGACCCTGCCGGTGGAGGGTTTCCCGGCCTACAACGCGGGCTACGATTTCCGCACCGTCATGTATGACTACGAGGCGCTCGCCGGGGCCTGGCGGCGCTTCTACCGCGAGTTCGACGCCGACAGCCTCGCCCCGCCGATGCTCGTCTACTCCGGCAAGGTGCTGGAGATGGTGGACTACCACCTCTACGCCTGGCCCGGCCATGGCCTGCCCGCTAACGCCCCGTTCTACCAGTTCGTGGAGGGCGAGTACATGATGGCGGACGAGTACGAGCAGTTCCTGCGGGACCCGTCCGATTACGCCCTCCGCGTCTTCATCCCGCGGGCCCTCGGCAAGGCGGAGGCCCTTCGCTTCCTCCCGCCGCTGACCTCGCTGCTGGGGCGGCCCCAGGCGCTCCTCTTTCCGCTCGGCAATCCGGCGCTGCGCACGGCCCTCCGCACGCTGGCGGATGCCGGCGACGAGATGGCGCGGTACCAGCAGGTCATGGGGCGGTTCGCGCGGGAGGCCGCCGGGGCGGGGTTCCCGGGCATCCGGGGCACCGTCGCCATGGCCCCGTTCGATACCCTCTCGGACGCGCTGCGGGGCACCCGCGGTATCATTACGGACCTGTACCGCCGCCCCGACGAGGTCATCCGGGCGACCGATATGATAGCGGACTTCTGCATCCGCAACACGGTGGCCGCGGCGGATGCCTCCGGCGCGGTGATGGTCACCTTCCCGCTCCACAAGGGCGACGACACCTTCATGTCCGACGCCCAGTTCGAGAAGTTCTACTGGCCGTCGCTCAGGAAGGTCGTCCTCGGCCTGATTGACGCGGGCCTCATGGTGTCCCTCTTCGCCGAGGGGCACTACGACAAGCGCCTGCGCCAGGTAAGCGACCTGCCGGCCGGCTGGATGGTGTGGCACTTCGACCAGACGGACATGGCGGAGGCCAAGCGCGTGCTCGGGGAGACCTGCTGCCTGACCGGCAACGTCCCGGTTTCGCTGCTGTGCACCGGCACGGCGGAAGCGGTCAAGGACTACTGCCGGCGGCTCATCGAGATTTGCGCGCCGGGGGGCGGCTACATCCTCACCGGAGGCGCCAGCGCTACCGAGGTGAAGGCGGAGAACCTCCGCGCGATGATGGAAGCCGCCCGCGAGTACGGCGTCTATTAGTAATTCGTGGCAACAAGGGGGAAAAGTCACATGGCAGAGAAAAAATGGGAGGAGATGACGTGGCAGGAACGGCGGGAAGTGCGGTTCCAGCGCTGGCTCAATCCTCCGGACGTGAACTTCGTCAGCGACGAAGCGGAGACGAAGTACCGGGAGCGGGTCACCCGCTTCATCCACGCCATCAGGATGGAGGAGGGCGACCGCGTGCCGGTCATCCCGCCGGTGGGCTTCTACCCGGCCTTCAACGCCGGGGTCAGCTTCCAGACCGTCATGTACGACGCGGCCGAGATGCGCCGGGCCTGGCTGAAGTTCATGCACGATTTCCCGGAAATGGACACCTACTACGGGCCGACGCTCGTCTTTCCGGGCAAAGTCATGGAAGCCCTCCAGATGAAAACCCAGAAGTGGCCCGGCTACGGCCTGCCGGAGACGGCGACGTACTACCAGTTCGTCGAGGGCGAGTACATGCAGGCGGACGAGTACGACGAGTACCTGCACGAGCCCGGCGACTATCAAATCCGCAAGAACCTGCCGCGCACCGCCGGGCTGTTCGAGCCGTTCCAGGGCCTGCCGCCGGTGCGCGCGCTCGGCCAGGCGATGACCTGGGTCCAGGCCTTCACCGACCCGGCGCTGCGGCAGGTCTTCGAGACGCTCCTCAAGCTCGGGCCGGAGTACGAGGCGTGGCAGAAGGTCGTGCGGGAGACGAGCGACGAGATCCTCGCTAACGGCTATCCCTCGGTGCGCGGCATGGTGCGCGCCGGCGGCGCGCCGTTCGACCACCTGGCGGACATGCTGCGGGGCACGACGGGCATCGTCAAGGACATCTTCCGGCAGCCGGAACGCATCATCGAGGCCATGGAGGAAGAGTTGCCGCGGAACATCGAGACGATGCGCCGCATGGCGGACTTCACCACCTCGCCGGTCATCTTCATCCCGCTCCACAAGGGCGACGACGTTTTCATGTCTGACAAGCAGTTCGAGAAGTTCTACTGGCCGACCTTCCAGAAGATGCTGCTGGCCATGATTGACGAGGGGCTGGTGCCGATGCCCTTCGCCGAGGGCAAGTTCAACAACCGCATCCACCAGATTACCGACATGCCCAAGAGCGGCGTGGTCTGGTACTTTGACCAGACGGACATGAAAGAGGCCAAGAAGGTGCTCGGCGGCGTGTCCTGCATCGCCGGCAACACGCCGTCGTCGCTGATGGTCACCGGCACCCCGGCCCAGGTCAAGGAGAACTGCCGGCAGCTCATCGAGGACTGCGCCGAAGGCGGCGGCTTCATCCTGACCGGCGGCGCCGGCATTGATAAGGGCGACCCCGACAACTTCCGCGCCATGATGGCAGCGGCCGTCGAGTACGGAACGTTCAAGTAGTCGGGCGCCGGCCCACCGCCGGCGGGCCGGCACCATGGCAAAAACCCAGGAGGTAGCACCGTGTTTACCAGACCGGACAACTGGAACGAACTGACGTGGCAGCAGAAGCGCCAGCTCCGGCTGGAGAGCTGGATCAACCCGCCCGACGTCGAGTGGGTCAGCAAGGAGGCGGAGGCCGGGTTCAAGGCGCGGGCCACCCGGCTCGCCAGGGCGTCCTCCCTGGAAATCCCGGACCGGGTGCCCTGCGCCGTCCCGGCCGGCTGGCTCCCGGCCTACACCGCCGGCATCACCCTCAAGGAGGCGATGTACAACCCGGAGAGGATGAAGTGGGCCTGGCTCAAGTTCCTCGACGAGTTCGATTCGGACACCTTCGACGGGACGATATACTTCACGGCGCCGGTCAGCGACCTGCTGGACGCCCGGACGATGAAGTGGCCCGGCCACGGCCTGCCGGACGACAGCCATTCCTACCAGTTCGTCGAGGCGGAGTACATGAAGGCGGACGAGTACGACCTCTTCATGAAGGACCCGCTCGATTTCCAGCTTCGCAAGCTCCTCCCCCGGGAGATGGGGGCCTTCGAGCTCTTCGCCGAGCAGCCGTCCTTCTCCGGCTACATGGGCCTGCCGCAGCGGCTCATCGGCCTGTGCAGCGACCCGCGGTTCATCGAGCTCGCCAACGCCATCTACGAGGCCAGCCAGCAAATGCCGGCCTACAACAAGGCCAATATGGAGACCACCCGGGGGGCGTTCGCCAAGGGGTTCCCGATGTTCCGGGGCGGGCTGGCGGTGGCCCCGTTCGACGTCTTCGCGGACAGCCTCCGGGGCACGCACGGCATCGTCCGGGACATGTTCCGGCAGCCGGACAAGATACACGAGGCCATGGAGTTCGTGCTGCCGCGGCTCGTCGAGAACGGCATCCGGATGGCGGACATGGCCAACTGCCCGGTGGTCCAGATGCCGCTCCACAAGGGCGACGACACCTTCATGTCCAACAAGCAGTTCGAGACGTTCTACTGGCCCACCTTCAAGCGGATGCTGCTGGCCCTCATTGACGACGGCTGCCTGCCCTTCCCGGTGGCCGAGGGCCGCTACAACAACCGGCTGGAGTACATCCAGGACATGCCCAAGGGGGGCGTGACCTGGATGTTCGACCAGACGGACATGAAGCGCGCCAAGGAGACGGTCGGCAAGGTGTCCTGCATCGTCGGGAACCTGCCGGTCTCGCTGGCCTACACCGGCACCCCGCAGGACATGGAGGCGGCCTGCCGCAAGCTCATTGACGACTGCGCGCCGGGGGGCGGCTACATCCTCAGCGGCGGCGCCACCTTCGACAAGGCCAAGCCGGAGAACATCCGCATGATGATGGACACCGTCAAGAAATACGGCAACTATTAAACCGGCAGGAGGCCGTTCCATGCAGAAACCCGATAACTGGTCCGAACTGACCTGGCAGGAAAAACGCGACGTGCGCTTCGCATGGTGGCGGGCGGCCCACGGGGTGAATTTCGAGAGCCCGGAGGCGAAGGCCAAGCACGACGCCCGGGTGGACCGCTACGTGAAGGCCATCAAGATGGAGGAGCCGCCGGACCGCGTCCCCCTCAACATTGCCACCGGGTCCTTCCCGGCCTACTACGCCGGCTACGACCTCAAGACCATCATGTACGACGCCGCCAAGATGCGGGAGTCCGTGTTGAAGTACGCACGCGAGTTCGAGACGGACGCCATGCCCATGGCCGGCGGCTCGAGCGGCCGCGTCAACGAGCTGATGGAGACCTGCACCAGCAAGTGGCCCGGCGGCGGCCTGCCGGACGACGCCGAGATATTCCAGTTCGTCGAGCAGGAGTACATGCGGGAGGGCGAGTACGAGGCGTACTTCCACAACCCCGCCGACTACATTCTGCGGGTGTTCCTGCCCCGCACCTATGGTGTTTTCAAGCCGCTGGCCGACCTGCCGCCTATCGAGGCCTTCATGGGGGCCGGCCAGCAGCTGATGATGGCGGCCGGTTCGCCGGCTTTCAAGAAAATGGCGGAGCGGCTCCTGGCGGCCCACGAGGTGTCCGCCGCCTGGAACGAGGCCAGCGGGAAGCTCGACCTGGAGCTCCGCGGGATGGGGTACCCGTCCGGCGGCGGGGGCGTGGCGCTCGCCCCGTTCGATACCGTGGCGGACATGCTGCGGGGCACCCACGGCTCGGTGATGGACATGTTCCGGCGGCCGGAGCAAATCCTCGAGCTCTGCGAGCGGGTCCTGCCGGTGAGCCTCGCCTCGGCCATCGGCATGGCGGACCTCGGCGACAGCCCCCAGGTCTTCATCCCCATGCACAAGGGCGACGACGTTTTCATGTCCGACAAGCAGTTCGAGAGGTTCTACTGGCCGAGCTACCGGAAGCTGCTGCTCGGGCTCATCGAGGAGGGGCTGGTGCCGTCGCCCATCATTGACGGCACCTACAACCGGCGGCTGGAGTACATCAAGGACCTGCCCGGGACGGGCGTGCTGTGGACGTTCGAGAAGACGGACATGGCCCTCGCCAAGAAGGTGCTCGGCGGGCACACCTGCATCGCCGGCAACGTCCAGGCGTGGCAGATGAAGACGCTGGGGCCGGACGACATCCGGAAGTACTGCCGCTGGCTCATCGAGACCTGCGCGCCGGGGGGCGGCTACGTCCTCAGCATGGGTTCGAGCATCGCCGGCACCTGCAATCCGGACAACATCCGCGCCATGATCGAGACCGGCATGGAGTACGGCGTCTACTAAGGGAGGAAACGGCATGGAAGGCATCGCCAACTGGAACGAGCTGACCTGGCAGGAGAAGCGGAAGCGGCGCTTCGAGCGCTGGCTCGAAGCCCCCGGCGTCGAGTTCAAGGACGCCGCCGCCAGGGAGCGCTACCGCGCCCGCGTCCAGCGCTACCAGGACGTCATCAACCTGAAAGAGCCGGACCGGGTGCCGGTCAACCTGCCGACCGGGTACTTCCCGGCCTACCACGCCGGCTACAACCTGAAGACGGTCATGTACGATTACGAGAAGCAGCGTGACGCCTGGCTGAAGTTCATGTACGACTTCGGGGACATGGACAGCTACGGCGGGCCGGGACTGGTGCTGCCGGCGCCGATGTTCGACATCATCGGCCACAAGATGCACACCTGGCCGGGCCACGGCACGCCGGACGACACGCCGAACTACCAGTTCATCGAAGGCGAGTACATGAAGGCCGACGAGTACGACAAGCTCATCACCGACCCGTCCGATTTCTGGCTGCGCACCTTCATGCCGCGGCAGGCCAGGGCCTTCGAGCCGCTCGCCAGCTTCATGCACCTCAATCCCATGATAGGGCTGCCCTTCGGGACCATCATGGCCTTCTCCGCGCCGGAGATGCGGGAGATGTTCCGGACCATCTGGAAGGCCGGCGACGAGGTGGCGGCCTGGGGCCGCATCACCGGGGAGGTCAGCCGGACGGCGCTCTCGCTGGGGTATCCCGGCTTCGGGGGCGGGATGTCCGGCGCGCCCTTCGACATGCTGACGGACATGCTCCGCGGCACGGTGGGCATCTTCATGGACATGTTCCGCCAGCCGGAGAAAATCCACGAGGCCATCGAGCGCATCGTGCCCATCGTCATCGAGCAGGCCGTCTCCAGCGCCGAGCACTCGCTCTCGCCGGTGGTGGTGATGCCGCTCCACAAGGGCGAAAAGGGCTTCATGTCGCCGAAGCAGTTCAAGACGTTCTACTGGCCGAGCTTCAAGAGGGTGCTGCTTGGCATCATCGAGGAGGGGCTCGTGCCGATGCCCTTCGCCGAGGGCAACTACATCCCGCGGCTGGAGGTCATCCAGGAAATGCCACGGGCGTCCATGGCCTGGTACTTCGAGTATATGGACATGGCCAAGGCCAAGGCCACCGTGGGGCGGAACAACTGCATCGTTGGGAACCTGCCCATCTCCATCATGGTGACGGGCACCGCCGCCGACGTGAAAGAGGGCTGCCGGAAGCTCATCGAGACCTGCGCCCCGGGGGGCGGCTACATCCTGGGTGCCTCCGCCAGCCTGGAGAAGGGCAACCTGGAGAACCTGCACGCCATGATGGACGCCGCCAAGGAGTACGGCGTCTACAAATAAGACGAGGACGTTTCATGGAAACCGAGAAGCAATGGGAAGACATGACCTGGCAGGAGCGGCGCGAGGTCCGCTTCGGGAAATGGCTCGACGCCCCGGGCGTCCGGTTCAAGGACGAGGCGGCCAGGCAGCGCTACCGCGAGCGCGTCACCCGCTACATCAAGGCCATCAAGCTGGAAGAGCCGGACCGCGTGCCGGTCAATTTGCCCGCCGGCTACCTGCCGGCGTCCTGGGCGGGCTACAACCTCGGCCAGGTGATGTATGATTATGACAAGCTGGCCGACGCCTGGTACCGCTTCAACCAGGAGATGCAGCCGGACAGCGCCTCCGGCCCGGGCCTCGTCTACCCCGGCCGCGTGCTGGAAATCATCGGCCACAAGCTCCACAAGTGGCCGACCCACGGCCTGCCGGACGACGCCCCCATGTACCAGTACCTCGAAGGCGTCTACATGCAGGCGGACGAGTACGACGATTTCAACATGAACCCCACGGACTACTGGCTCCGCACCTTCCTGCCACGCACCGCCAGCGGCTTCGAGGGCTTCCAGTACCTGGCGCCCTTCAGCCCGGTGCTCACCAACCCGCTCGGCTGGATACTCTCCGCCTCGCGGCCGGAGGTGCAGCAGTCCCTCCAGAACCTGCTCGACGCCGGTAGCGAGATACGCCGGTGGGCGCAGGCGGTGGGCGGGGTGAGCCGGAGGCTGCTGGAAGAGGGTTTCCCGCCCTTCGGCGGGGGCATGGCCGGGGCGCCGTTCGATAACGTCTCGGACGTGCTGCGGGGCACCGAGGGCATCGTCGGGGACATGTTCCGCCGGCCGGAGAAAATCCACGAGATGATGGAGCGCCTGGTGCCCATCATCGTCAGGGGGGCGGTGCGGGGCGTGAACAACGCGCTTTCCCCGGTGGTGCCGATGCCCCTTCACAAGGGCGAAAACAGCTTCATGTCCCAGAAGCAGTTCGAGACCTTCTACTGGCCGACCTTCAAGAAGGTGCTGCTCGGACTGATCGAAGAGGGCATCGTGCCGATGCCGTTCGCCGAGGGGAACTACGAACCCCGGCTGGAGGTCATCGCCGACATGCCGAAGAGCGCCATCATCTGGTACTTTGAGGTCATGGACATGGCCAGGGCCAAGAAAATCCTCGGCAACGTGGCCTGCATCGCCGGGAACGTCCCGGCTTCCATCCTCGTGACCGGCAGCCATGACCAGGTGAAGGAGAGCTGCCGGAAGCTCATCGAGACCTGCGCGCCGGGCGGCGGCTACATCCTCAGCGGCGGGGCCGGCATGAACAAGGGCGACGCCAACAACCTCAAGGCCATGATGGAGGCGGCCCGGGAGTACGGCACCTATTCCAAATAGGGTATAATAGCAGGGGGGTGACGACCCCCGTTGAACCACACCCGGGTTGCCGCGCCGGACGGGGCGGGAGCCGATAGTCTAAGCGACAGGAGAAACCGACCATGGAGACCAAAGTAAGTTCCGCCACCAAGGAAGTCATCATCTCGTACGACCGCCCGACGGTCATCATCGGCGAGCGCATCAACCCCACCGGGAGGAAGAAGCTCACCGCGGCGGTCCAGTCCGGCGATATTGCCATGATAAAGCAGGAAGCCCTCGACCAGGTTGCCGCGGGCGCGGCCATCCTGGACTGCAACGTCAACGCCCAGGGCGTGGACGACACCAAACTGCTGCCGAAGGCCATCAAGCTCATCATGGAGACCGTTGATGCGCCTATCTGCATTGACAGCCCCAACCCGGACGCCCTGGAAGCCGGCCTCAAGGTCTACAAGGGCAAGGCGCTGGTGAACTCCGTGAACGGCGAGACGAAATCGCTGGAGAGGGTACTGCCGCTCGTCAAGGAGTACGGCGCGGCGGTCGTCGGCCTGGTGCAGGACGACGAGGGCATCCCGAAGAGCGCCGACAAGCGCGTGGCGGTGGCCCACAAAATCGTCGCGGCGGCCGACAAGCTCGGTATCCCCAAGGAGGACATCGTCATTGACGTGATGTGCTACTCCATCGGCGCCGAGGCGAAATCCGGCAGGGACGTGCTGGACGCGCTCTACCGCATCCGCACCGAGCTCGGCGTCAACATGACGATGGGCGCCAGCAACGTCTCCTTCGGCATGCCGGACCGGAACCTGCTGAACGGGGCCTGGATTTCCGCGGTCATTTTCGCCGGCGGGACGGCGCTCATCGCCAACGCCGCCCACGTGATGCCGTACGTGCTGGCGGCTGACCTGGTGATGGGGCGGGACCGCTTCGCGCGGCGCTATCTGGAAGGGCACCGCAAGCGCCAGGCGGCCGCGCAGGGTTGACAGGGTTGACCGTACGGTCTATACTGAAAGATGTGTCTTGACGCGGGGTAGAGCAGTGGTAGCTCGTCGGGCTCATAACCCGGAGGTCGCAGGTTCAAATCCTGCCCCCGCTACCAAGTTAACCAGGGGGAGCCGATCGGCTCCCCTTTCTTTTTGGAGGCAGGTCACGCCTCGACGACTTCCGCCGTTTCCGGCTCGGCCGGCCTGGGGTAGGCGCGTTTGGCGAGGAAGATGCTCATCTCGTAGAGGATGAGGAGCGGCACCGCCAGGATGGCCTGACTGACGGGGTCCGGCGGCGTCAGGATGGCCCCGATGACGAACGCCAGCACGATGGCGAAGGGCCGCCCCTTCACCAGCCACTGCGGCTTGAGGACGCGGATGCGGGCCAGGAAGGTGCTGATGACCGGCATCT